>CACEGG010000004.1 GCA_902559035.1 uncultured Bacteroidota bacterium
ATTAAATATTTGTATGTAATTTCCTTTTTGCTAAATCTTTTATTAATAATTTTGCAAAGTGTCTGACATAAAAATTTACATTATAGACAGGGATAAAAAGAAGCATACAATTATTGTTCCTACTGATATGAATATGAATTTAATGGAAGCCTGTAAAAGTTATGAGTTTCCAATAGAAGGAATTTGTGGTGGTATGGCTATGTGTGCTTCGTGTCATGTTTATGTTAGCTGTAATAATTTACTTAAGGATGTTTCTGAGGATGAAAAAGCTATGCTTTCAGAAGCTTTTAATATACAGTCAAACTCAAGACTTGGGTGTCAAATCCAGTTGACCCCAGATTTAAATGAAAAGTGTTTTGAAATAGCTCCTGAATAACTCTAGTTACCTTTTTTTATCAAATTTAATGCAGAACCTTCCTTATACCACTCAATTTGTTGTGCATTATAAGTGTGATCAGCCATTATAAGATCTTTTGTTCCGTCTGCGTGAACTATTTCAATTGAAATTTGTTTTCCAGGACTGAATGAATCTAAATCAATGAAATTAAATAGATCATCTTCTTTAATTAAATCATAATCATTTTCGTTTGAAAATGTTATACCCAACATTCCTTGCTTTTTTAAGTTTGTTTCGTGAATTCTAGCAAATGATTTTACCAAAACTACTTTAACACCTAAGTGTCTTGGTTCCATTGCAGCATGTTCTCTGGATGATCCTTCTCCATAATTGTGGTCACCTACAACAACAGTGTCAATTCCATTTTTTTTGTATTCTCTTTGAGTGTCAGGAACACCTTCATATTCACCACTGATGTGATTCTTTACAAAATTGGTTTTATTATTAAAAGCATTGATAGCGCCAATTAGGCAATTATTAGAAATATTATCTAAGTGTCCTCTAAATCTTAACCATGGTCCGGCCATAGAAATATGGTCTGTTGTACATTTTCCTAAAGCTTTAATTAATAATCGAGCATTGGTTATATTTTGTCCATCCCATGGTTTAAAGGGTTCAAGAAGTTGTAATCTTTCAGATTTTTCGCTGACAACAACATTGATATTAGAGCCATCTTCAACAGGCTCTAAATAACCGGCATCCTCGACTTCAAATCCTTTAGGTGGTAATTCCCAGCCAGTTGGCTCATCTAATTTGACTTCGTTACCTTCAGAATTTATCAAAGAATCTGTGATTGGGTTGAAATCTAATCTTCCAGAGATTGCAATTGCAGCTACCATTTCAGGTGATGCAACAAAAGCATGCGTGTTTGGATTTCCATCAGCTCTTTTTGCAAAATTTCTATTGAAAGAATGTACAATTGTATTTTTTTCTTTTAAATCGGCTCCCTGTCTAGCCCACTGACCAATACAAGGTCCGCAAGCGTTTGTAAATATTTTTGCATTTAAATTTTCAAAGATGTCTAAAAAACCATCTCTATCAGCCGTATATCTTACTTGTTCAGAACCAGGATTAATACCAAATTCAGCTTTAGTTTCTAATTTTTTGTCAATTGCTTGTTGTGCTATTGAGGCTGCTCTAGACAAATCTTCGTAAGATGAGTTTGTGCATGAACCTATTAAGCCCCATTCTACTTTAATAGGCCAATCATTTTTTCTAGATTTCTCACTCATTTCACTTATTGGTGTAGCAATATCAGGTGAGAAAGGACCATTAACATGTGGCATAAGCTCAGATAAATTGATTTCAATCACTTGATCAAAATATTTTTCAGGATTTTCATACACTTCTTTATCAGCAGTTAAATAGTCTTTGACTTTATTAGCAGCATCTGCAACATCATTTCTATCAGTAGATCTCAAATATCTTTCCATGGACTGGTCGTATCCAAATGTTGATGTAGTAGCACCTACTTCTGCTCCCATGTTACAAATGGTTCCTTTACCTGTACATGACATTGATTGAGCACCTGGTCCAAAATATTCAATAATGGCTCCAGTTCCACCTTTAACAGTCAGAATTCCAGCAACTTTTAATATAACATCCTTTGGAGCTGTCCAACCTGATAATTTTCCGGTTAATTTAACTCCAATTAGTTTAGGAAATTTTAATTCCCAAGGCATTCCTGCCATTACATCAACCGCATCAGCACCTCCAACACCAATTGCAACCATTCCTAAACCACCTGCGTTGACAGTATGAGAATCTGTACCAATCATCATTCCACCAGGGAATGCATAATTTTCTAGTACAACTTGGTGAATAATACCAGCTCCTGGTTTCCAAAAACCTATTCCATATTTATTGGATACTGACTCCAAAAAATTAAAAACTTCATTACTATTATTTAATGCAGATTGTAAATCTTTACTTGCTCCAACAGAAGCTTGAATTAAGTGATCACAATGGACAGTTGTAGGAACAGCAACCTTTTTCTTTCCAGCTTGCATAAACTGCAACAAGGCCATTTGAGCTGTGGCATCCTGACAAGCAATTCTATCTGGTGCAAAATCGACATAATCTTTACCTCTTGTAAAAGGAGTATCAAGATTATCACTCCATAAATGAGAGTAAAGAATTTTTTCAGAAAGTGTTAGGGGCTTTTGTGTTAGCTCTCTTGCCTTGTCTACTTTGGTTTTAATTTCTTTATAAACCTTTTCGATCATTTCAATGTTAAATGCCATGTAGTAGTATTTTCTGCAAAATTAATCTATATAAAATGAATTCAAAGTAAAATAATATTAATTTGAATATATAAGTTATGACTTACAATATGATTAGGATGGAACACAGAATAAGCATAATTAGAGCCGGAACAGACTTAATAAATGGATCATTGATTTTAACATGAGCGAAAATTGCACCAACCATTAAAGTTCCAATTACAAAAGCAGCGTATTCAACAAGATTCGAATACCAAATCCCTGCAATAAGTAAAACAGCCATAGACAGTTTTAAAAATCCAACTAATTTCATGAACCAGTTGTTAAATCCATATGTTTCAAATTCTTCAGACATATTACCTGCGTTTCCTCCTCTATATTTAGAGGATTTGCTAAAATTTATTAGCCACACATTAAAAATTCCTAAAGCAATAATGAGCTGAACAATGAGTTTTAAATTTTCCATTTGATTTTATTTTCCTTTAAATTAATGAATAAATTTAAATTTTTTTAAAAAATCTATGATATTCCTTAATGGAATCCTATTTGGCATGGAACTTGATTTTTAAAGAAAAAATTAAGTTATGTCAAATAAACCTAAATGTGGATGTGGAAGTACATTGGATCCTAATGGATTTTGTGACGGTTCACACAACAAGGATTAAATTAAAATTTCTCCTTCTTTCTTTATTGTTACAGATGATGGATTCATGATTATTTCTGAATGACTAATAGTTTTAGGTAATTCATATTCAAAGAAATATTTCATAGTTTCTATCTTACTTTTATAGAAAATTTCTGAATATTTCTTATCTCCATTTTTAAGAGCTTCCTGTGAATTTGCCGCAATTTCTAACCAATTCCATCCAACTATTACTAAGCTGAAGAATTCCATAAATATACTTGCATCAGCTAAATACTTTTCAAAATCTCCTTTGAGGGCGTAAGGCATAAGTGTTTGTAAAATCTTTTCTGATAATTTAATTTTTTTACTAAGAGAATCACAATATTCTTTTAATTCTGGATAATTGCTTGCTTTTGTGATTGTTTCAATTATTTCTGCAAGTAATAGTTTCAAACCCTCTCCATTATTCATGGTAATTTTTCGGCCAAGAAGATCTTGAGACTGAATTCCAGTAGTCCCTTCATATATTGCCGAAATCCTAATGTCTCTATAATACTGTTGTAGTATAAAGTCTGAACAAAATCCATATCCTCCTAATACTTGTAGTCCATTATTTACTGAATAAGCCCCAGCATCTGATGGGTAAGTTTTTACAACTGGTATAATCATTTCAAGTAAAGTATTGTATTTTATTTTTTCCTCTTTTGATTGAGCAGTACTTTCTAAATCATAATATTTAGCTGCTAATAAAACAAGACTCATAGAACCCTCAACAACCGCTTTTTGTAATAAGAGCATTCTTCTAACATCAGGATGTTCAATAATTAAGGACTGACTTTCTTCTACATTTTTCTTACCATCACTCGAAAGTTTTCTTCCTTGTGGTCTCTCATTAGCATATTGAAGAGACGCATAATATGCGGCTGAAGAAATTGCTGATGCAGCTCTTCCAACTCCAATTCTAGCTGCATTCATCATCACAAACATGCATCTTAATCCATTGTTCTCTTCTCCAACTAACCAACCTCGACAATCTTCTTTATCTCCAAATCCTAAGTGAGTAGTGCAATATCCCTTTTGACCCATTTTTTGAAAATCAGCAACACTAGTTACATCATTTGGTTCTAAGGAACCATCATCTAATTTTCTATTTTTTGGAACAATAAATAATGATATTCCTTTTGTTCCTTTTGGAGCTCCTTCAACTCTAGCTAGAACTAAATGAACAATATTATCTAGATATTGGTTATCCCCAGCAGATATAAATATTTTTTGGCCACTAATATTATAGTACCCATTCTCATGTGGTGTAGCTTTTGTTACAATATCAGACAATGAGCTTCCAGCTTGCGGCTCAGTTAAACACATGGTTCCTCCCCAATTACCAGCAAGCATCTCTGGAACATACTTATCCAAAAGATCTTTTTTAGCAAAATGAATAATTAATTCAGCAGCACCTTGAGTTAGACCTGCATATCCTGGTAAATGATTATTTGCAGCATCGAGTATGTAGCTTGATGCAGTACTAGCCATTAGAGGAATTTGTAAACCTCCAACTTCGTAATCAAAACTTGAAGATATAAAACCTAATTCACCTCCTTTTTTCATCATTGTTTCCACCTGCTTGTGCACATATACCTGTCCATCTTTGTGAAAAGCTGGATTTTCATCCATTTCCTTAAAATATGGGAATAGTTCTCGATCGGCAAAATCTTTACTAGAGTCTAAAAACATATCTAAAGATTCTTTATCGTGATCTACAAATCTTTCTCTTTTAAGTAATTTTTCTAACTCATGTACATCATACAATAAGTATTTTAGAGTGTCTATATCAACGTATTTGTCAGCCATATTTTTAGAAATTAATTATTGTAACAAATATATGGAAAATTGACAAATTACTATGCATGCATAGTAAATTTATTAAACTTATTAATATTGAAATGATTTTAATTTTTTTTATTCCATAAAGCTATGGTAGATGCTGTAAAGAAAATTATTAAAATGTGATTTAAATAACCTCCACAAACGATAATCCAAATATTACCTGACAAATTTTTACATATAAAATCTTGTATTAGAAAGGGTATTAATGGAAAAAAAAGAATTATCCATCTAGGGTATAGAGTATTTTTTTTCCAGACTTGGTAGATAAACAAAACAGATAAAAGTCCAAAAATTGGATATACTAATAGTCTTAGTGTGTTATTAGCTTCCGAAGCTAATAAGACACTTTCATTTAAATCAAGATTATTTTGGATAGCTAATTTTGAAGAAGTCGCTATTGCCACAAAAGCTCCGTGAACAACTCCATAAGAAATTGTAATGGCAGCAAAACAAATAAAAATTATATTTTTTACAAGAGTTTTAGACGGTTTAAAAGCTTGATAAACATGAACGACCCCAAACATATAAAACCAAGCAGCCAATAACGCTGTAACTGCACTGTAAATAATTCTTAAATCTGATGCATTACCCATGTTTTCAAATAAGTTACTATTTAGAGGATCATAATAAAAAAGCATATCTCCGGAGAATAAAGTGATACCACCAAGTATTCCAAAAATCCCAAAAATTTTAGTCCAAAAGTTGTTTATATTCATACTTTAAAATATCAAATCAAAAGCAAGTTACAAATAAATAAAAATCAATTATAAGTTAAACCTTATATTGTAACTCTTGTCAAATTTTAATAGTGTTAACATGAAAAAAATAGTTTTATTATTCGTTTTTATTTTATTTTCTTGTGGTAATAATGAAAATGGTCTAGAACAAGAAATCGAAAACTGTTCCGGAAATTATACTACAGCTGGAGTGTTAGTTAATATTAATCAAAATATATTCAATAGTGATGAGTCGGTTAATACTAATAGTAGATATTCATGGTCATCTAATGGATCTGAAAGAATTTTAAACGGAAATGGTATTCCAAATCATGAAGTGGGAACTTTCCCCAATAATCACAATCCAAATAGTATTAGAGAACAAACTATAAACAAACGATTTACTCTTTGTCCAAATATAATTTCTGAAAGTGGATTAGAGGTGGTTGGCCCCGCATTAGTAATTGCTTATGCTTTAAATAGTGTCAAATTTGACCCTGGAACAGCTGGAAGATGTAATGATCAAGGTGTTTGCAGCCTAGCTCAAGGTCAGGGAAATTGGAATATTGAAGCGCTAGGACATGATACATTTAATTTTGGAGATGATATGAATCATGCACATGTTCAGCCTAATGGCGCTTACCATTATCACGGAATTCCGGAACTTTTGGTAGATTTTCTTGGTGATAGTGAAGGGATGACTTTAGTTGGATGGGCTGCTGATGGTTTTCCTGTTTATGCTAGATACGGGTTTTCGGACCCTAATGACTCTTCTACTAAAACAATAGCTTTAAAATCTAGCTATAGATTAAAAAGTCAACCTGATCCTAATAGACCTATGGTTTTGACTAGATTGTCTGGAGGTCCAGGCCAAGGAACAACGCCCAACACACCTATAGCAATGGGAGCATTTACTCAAGATTATGAATACGTTGATGGGTTAGGTGATTTAGATCAATGTAATGGCAGATTTGGTGTGACACCTGAATTTCCTGAGGGAATATATTATTATGTAGTAAGTGATGACTTTCCTTTTTTTACAAGATGTTTAAAAGGGAATACTTAGTGTAAAATAAAAAATTACTAATTGCTAATATTGTTTTAACATATTTTTAATAATTGGGATCCCTTGAGTATTGAGGAAAGGATTTAAAATAGTAATTATATGTTTCAATCCTTTTAATCTAAGTGAATTTATACCAATGCTTGGATATTTTTTCATTGAGAAATCAAGCCAATATCTACCAATAACTAAAATTATTTCAGAAAGATTTTCTATTTCTTTTGAATTAATTTTTATCAATCCGCTATCGAATGAATGTAGAATTCTATTTTCTGCCCATTTATCCAAATAATTATTTATTTCTGTTATGGATTTCAAAATAGATTCATCACCTTCAAAAGTCTTTTGAAAGTTATCTCTAAGAATGTACCTAAAGTCCCAAATTATGTTGTATGACTGAAAAAATTCACTAATGATTTTTTCAAAATCTTTTGATTTGTTTTGCTGATTTACAGATAAGAATACTTTCTGTAGAAGTTGAATATGGTTTGATAAAATATCTTTTTTGGAATTAAAATGATACCAAAGAGTTCCCTCAAGAATACCAGTATGTTTTGCTATTGAAGCTGTTGTAACATTATTAAAACCGCCTTCGTTGAATAAAATTAAACTGGAAATCAAAATTCTATCCTTTGTTTTATGTGAAAAAAATCCGAGAGATTGATGAGTTAATTGTAAAGAATCAGTTTGAATCATATTATTTATCTAAATTCATTTCATTAGGAACTCTTGGATTCATAATCATAAACCAAAGTGGAGGAATTAAACTTAAAAGTATTGAAGCCGGATAACCAACAGGAAGGGTAGGGCATTCTTTATAGCTATTTAAAATTTGATATTTTTTTGAAGATTTATAGTGATGATCACTATGTCGTGTAAGTTCATAAAGTGTGATTCTTCCAATATTAAAGTTAGAGTTCCATGAGTGATGAGGTTGAACTCTTTCATATCTTCCAGAAGCTAATTTTTTACGCTGTAAACCATAATGTTCAATATAATTGATACACTCTAGAAATAGAAAAGAAATTATTCCAACAATAAAAGCAAAAATCATCACATTAAAAGAAAACAGATAATAAACAATAAAAAGATATAGTGGCTGAATTAAATGGTACCAAAGCATATCATTTTTTAGGGAAATAAATGAACTGTTTTTAGTTTTAAGAAGTGTTTTTTGATTTTTCCATGCATCGAAATATTGCTTGGTTACAGATGTTAACCAAAATGAATATACCGATTGGTTATATTTTGCGGTAGCACCGTCTTCAGGTGTAGCAACATTTAGGTGATGACCAAAATTGTGTTCAATGTAAAAATGCATATATAAACAAGGCATATATAAAAATTTACTTAGAAATCTTTCAAAATAAGGTTTTCTATGTCCTAACTCATGAGCTACATTAATACCATTAGTAGCTAATAAAATTCCAGTTGAAAGTGCTAAGCCAATAGTTTCAAATACATTGTAGTCATTCACTAGAAATGAAGAAAATATTACATATAGTAATCCAAAAATAATAGGAACATTAAAATATAGCATTATGTCAAAAATCCATTTTTTATTTAGATATGAAGCATCATTACTTGAGAGATTTTTCTCAGTTTCTCCGAAAAGAAAATCTAGTAATGGGATTAATAAGAAGACATAGAAAATAGCAGAATATGTCCAGATACCTGTAGATATGAATGATATGTAAACCGAAATAGGAACTGTGTATGCAAATAGATATTTAAGATCTTTCATTTTTATAATATTTTTTGGGTAAACACCCAAATTATTACAAATATATTAAATTTTTGGGTAATTACCCAAATAATAAACATTCTTAAGTTTTGATCACTAATTTTCAATATACTTAGTTATTTAAGCTCTTTCCTTGTTGAGTGTTTATCAAACCAAGCATTAATGTAGCCATGAGTTCTTAAAAAATTTGAGGGTTTACTGCTTGTACCATGATATTCTTCGTTAAACCTTATCATAACAGTAGGAACTTTGTTCATTTTCAAGGCTTGATAATATTCTTCTGTTTGAGAGATTGGAGTTCTTAAATCATCCTCTCCACACATAAGCATAGTAGGTGTTTTTACATTTCCAACACGCATTAAAGGAGATCTTCTGATATGTTCACTTGGATCTTCCCATGGATATTTTTCAAAATTATAATACCATCCCGCACCATCAGTAGTTCCTACAAAAGAAAACCAATTAGTTACAGGGTAGTTTACAGAAGCTGCAGCAAATCGATCTGTTTTTCCAACAATCCAGCTTGTTAATACTCCACCACCACTGCCTCCATATACATACATTTTATTTTCATCAATATATCCCTTGGAAATAACCTCATCCACACCAGCCATTATATCATCATAATCATTACCTGGATAAGCATTTTGAATAGCATTGGCAAAATCATATCCATAACCTGTAGATCCTCTAGGGTTTGTATATAATACAACCTGGTCTTGTGCTGCATGTAATTGAAAATTATAGTTAAATCCAACATGATACATACTATGAGGGCCTCCATGAATTCTTAGAACCAAAGGGTATTTTTTATTTGAATCGAATTGAGGTGGTTTTACAATCCAACCTTGTACCTTTTTACCATCAATAGATTCATAAGTTATCTCTTCAACCTTGCCAAATTCTACATTATAAAAGATATCCTCATTTACATTAGAAAGTCGATTTATTTTATTGAACTTATCAACTGAAAAACTTACGATATCACTAGGATTTGATGGATTAGTCCAGCTAGCTACAGCATTCTTACCAACTAAATCATTCATGGAAAGCATATGATTTCCGTTTGTAATTTTCTTTACTTTTCCCTTTATATCTGCATGATATATATTGCTTTGTCCATATTCCCTTATATTGAAATAAACACCTGAACTATTACTTGCCCAAATAGGTGAACTAGGGGTTTGATCTAAACTTTTAGTTACACATTTTAAGTTTGAACCGTCTATATTCATAATATACATTTTACGATCATTATAAAAATTTTTGGACCAAGTTGAGCCCACAAATGCAATCTTAGATCCATCTGGTGAAATACGTGGTGATGATTCAGTACCTTCTCGTGAAGTAAGCTCTGTAAGTCTTAATGTGTTTATATTTAATGAATATAGATTAGATTGTCCCCTTGCATATTCAGCCTCGGGTTTTAGATAGCTACTAAATACTATAGATTTATTGTCTTTAGACCATGATATTCCGCCAGAAACATTATCGTATTCACCAAATGTAATCTGTCTTTCAGTACCACCCTCTGTAGAAACAATAAATAATTGATTAAACCCTCTTTCAAGAAAACCAACACGATCTTGTCTATAATCTACTTGATCTATAACCTGAGGACCTTTTGTCCAGTTAGCTTCTTTCGGTTTCGATGGAACACCTATTGGTTTCAATGCTGGTTCAGACGACACATGCATTAAAAATGCAATATACTTACCATCTGGAGACCATTCCATACTGGATGGGGACTTGTCTAGTTTTGTAATTTGGGTTGGTTCTCCTTCAACTCCTAAATACTTAATAAAAATCTGAGTACCATTTGGTTCGCCTTTTTTGGTAAATGCAATTTTATCTCCATTTGGAGACCATTTACCATTAGATCCATTTAAGAAAAATCGATTAGTTGAACCATCTTTATTCATTATCCATAAATCCGTCTCCCGTTTATCATCAATCATGTTAATCCAAGATCGAGAATAAAGGATTTGTTGACCATCGGGTGATAGCTTTGGATTTGATGTCCATTCATAATTTTTATAATGTTCAAGTGATAGCTTATTTTTTTCTTGCGCTTGTACATTGGTTAGTAGCAAAATAAATGCTATAAATAGTATACGTTTCATAATTCAGATTTATTATTGATTGTCTATTCTAAGTTACAAATTTGACTTTAAAGCAAAAAAAGAGTCACTATTTCTAATGACTCTTATTATAAAATATTGAACATCAGTTTTACTCCAAGAGACTTATTCGACACTCATCATATAATGAGTCTTATTATGAACGAATAACCCTGGTTACAATTTAAATTTCTTTTCAATATCCATTGCAAAAAGTGCCCCCTTAATTTGAAGTGTCTTTTATTACTTTTATCGCAAACGTCTTGGTTGTACTCAACATACCATTTGCACTGCAGTAGTTGCCATCCCCATCCTCAACAGTAATTGTGATTCTGTATATATTGTCTCTATCAATATCCTGGGGATTTTCGTAATCAGGGGCTTCATTAAAAGTAACCACGCCTGTCCATTTATCAATAGTTATTAAATATGTAGCATTAAAAAATGTGCTATCACTTGTAAATTCGCCTCCATCCTCATTGCCGTTTATTTCAAAGGATAAGTCATCTCCGTCCTCATCATTAGCATTAACGGTAAATGCATATGTTTGATTTTCTTCCATAATGATGTACTCATCACTATTATTAATAATTACCGGCGCTGAATTAATCTTAGAGAAATCACACTCATCCTCTTGACCACAACTGGCAAGGATGAATGCTAAAACTAAGATATAAGAACTAAATTTCTTCATTTTATATTTTTTTTTGTGCTTGGAAACTCCTTTTAAATTTTATAAATAATGCCAAAAAGTGTGCCATATTCTCAATAACTTTTAAGAATTCAAAAGTATATTGAATATTTATTTTAATAATTGACAAAGGTTAATATGTATTTTATTTTTGGGAAAGTCTTTTAATTAAAAAACGGCTACACTTTTATAAAAGTATAACCGTTTTATTGTTTTAGTAGCGGGAACAGGACTCGAACCTGTGACCTTCGGGTTATGAGCCCGACGAGCTACCTACTGCTCTATCCCGCGATTTGGAGTGTAAATATATAATAAATTAATTTTATGGGGAAGAAATAAATATTATTACTTTTTATAAGTTTCTTTTTTCATTGCAACCTTAGGAGTTCTGTTTTCGTTATATAAACCCCAATGCTTTTCAGGTTCTAAAGAGTCATCTGATCCTTTCCAAGGCTCATCAAAGGCTTCAAATAAGAAAGTCAGGACTTTTTTTTCTTCACTCCATTTAGAAAGTTGTTTGTAGTATATTTTTTGAAAATGTTCGTTAGTATTATGCTTTTTTATTTCAATGTCATTAGTTGAAGTTGTCCAGCCAGCCTCAGTTATAACAATTAATTTATTAGGATATTTAGAACGAACCAAATCAAAATTCTCAATCGTATAATTTAAGGCATCGTCTATATAAACATTTTCCCATTGAGGGTAGGTGTGAATAGAAATAAAGTCCAATACCTCAACTAGTTTTTCTAGTTTATTTACCCATGTAACATAGTTTTCACAAAAAGTAATAGGTTGTTTAGCTTTTGACTTTAAGATCTTAGCGTAGTTTACTACACTTTCCACGGGGACCATATGGTCTGTCCAACTTACACAAGCTTCATTACCAATTGAGAGTGAAAAGATAATTTTAGGGTATTTCTTTCCAAGTTCAGAAAGTAAATCAATTCTTTCTAAATTTCTTTTCTTATTTATTTTTAATTGATCATTAGAATACTCTCCTCCCCAAGGACATGAGTAATTATTTACTTCTGCTTCAATATAACAACCAAGCATAACTTTTAAGTTGAGTTTTTCATTTTTTATAACCTCTAGAACAGTTCTCGAATGAAAATCACAACTGTATAACCTAATGTATTTCCATGTTTTGTTTATAATAAAAAGGTCTTCTTTTACCTGGTTGTAAGTAGGAAAAATTTCTCCAGGTGTTTGACCTTTTCTATATCCAGAGTAGCAAACTGCTTTTCCAATATCTATATTAAGTACTTTTGAATAATCCAATATTAAAATTTTAATTTTTCATCTTTATCCCACAAACCCCAGTAAGCTCCTACATCTCCTTCAACACCAACTTTCCACGATTCATCAAAAGCTGAAAAATAAAACATTTCAATATTATCTTCAAATGACCAATTTTGTGCATTAATGAAATACTTATGAGCATTTTCTTTCGATGGGTGAGCACCTCTTAAACTTGCTCCTTGACTAGGCCAACCAGTTTCGGTAATAATTACTTTTTTTCCCTTTCCAGCTGAATTTGCCTCAAAGTACATTTGTTTCATGTACATTAAAGAGTATTCTAAACTACAACCTTCCCAATAAGGATAGCAATTAGCTAATATAACATCACATGAATCTGCTAAATTGGGTCTAGCAGAAAATTCATAGTATGCATCAACATAACCAGCAGGAACATCTCCAATTTCCTTTTTAACTAAATTAATGTAGTCGATAAGTTCAGTTTCAGACATTTCCTTTCTGTATAAAACCTCATTTCCAACTCCTGCAACATCGACATGTCCAGATTTACATAAAGAAATTAATCCATTGATTTCCTTTTCATTTGTTAGTTTATCATCACTGAGCCATGCACCAACTAATGTTTTTAAACCTAATTCTTTTGCAAGGACTGGAATTCTTTCATTTCCTTCGGTACAAGAAAATGTTCTAATCCATTTAATGTAAGGTTTAATAATATTTAATTTTCTTAAAATTTGCTCGTCAGAAATATTATCACCAGGCTTTTGACCTTCATCATAAGCACTAAAACAGAATCCATGAATTCCATTTTTAAGAAACTTATTACAAAGCTTTTTTAACTCTGATTCAGAAACTATATTTAAGTTGATACCTGTTAAAGAATGTATTTTTTCCTTTCTATAAGACATTTTTATTTTTTAACTCCAATTGTTTTTTAATTTCATTAGCTTTTTCTTCCGAAATATCATAATCTTTCATTATTAGTATCGCTAAAACAACTCCGGTTATGGGTAAAAAAGTATAGAACAAACGCATTCCTGTTAGCGCTGTTTCAGTTACTTGATCTGGATTAAATCCAACAAGCCATAATATAAATCCGCTAAATAATGCAGCAACACCAAATCCAAGTTTTACCATCCACCAGTATACTGCACCAAGAACACCTTCTCTTCTAACGCCATTTTCTAATTCATCTAAATCACATACATCTGCAGTCATTGACATCATTATCGTAAATAAGCTTCCGATTCCAAAAGAATGGAATGGTAAAGCAAACAAAAACATATAAGGTTTTCCAGGTATAAATAAAAACCAAAATAAAATATATCCTATTATTGAAATTAATTGAGAAAGTATAAAGGCTTTCTTTTTTCCTATTCTTTTTGAAATTATAGTGATTAATGGAATAACCAAAAAAGATGTAATAAGTGCACCAACTGATCCGTGTAATGCAGGCCAGTTTCCAGCACTTGCGGGGTCACTGTTAAATAAATAATGAACAATTATTAAAAAAGTAAAAGCTGCAATTACTTGAAATGAGTTAAAAATTAAAAATGTTGCAAACGCAATTTTTTTAAATTGTTTAATTTTAAAAGCCTCAAAAGCAGAAATAAAAATCCCTTTTATACTTTTACTTATATAGCTAGAATTAACAGGTAAAAAATCTTTTCTATTGAGCGTTGATTTACTCTTTATGAAAATTGCGGGTATAATTGCAAAAATTGTACACGGTATAGCTACCCAAATAGATAAATCCCTTACACCTTGACCTGCTCCATCAGGAAACCAGGTAGGATCATAGAGAATAACCCAAAACCATGGAGCTATTACCCATGCCCATTGCCCTATAAATTGAGCAATAGCCATAATCTGAGTTCTCTCATGAAAATCATCACTTATTTCATATCCCATGGCAACATAAGGAACACTGAAAATAGTTAACCCAAGATAAAACACTAGTGACCATGAAAAGAAATAAATAAAATTATATATGATTCCGTCGTCTTCATACAATTGCCACATTGCAACATAAGCTAATCCCATTAATATTCCACCAACAAAGACATATTGCCTTCTTCTTCCCCATCTAGATTTTGTATTATCTGAAATAAATCCCATTAAAGGATCTGTTATGGCATCAAAGATTCGAGGGGCAAATTGTATTATTCCCCACAGTAGCGCTGCAAAACCGAGATCTTGAACAAGAACAATTATAAATACTCCTAAAGCCGCAGGAAACATTTGATTTGCTAACATTCCAAAACCAAAAGCTATCTTTTGGCCCATTCCAACTGAACTCTTTAAAGTATTGTTTCCCATGATATTAGTTCTTTAGTGTTATGGTTTGAATTGCTTGTGGGCTTATTGTTACGGATTTTGAAAATCCATTTAAATTAAGATTGAAACTTTTTTCTTCAAATCCTTCATTAAATAATACAACAGCAATACTCTTGTCAGGATTTAAAGCGGCAGTAACCATTAATTCAGAATCAGTATTCTTTGCTTCAATAATTTCAGCACCTGGTCTTATATACTTACTAAAATGTGTCATTACATAGTAAAGAGGAGTGTAGTATATTTCATCAATATTTGGATCAACAATAATTGGTGCTACACACCAATTATTCACCCAATTAGGGCCTCCCTGAGTATCTAAAATCATATTCCAATCTACCCAGCCATCTACCCAATTATTAAGAGACCCAATGATGTCTCTTGAATATCTGTTAAATGGCGCATATTTTGGGTGTAAATATTTTTTTGCATCCTCTCTCCAATCATAACCCCAATCAGTGGCCTCTTTTCTAAAGTACCAATCGTCATCATTCCAATGAGGGACTTCGGAGTCTATACAAGCTTCAGTTTGAATTAAATATTTGTTTGGTGCTTTGTTGTGAGCGTATTGAAGTTCGTCAGGATAAAATTCATAAGTACTATCGTACCAATGAACAGCAGTTCCATCAAAATATTTAGATGATTCTTCGTTTTCAAACATTGAGTTAACCCATTTTTTTAGATCTGCTCTGTTTTGATCATAACCAAGAATTACTATATCTCCTTTACCGTCTTCTTCCAGTTGAGGACCTAAGTAATCTTTTACAAAATGTGTCATTTCTTCTGGTGTATAATGCATACTTTCCCAACTTGAATTATTTCCGTGTGGTTCATTTTCAACTGTAAAACCCCATATATCTATACCTTGATCTTTATAAGCATCAACATATTTTGAGAAAAATAGGGCCCAAGTATCGTAATATTTTGGTAATAATTTTCCGCCTTTCCACTCATTGTTATCTTTCATCCATGGAGCTGCTGTCCATGGAGATGCAAAAATTTTAAATCCATCTTGTGAAACTTCCATGGCTTCTTTTATCATTGGAATTATATCATCCATATCTTCATTAACAGAAAAATGTTTAAGATTGACATCTCCCTCTACTGGGCTGTAAGAATAATTGGAAATAGAAAAATCACATGAGTTCATGTGGGTTCTTGTAAGAGAATAATTAGAACCTTTTTCAGAAAAATAAGCATCTAAAATTTCTTGTCTTTTTTCTTTGCTCATTTGATTAAGTAGATAAGCAGAGGATTCAGTGAAGGCTCCTCCAAAACCTGTAATAGTTTGAAATTTTTTATTAGTATTTAAGGTAATTTCTGATAAATTTTTGTTGATTTGAAATTCTTTAATTTCCGATAATTTATTTCCATTTCTAGATGTTTCAAAAATATTAATTTCCATATTAGAATTTTTTTCACAAGAACAGAATGCTATTACTACAAGTAAAGATTTAATAATTTTGTTCATACTTAATTGTTGTATTTTTTCTTAATTACTTCAAATGATTTCTTTTTGTTACGATTAATATCAAGTATCCCCCAATATTCTTCATTTGGAGCTCCATCATAAGGCACACCAATACTGTTTGGAGCCCAACCTCCAACATCTTGTTTACTTGGATTACCCGCCTTCCATAACCCATCAATAAATTGAAATATTAAAACACCAGCAACAGTATCAGAATTATTAAATACCGCATCAATAATTTTAGAGTTAGCATCTGCTTGAGCGATTTGATTTTCTCCTTTTTTATATCCATCTTTTTCAATAGTCATGTAGCTGTCACTACCTGCTTCAGAAATATATAGTGGCTTTTCTGAAATATCTATCCATTCTTTAAAAATACTTGTTGGATCATCCCATCTATATACATTTAAACCCCATACATCTATATTATCTAATTTTGAAACCAAAGATTTAGAAGGAATTTCTCCATGAGCTGTTGAAATCGGTTTACTAATGTCAATTTCTTTGATTTTTAAAGCAGCTTCATTTAAAGCTTTGTACCAATTATTGATATTGTCTTCAAACCACTCTGGATGATAATTGTATTCATTTCCCAGTTCCCACATCAATATTGCATTATGATCTTTATATTTTTTTATATAATCAGTGAAATTACCAGAAAGAATATCATAATATCCATTTTGATTATAACCAATACCAATTATAATTTTAATTCCAGCTTCATTAATCTTATCAAGGATTTTTATGTCATCTATGGGTGAATACACACGAATTGTATTTACTCCAGCTTCAATCATTAATTCTAGATCTTGGTCAATATTTTCAAAACTTCTGTTTTCTTCTCCAATTTTAACTGGGTGGTAGCAAACACCTTTTATAAAGTAATTGGTATTATTGACTAATAAAGTTCTTTTTTTTATTGAAATATTATCATTCTCACAACAGTTATAATAGTTCCAACCAACAACAATAATTGCGGAAATAAAAATGATAAAGTATTTTACTTTCATAAACTATTCAATTTCAGGTGGAGTCAGTATGCTATTAAATAAGGTTTCACTATTTCCGTTAAAAGTTTTAGTTATTGAATTACCATTTCTTGTGAGTCCTTTAAAACTTCCATTATCAACATTTTCCCATAATGCATACTTTGCTTTTCCATCAACTGTAAATAAACCAAAATGATTTTCAGAACCATTTGGATTATTTTGTGAATCTTTCCAAGGCTCGTCAAATGCTTCGAAATAAAAACAGCTAATTTTTTCTTTTATGGTCCACTCTCTAATTTTTTTAAAAAACAATGCTTGCTTGTACTCGTCAGCAGCATGAGTTCCATTGTTTCCATAAAGTTCATTTGAAACGGTTGACCAACCTAGTTCCCCAATATGAACTTGTTTTTCTACTCCAATTTTATCAAGATAATTTTTAACGCTATTGTATTGTGAGATAGTATATTTATGCACATTATCCATTGATTTATTTATAATTTCTAAATCAGAGAAGTCGTTCTTTAGGTTCTTATTAAATTTCCAAAAAGATGGATTGTAATGAGTATCATGAAATGCATATGTATGCATTGAGATAAAGTCAACAGCTTTAATTAATGAATTTAAGTCTTCAGTATGGTAAGATTCTTCTCCACCTCCCCATGAGGCAAAATTATCTGAGCTAGTTATCCATAAATTTTCAGGAAGTTTTTTTTGTTTTTTCAAATCCTGAAGATGGTTGACCCAATTTAAAATAACTCTTGGTTTGACATAGTAGCTCCAAGCCCAATTAACCATTGCTTCATTTCCAACTGCAATAATTTTCACAATTTCTGGATACATATTTGCGAGATTAATTGCTTTTTGAATTTCTATTGCATTAGCAGATTCATTTTCTTTTTCATGATTAGGATTATCAGTCCAGGCATTTTCACAATCAATCCAGGTACCTAACATTACATACATCTCAAAATCTGCATCTGACATTTTTAGTTCTTTAATAGCCTTTAAAATATTAGGTGCTTGATCTAATTGTAGATTATATGTTCTTAAAATTTTTATTCCAAAAGAAGAAAGTATTTTTAAATCTTCTTTTAATTCGTCCATGGTTGGTTGAATATCCCTAGTATTATGTCTATATCCTCCATATGAAATCGCTAAATAGTCAGGATTATTTAATATTTCTTCAGCTGTAATTTCTTTTTTATTTATCATTTGGTTTTCCAAAAAATTACAAGAAATAAATAAGCAAATCACTAACAACATAATCAAGTTTTTATTGATTAATTTATTTTTAGAGAACTTATGTATTTCTTTAATTATCATTTTAATACATTAACATTAATTTGCTTAATAATATTTTCTCTATCAAAGAGAGACTTGCTTGACTCATTATCAAGTTCATTGCCTTGAATGCTAACTGATTTTCCGTTAATAAAATCTATAGTGATTTTTTGTGAAGAAGATTTAGAATAGATTATTGGAACTTGACAATATGTAAAGCATAGTGAATTCTTTTTAACATCTAATTCGATTTTTTCTTTTGATAAATTCACATATCTAAAAGTTTCAGTAGTTTCTAAAAATTCCTGATCTCTTAGCATTTCAGGGTTGAAACTTATAACACCATTATTAACTTCAACACCAAGTTCTCCAAACCTGGATATTACATCTTCTTTAACCTGGCCAGTCATTCCCGGTTGTTGAGCTCCTTTTCCAGCTGGAGTATGTGAATAAGGGTCGGTTGGAAATGCCCCGTACAATTCAGGAGATTTATTAACGCCAATTCCTTCTAATATTTCAAAATAGTGATCAAAGAATCTCCCAATTATAACATTATCTTTTTCACTTATTGCTTTTTTGGTGGTTTCCAGAACAGCTAAAGAAAGTTTAGATACCATGTGCCAGTAAATTGAACCTAACCCTTCATATCCAAAGAAAGTTCCTGATCGACCAGTAAATTCTTTGTGATTAAATACATCTTCAAAAACTTCAAGAATGTTGTTGTATTCTTCTTTAACTAATGAAGTGTACTTTTCTGGTAAATTTTTCAGTTCACTAATTAATCCATTTACATTATTGAAATCACAATTAAAATGGTATGAACTTTCACAGTCTTTTGAAATTATTTGTTGGTTACCATCATTTAATAATTCTCTCAATAATTTAGATTCATTTACCTTTAATGAAGGAATAGTATTCTTATTTAAGAATAAGCCTAAATCTTTATTAGGATAGAGTATATAACTGTATTGATCATCTCTGAACAATTGACTTGATTTTAGAGCATCTAAAACTTCTAAATTTTCTTTTGAACTAAGATATCCAGAACTTAATACAGCTACTTGACCTTCAAGCATTTCAGGCAAGTAAGAAACTGATATTTTGTCCTTTTTTATAGTTAATAAATTGTAAGCATGATAAAGTTTATCTTTTCTTTTGTTTGAATCAATAGAATGGTCTATATATAGTAAAAGAAGTTTAGTAAAATCCTTAATTTCTTTGATTCCAATGGCAGATTTTGTTCCAGAGAAACTATTATCATAAATTTTATTTCTAAAATTTGAACCTGCTATTCCAAGTAAGTCAACTATTTTTTTTCTGTTTTGATCAGAAATTGATGAGTCGATAACTTTTTTATTATTGTTTAAAGCATAATGAAGATCATTAAAAAACTCATTGAGCTCAAATGATATTTCTACAGAAATTAAATCAGTTTTTTCTAATAATGAATTGAAAAAGTTAACAAATCTTCTCAAATAATATAAAGTTACCATTGAGATTCCATTACCAACTAGTGCATTGTTAGCATCATTCCATTCAGGTCTTTGAGTATTCATCCATATTCCACCTTCAGGGACAAAATTTGAAACTTTTGAAAGTAATGTTGCTAAAATCTTTTCAATAAAGTTAACATGGTGAATTTCAGAATTTTTATTGTGTAGTAATGACCCGTCTATTCCGAGTTTTTTTCTTCTTTTCTCAATAATTTCTTCATTGGAATGGTCATAATCAATTGTATTTTTAGAATCCTCTAAAATCTTATCATAAGGTTTAATTTTATAGGGGACATTAGCATATACAAATAAGCTCTTTGAGAAATATTTATAAAGTTTATTTGGAAAATGATTTTCAATGAATTCTAAAAATTTTAAAAGGTATATTATTTGATGATCCCCCCAGTATCCAATATATGACCATGGATTATCAGGCTCAATTGTTTCCCAATCAAATCCATATTTTGTCACCCTGTATGGATTATAACCATCAAAAGTTGTAGAATTTAAAAACTTATGAATCATTCCCTCAATAAATTGTGGGTATGAGTACGCTAAAGCTTCCCAGTTTTGAAAAATATCTCTCCAATTACCTTGGTAATCTAAAATTTTAGATCCGTCAACTTCACTTCTTGTGTTAATTGAGAATTTATTCCAAGGTCTACTTGGGTCACCATGTCTTCTACTAAATTTTAATGGCAGGTATTCTGTACATAATCTTTTAAAGTCATGATTTGAGATATTTTCTGAAATTGACTTCAAATGATGCAAAGTAAAATTGTCAGGAAGGCTATTTAGAGTCTCATTAAAGGATTGAAAAATAGACGAATTTGATTTACTCATGTATGAGAGAAAGTCATTTTTTTCAATTTGATAATTCTCATCAAAAATACCACCCCTCATTATGTTAAACATTGTATTAGAAAAATGCCTAATCATTCTTAGTTTATCATTAGTTAGTTGTAATCCATCTGAATTTCCAACCAATTCTCTTAGGTTTGATGATCCTAAAACAATATCATTTTTAACCTTGGTAACAATTTCTTTTTCAGTGATTATTGATTTTTTTAAGCGAACAATGTCTGAGATAGTTTGGTTAACATTACATATAATCATCCACTGTTTTGAAGAATTTTCTCTTAATTCAATCTTTTTATTTATGAAATAAGCACCTTTTTCTGCTTTAATTTCGCTTTCACTTTTTACATCAACACCCTTTCTAAAATCATTTAATTGTAATGAAGATAAAAGGTGTTTTGTGTTCTCTATTTCACTAGACCAAACAGTATTAGCTTTTAAAGCTTCGCTAGGCTCAGCTTTATCAACAATTATAGCACTCAAGGAAAAAATTCCTATTTTGCTTTTATCTTCTAGTTCACATTTTTTGTAAGCATCAACCAAATTACTTTGAGCATTTTGAAGCCCCTCTCCAACACCGTAGGGTAGAATATTTTGAATTCCATCAATCAAATTTATACTTACGTTTTCTTTAGAATTATTTTTTATGAAAGATTTTTTAATAAAACCAAATTTATTGCTTGAGTTCCATTGATAGCTAAACTCAATATTAAGGTCATGGTTAATTTCCTCAAAAATTACTTTATTTCCGATAGTGTTTTTATAAATATTTCTAGAAATATTATAAATCCCAGAATATTTGTCAGAAAAAGGCTCCCATAAATATTTTTTTCCATTAATTTTTATAATCAGTATAGTTTTACTTCCGGTAATTTCACTTGATTCTGTAATTTTGTCATCAGTGTAATAAGGGAAAAGAGCAAATTCACTATTTTTTCTTCCAGCTGAAAGACTTCCTGTACTCGAAATAAACATCCAGTGGTTAGAGTTACTCACAATGCTCATGAAAAATGGACGCATTTTATTCACGTTGGATATTTTATAAAAATTTTCATTTTTAATTTTTATTTGTTTCCCCTCCACTTTTTTTTCATCTAAAAAGTATTCCAAGTTTCCAATGTGAATCTTTTCTGGCATTTATATATTAATTTTAATGATCCTGTTAATGTTGTTATGTTAAGAAATCAATAGTTACCTTCTCTGATTTCTGTATATTCTAAAATTAAATTATATATACTTACTTTTTTCTGATAAAACCTTTACAGATATTATATAGAAATGTTTAGTGCTGTTTTCCTGGTTTTTATCTGTTAGAATAAATAAGATCTTAAAATGTTGTGTTTGATAAAATACTAATGTCTAAGTATTGTATAGGTATTTTATGTTATTTAATAACATTTAAAAATCTTAAATTACCTCTTATTTTGACTTATTTTAATTAATGACTTTTTATTTTTAACATTTCTGTATTGTAGAGGTGTTTGAGCTGAATAATTCTTATAAAAACAAGCTGTTTTTTATAAAATAGTTAAAAAGATTATTAATCTTGATTTAAAACTTAAATTTGCGTTAATATGCATAGATCTAGTTTTGTTAATATTATTGGAAATCCTAATGTTGGTAAATCATCTCTTACTAATTCATTATTGGGACATAAACTTTCAATAATAACATCAAAAGCTCAAACAACAAGACATAGAATTCTTGCCATTCTAAATGAAGAAAATTACCAATTGGTAATTTCTGACACACCTGGAATAATTAAACCTGCTCACAAGTTACATGAAACAATGATGGATTTTGTTTCATTAACAACCGAGGATGCTGACATATTGCTTTATGTAGTTGAGTATAAAGACCACACTTTAAAAGATGAAAAACTTTTTTCAAAAATTAAAAAAATTAATATTCCAGTAATACTTGTTATTAATAAAATTGATTTAATAAATCAGGATAAGTTAAATGATGAATTAGATTTTTGGAAATTAAAACTTCCTAATGCTGAGACATGGCCAATTTCAGTTAAAGAATCATTCAATATAGATAAATTATTAGAAAGACTTGTTGAGCTAAGCCCAGAGTCACCACCATTTTTTCCGAAAGATCAGCTCACTGATAGAAACGAAAGATTTTTTGTTAACGAAATAATAAGGGAAAAAATTTTATTAAACTATAAAAAAGAGGTTCCTTATTCAGTCGAGGTTCTAACGGATGAATTCAAAGAAGATGAAAATATTATAAGAATTCGCTCAATTATATATGTTGAAAGACCTACACAAAAGGGAATTTTAATTGGTCATAAGGGTTCCGCAATAAAGAATTTGGGAACAGTGTCTAGAATTGATCTTGAAAAATTTTTTAGTAAAAAAGTATTTTTAGACTTACATGTTAAGGTCAATAAAAACTGGAGATCAGATGAAAATAAACTTAAACAATTTGGTTACCAGAATAATTAAGTGTTTTTAAAATAAAAGTTTAGTTTTGTACACCTTTAAAAAATCATAATGAGTTCCATAGTTGCTATTGTAGGACGTCCAAATGTTGGGAAATCTACTTTTTTTAACAGATTGATACAAAAAAGAGATGCAATTGTAGATTCTCAAAGTGGAGTTACTAGAGATCGACATTACGGATATTCATTTTGGAATGGAAAAGAATTTACTGTTATAGACACTGGAGGCTTCATGCTTGGAGGAGAAGATAATTTTGAAAAAGAAATTAATTCTCAAGTTATGATAGCAATTGAAGAAGCTGATATAGTAGTATTTGTTGTTGATGTTGAAACGGGAGTTGGTTCGATGGATTATGAAATCTCCAGACTTTTACACAAATCGAGCAAAGAAGTTGTATTGGCGGTTAATAAAGTAGACAATTCTAAAAGACAGTTAGATTCTATTGAATTTCATTCACTTGGATTTGACAAGACATTTAATTTTAGTGCAATTAACGGATCAGGAACAGGAGAGGTATTAGACTGTTTAGTCTCACTAATGCCTGATGAATCTGTCATTGAAAATGATGAGATCCCTGGTTTTGCTGTAGTTGGGAGACCCAATGCAGGTAAATCATCATTTATTAATGCGTTACTTGGTCAAGAGCGATATGTTGTAAAAGATTTAGCAGGAACCACCCGTGATAGCATTGATACACATTTTAATAGATTTGGTTTTGATTTTAAATTAATTGATACTGCCGGAATTAGAAAGAAATCGAAAATTAGTGATGATGTAGAATTTTATTCAGTAGTAAGGTCTATAAAAACCATTGAAAATTCAGATGTGTGTTTAATAATTTTTGATGCTACAAGATCTTTTGATTCTCAAGTAAAAAATATATTTTGGTTAGCTGCTAGAAACAACAAAGGAATTGTAATATTGGTTAACAAATGGGATCTAGTTGATAAAAAAACTAATACAATTAAAATTATAGAGCAAGAAATAAGAAAAGAATTAGAGCCATTCACTGACGTGCCAATAGTTTTTATTTCAAGTACAACAAAGCAAAGAATTTTTAAAGCTATTGAAACGGCAATGACAGTCTATAAAAATAGATCTAAAAAAATTGTCACCAGAAAATTTAATGATTGTATGCTTCCAATTATTGAAAAGAACCCACCTCCAGCATATAAAGGAAAGTACGTTAAAATTAAATTTTGTACACAACTTCCATCATCATTCCCACAATTTGCATTTTTTTGTAACCTTCCTCAATATATTAAGGATCCATACAAGAGATTTATCGAGAATAAGATTAGAGAAATGTATGACTTTAATGGAACTCCTATTAGGATATTTTTCAGAAAAAAATAAATTAAAGCTCTTTTTTTATGTTAATTAAATTTGCTTTTATCTTTTCTAACTTTTTTATTATTTCAAAGTTCTTATTTAATACTTTTAGTTGATCTTTAGCCCCTTCCAGAGTATATCCTTTTTCTTTTACTAAGTGATGAATAACTTGAAGCTTCTCAATATCCATTGATGAATATCTTCTGGTTCCTTTTACATTTTTTTTTGGGTTTAAGTATTCAAATTCTTTTTCCCAAAAACGAATAAGCGAAGCATTTACATTAAAAGCTTTTGATACTTCTCCAATACTGTAATAAAGTTTTTGAGGTAAATCTACATGCATTAGTCTAATGATTGATTTTCTTGATTAG
Source organism: uncultured Bacteroidota bacterium (assembly GCA_902559035.1). GTDB lineage: Bacteria > Bacteroidota > Bacteroidia > Flavobacteriales > Flavobacteriaceae > MAG-121220-bin8. The sequence goes on from CACEGG010000004.1 coordinate 25,305, forward strand.
CTAATTTCAACAAATCATCAAATTCATCGGGCGTTAAGTTTCCTAGATAAAAATTGATAGGGTTAACTCTTTTTTTATCTTTATGAACTTCATAATGGAGGTGAGGAGCTTGAGATCTTCCGGTACTTCCGACAAACCCAATTATATCTCCTTTTTTTACTTTTTGACCTCTTCGAACATTATATTTATTTAGGTGACCATATAGAGTGACATATCCAAATCCATGATCAATTCTTATGTGTTTTCCATATCCTGTAGATCTGGAATCCGCTCTAGTCACTTTACCATCACTAGCTGCATAAATTGGAGTTCCTCTTGGTGCAGTAAAATCCATTCCATAATGCATTTTTCTAGATTTGTTGAAAGGATCTGTTCTGTAACCATATCCTGAAGCCATTCTGGTTAAATCTCCTTTTTTAATTGGTTGAATCGAGGGTATTGCAGCTAATAATTTTTCTTTCTCACTAGCAAGCCTTTCAATTTCATCAAGAGATTTTGATTGAATAACAATTTGTTTTGTTAAAATTTCAATTTTTTTAGTGGTTTCAATTACTAATTCAGAATTTTCAAAACCCTCAAGGTTTTCATACCTATTTACCCCTCCAAAACCAGCTTTTCTTACTTCGCTAGGAATTGGATTTGCTTCAAACAGCACCCTATATATATTGTTATCTCTTTGCTCAATCTCTTCTAAAACTATATTGAGTTGATCAAGTTTTTTGTTCATCAAATCAAGTTGAAATTTATAATTAGAAATTTCTCTTGATTGTGATAGTTCAGTAGGTGTGTTCAATAGGGGAGATTGAATTAGAACCAACAAAACAACAATTCCAAAAAATGCAGAGGTAAAAAGAAAAGCCAAAATATTTCTTAACTGAACTCTCTTACTAACCTTAATCTTTCTGTAGGAAAGAGTTTTAGAATCGTAATAATATTTGGTCTTAAACATTGATTAAATTATAGTATTTTTACTCTTAAATTATTAAGATAATATTTAGTAAAGATATAAAATAGTTTATTTTAATGTAAACCAGTAATTTAATAATTAATGAAGTCGAGTAAAGTTAGATCAACATTTCTAGAATTTTTTAAGAATAAAAACCATCAGATTGTTAAATCTGCTCCAATGGTAATTAAAAATGATCCAACATTAATGTTTACAAATGCTGGTATGAATCAATTTAAAGATAACTTTTTAGGAAATTCAAAAATAGTTAATAGCAGAGTGGCCGATTCCCAAAAGTGTCTAAGAGTTTCAGGAAAGCACAACGATCTTGAGGAAGTAGGGTTAGATACTTACCACCATACTATGTTTGAAATGCTTGGTAATTGGAGCTTTGGAGATTACTTTAAAAAAGAAGCAATTGAATGGGCTTGGGAACTACTAACAGATGTTTACAATATTGACAAAAATTCATTATATGTCACTGTTTTTGAGGGGTCTAAAGAAGATAAAACTGAGCTTGATCAGGAAGCTTTTGACTTGTGGAGTCAAATAGTAGACAAAGAAAAAATCATTTTAGGAAACAAAAAAGATAATTTTTGGGAAATGGGTGATGTGGGTCCATGCGGTCCTTGCTCTGAAATTCATGTTGATATAAGGTCTGAAAAAGAAAAATTAAAAATTCCAGGTAAAAATTTAGTAAATAAAGATCATCCTGAAGTTATTGAAATTTGGAATCTAGTTTTTATACAATTCAATAGAAGAAAGAATGGTAAATTAGAAAATCTTCCCTCAAAACATATTGATACTGGGATGGGTTTTGAAAGACTATGCATGGTTTTACAAAACGTTAAATCTAATTATGACACTGATGTATTCACTCCACTGATTAAAAAACTTGAATCAGTTTCTAATTCTAAATATGGCAGTAGTAGTGATATTGACATTGCTTTCAGAGTTATTGTTGATCATTTACGTGCTGTCGTTTTTTCTATATGTGATGGTCAACTTCCTTCAAACAATGGGGCAGGATATGTTATTAGAAGGATTCTTAGAAGAGCTGTTAGGTACGGATATACTTTTTTAAATCTTAAAGAGCCATTTATATACAAACTGGTCAAAACATTTTCTGAACAATATATTTCTATTTTTCCTGAGGTTGACTCACAGTTCAATATTATTGAAAATGTGGTATTAAGTGAGGAAAGCTCTTTTCTTAAAACTTTAGATAAAGGAATAATTAAGCTAGAAGATATTATTTCAAGTAGTGAATCAAAAGTTATTTCTGGCTCAGATGCCTTTGAGTTATATGATACTTTTGGATTTCCAATTGATTTGACCGCGTTGATTCTTAAAGAAAATGGTTTAAATTATAATGAAGAGGAGTTTATTGATTTATTAGATACTCAAAAAAATAGATCTAAAGCTGCCCATGTAAATTCAAATGAAGAGTGGGTTCCAGTTTTAGATTCAAATGAAACGGAATTTATAGGTTATGATAATTTAAGAGCTAATATTAGAATTTTAAAGTATAGAAAATCAATAACTAAAAACGGAGATAAGATTTTTCAATTAGTATTTGATTCTACTCCCTTTTATCCTCAGGGAGGTGGACAGGTTGGAGATAAGGGACATCTTATTTTAGATAAAAATGAAATTATTGAGATTCAAAATACTGTTAAAGAAAATGATACAATAATTCATGAGTGTAAAAAATTACCAAATGACCTAAACTCAAGTTATGAAGTTATCGTAGATAAAGATAAAAGGTTTGACAGTTCATGTAATCACACTTCAACTCATTTATTACATGAAGCTCTCAGAAAGACTCTTGGTGACCATGTTCAGCAGAAAGGATCTATGGTTTCAGAAAAATATTTAAGATTTGATTTTTCTCATTATGAAAAACTTACTAGTCAGCAAATTACAAGTATTCAAAACCTTGTAAATGAAAAGATCGACGAACAATTTCCACTCGAGGAAAACAGAGAAGCAAACTATGAAGATTGTATAAAAAATGGTGTAATTGCACTTTTTGGAGAAAAGTATGGTGATGTAGTGAGGTCTGTAAAATTTGGTGATTCTTATGAATTATGTGGTGGTACCCATGTAGCAAATACTGGATTAATTAAAAACTTTATTATAAAATCAGAATCTGCAATATCAAGTGGTATTAGAAGGATAGAAGCTATTAGTGGAAATGTTGCTAAAGATTTTTTAGAACAAAAACTAAATACACTAGATCAATTATCATCAATGTTAAATAATGATAAAGATTTAGTTTCAGCACTTAATAAAATTAAGACACAAAATAACCTACTTAATAAAAAACTTGAAAATGCTAATAAGGAACTAGTAGAGTTTTATTTAAATACAATCTCTAATAATTCTTTAATTAAAAATGGTATAAGTGTAAGTTGCTTGGAAATAGGTTGTAGCCCTGAGATGTTGAAAAATTTATCTTTTAGTTACAGTAAAAAAAATGATAAAATTTTTTTAGTTCTTGTTGCTAAAAGTAAAGACAAAGTTTATTTGACTTGTTATATTTCTAAGGAAATAGCCAATGAAGAGAATTTCAATGCAAATACAATTGTTAAAAGCCTTTCAAAGCATATTAATGGTTCAGGTGGGGGTCAACCATTTTTTGCAAGTGCAAGCGGAAATAATACCCAGGGTGTAGGAAAATTACTACAAGAGGCTTTGAAAATTATCTAAATTTAATCTAAATTTTTTTCGGGTGGATAAACTTCAAGAATTTTGGTTACATAATTGTTTACTAGTTCATCCCTATCAGATTTTTTTGAAGACAAAACTCCGACACCTTTACCTTGCCAAATTAGTTGCTTAGATTTTGTATCAATAACATCAATGTATAGCGCACCTTGAGATGTTGAGTAGGCTACTTGTCTGTGGCCTCTGCTATAGTGTGGATACCAACCAGTGTAATATGGGCTGTAAAATGAGTTGTCTATATAAATATTTTCAGAAGATTTGGTAGAAATATTAATTAAAATATCAGGATTTTCGTCGAGAGTTAAACCTTTATTTAAAAGAGTATTTTGAATCGACTTTAAGATTCTTTTTTTATCAATGTCAGAAATTTCAACTTTGTCAATTCCAGATTTATAGAAAGCAAAAGTTTTATAATTAGAAAAATCAGCATCAGAATCATAATCAGATGCTACTTTAATTGATCCACAACTTAAAATTGAAAGTGAAAATAATATCGTAAATAAAATTCTATTGATCTTGTTTGTCATAACTGAGTTTATTTAATATATAACAAAGATTATGCCTTTGTTTAATTAAATTTATGTTTTTTATTTAATAGAAAATATTTATTTAACATTTAATGTCGTTTTTTAAAAATATAAAAACAGAAAATATTGAGTTAAAGTTACCATTTTTAAAAGATGATGGGTTTGAAATTTTCATGAAGCGAGAGGACCTAATTCATCCTATTATTTCTGGAAATAAATTTAGAAAATTAAAGTACAATATTGAAAAATTTAAAAAAAATAAAAATTCTACTTTAATTACTTTTGGTGGTGCTTACTCAAATCATCTTCTGGCCGTATCATACATAGCAAAAATTGAAAATATCAATTCAATAGCATTCGTTAGAGGAGATGAGCTGGGAGTATTACCACTCAATTCAACACTTCAAAGGTGTTTTGATAATGGAATGGTATTTAAATTTATAAGTAGAGAAAAATATAGATTTAGAAATGATAGTGATTTTCTCAAGAATTTGAGTTCAAAATATAATAATGCCTTTATAATACCTGAGGGAGGAACTAATGATTTAGGAATATTGGGATGCGAAGAAATATTAACCCTACGTGATAAAAATTTTTTCGATGTTATTTGTGTGCCAGTTGGTTCAGGAGGAACTTTTTCTGGATTAATCAATTCGAGTTTAAAAAAACAAAAAATTTTAGGATTTTCTGCTTTAAAAAATAGTAACATAATCAATGTAATTAATAAATTTGTAAATAAAAATAACTGGGAATTAATTGATGAAGACTTATTTGGAGGATATGCAAAGTCTAATCAAAACTTAATTCACTTTATAAACAAATTTTATAATGATTCAAATATCAAGCTAGATCCAATCTATAATTCAAAAATGATCTTTAAAATATTAAAAATAATAAAACAGAATAAATGGATTTATGGAAAAAAAATTTTAATAGTAAACACTGGAGGGCTGCAGTCTGTAGAAAGTTTCAATAAAACACTAAAAAATAAAAAATGCGCAACTATAAATTACTCACTTTAATTTTATTATTATTTTTTAGTTCATGTGGAGTTAAAAAAGTTTCCTATAGAGATAAAAATCCCAAAAAAATTAAAAATAAATCGGTAAAAGCAGTTAACCGTTTTTTCAATTCTATGTCTAATGTAGAAAGAACACATTGGTATGTAAATACTTATTCTAAAATTGCTATAAATGAAATGAATAAGTATAATATTCCAGCTAGCATTACTATGGCTCAAGGTATATTAGAATCTAATGCAGGAAAGGGAACATTAGCTTTAAAATCAAATAATCATTTTGGAATCAAGTGTCACAAAGGATGGAATGGTAAAAAAGTATATCATGATGATGATGCAAAAGGAGAATGTTTTAGAAAGTATAAAAATCCTGAAAAATCCTATCGAGATCACTCCATTTTTCTAGAAACTAGGGACAGGTATAATTTTTTATTTAAGTACAGTAAAAAGAATTATGTTAAGTGGGCTAAAGGATTAAAAAAAGCAGGTTATGCCACTGACCCTAAGTATGCTGAAAAACTAATTTCTATTATTGAAAGATATGAGCTTTGGAAATTAGATGGCTCCAAAAAACCATTAAATAAAACTAGAGAAAAAAAAATATCAAAAAAACAACAAGAAAAAATACAAGAAAATAAATCAGATAAAATAGAAAACAAACATGTTGTTAAGAAAGGCGATACTTTATATTCAATTTCTAAAAAATTTAATATTTCTGTTTCAGAATTAGTTAAAATAAATGATATTAAAAATAATACAATAAGTATAGGTCAAACCCTAAAAATTATAAAATAAGATGATTTACAAAAGAAGTAGTGAATTGTTCAAAACAGCCAAAGATTATATTCCAGGAGGTGTAAATTCACCTGTTCGAGCATTTAAATCTGTTGGTGGTACTCCAATTTTTGCTTCAGAAGCATTAGGAGCATACGTGTACGATGAAGATGGTAATAAATACATCGATTATATTTCCTCATGGGGACCAATGATTTTAGGACATGCACACAAAAAAGTAATAAATGCTATCTCAGAAACTGCAAAAAAAGGTACTTCATTTGGAATGCCAACAAGTTTAGAAACTGACCTAGCAAAACTAGCCTTATCTATGGTTTCTGGAATGGATAAAATAAGATTTGTTAATTCTGGAACCGAGGCTTGTATGAGTGCAATTAGGCTTGCAAGAGGATTTACTAAAAAAGATAAAATAGTTAAATTTTCAGGTTGTTATCACGGACATTCTGATTCTTTTTTAATTCAAGCAGGTAGTGGAGTAGTTACTTTTGGTACACCAAATAGTCCAGGAGTTACACAAGGGACGGCAAAAGACACACTCATCGCACCTTACAATAATTTAAAATTTGTTGAAAGACTTATAGAAAATAATATTAATGAAATAGCAGCGATAATAATAGAACCTGTAGCAGGTAATATGGGTTGTATAGTACCTAAAGATGGATTTATTGAAGGTTTAAGAGTTTTGTGTGATAAAAATGACATCCTCTTAATATTTGATGAAGTCATGACTGGATTTAGATTAGCTTGTGGTGGAGCTCAGGAATTGTTAGGAGTTAATGCTGATATTGTTACCTATGGAAAAGTTATTGGAGGAGGACTTCCAGTTGGCGCTTTTGCTTCAAGAAACGAAATTATGAAAGAATTGTCCCCTGAGGGATCTGTCTATCAAGCTGGTACATTAAGTGGAAATCCACTGGCTATGTCAGCGGGAATTGCAACTTTAACTGAGCTTAAAGAAAATAATGGTATTTATAAAAGTTTGGAAGAAAAGTCTTTGTATTTAGAAAAAGAAATGATAAAAGTCTTAGAAAAAACCTCTCTTGACTTTAAAATAAATCGTTTAGGCTCAATGATATCATTACATTTTACATCTGACGATGTGATAGACTTTGAAACTGCTCAAAAAGGGAACAATGATAAATTCAAAAAATATTTTCATGGAATGCTTAAAGAGGGGATATATTTACCTCCAAGTGCATTTGAAAGTTATTTTTTGAATGATGCTTTGTCTTATTCAGATATTGATTTTACTATAAATGCGTTGACGAAAGTTTTAAAATCATTTTAAATAGGTTTCCCGATTAGAATACTAGAAATTTTATTCTTAACCATTTCTAAATGCATTTTAGTCATTTTGTCAGATTTGTTTTTATGCTTTTTTAAATCTTTTCTGAGTTCAATTAATTGATTAGCTGCAACAGTTCTAATATCTGATTGACTAACTTTTACAGAAGTTATTCGATCCCTTGCCCAAGAAGGTATTGAACTTTGTTCATTACTCATTAAATAACTAATTCTATCTAAATACGCAAGTTGAAGGTTTCTTCTATAAACATCTATAATTTTGTTATTATAAATCTCATTAAAAATGCCTTTTCTCAAATCTGTCATCATTTCAATTAATGAATAAGCGTTTTCACCATTTATAGCTTCATTTTCAATTAGTCTAGCCATTCTACCAAAATCCAAGACTCCGTTTAAATAACTTGATTGTAATGATCTAATTCTATTAAGAGTACCAGCATATTCAATTTTATTAAGTATTTCCTTGTTAATCATCCATTCAGGTGTTTCAAATAGATGCTTATTAAGAAAATTTACACATGCTCTTTGATGAGCTTTATCAACATGAGTATATACAGCACCTTCTTGGTCAGATGTTTTATAATATTGGTAAACCCCGCCAATATTATTAGAAACATGTCCCATATACCTTCTAAATTGTGATAAAACAGTATTATACATTTCTCTTAGATCAGAATAATCTTCACCATCTTCAGTTGCCCAATCAGTAAGATTTGGTAAAATCCTTTTCAAATTTGCAATACCATATTCACTGGCTTTAATTGCATCATCACCTAAATCTTCTGTTTGAGAGCTAGGATCTATTCCAGCATCTCCATATCTATAGGCTAAATCATCCTGTTTTTCAATAATCCAATTTTTTAGGATTGATTTTTCTTGTTCTTCAGAAACATCTAGAAGTGGTTTATAACCCCATTTAATTGAATATTTATCATAAATTCCAATATTAGGAGTATCCCAATATGACGGCATAAGAGCTACGCCTTCATCACCTGGTTGAGCCACATAGTTCCATCTGGCATAGTCCATAATTGATGGAGCTGTTCCATACTTTTTTGTAAAAGTTGCTGATCTTAGTGAATCGACAGGGTAGGCACTACTACTTCCCATATTGTGCGGAAGTCCGATTGCATGTCCAACTTCGTGGGCTGAAACAAATCGAACACCTTCACCCATAACTTCATTTTTTAATTCAACGGATCTTGCTTCAGGATTAACAGCACCAGTTTGTACTACCCACCAATTTCTTAAAAGTTTTAAAACGTTATGGTACCAATTAACATCGAATTGTAATATTTCACCAGACCTAGGATCTGCAACTTGTCCTCCATTAGCGTTTATTGTTGTTGATGCCAAGTACCTAAAAACTGAATATCTAATATCTTCTGAACTCCAGTCAGGATCCTCTTCTTTAGTCGGTGGATCTTTAGCAAGTATTGCATTTTTAAATCCTGCTTCCTCAAAAGCTACTTGCCAATCTTCAATACCTTGCTTTATATATTTTCTCCATTTGATAGGGGTACCAGGATCAATGTAAAATATAATTGGGTTCTTAGGTTCGACTAATTCACCATTTTTAAACTTTTCAATATCTTCATCCTTGACTTCTAATCTCCACCTTCTTAAATACCTAACAGTTTCAGCTTCTTGATTATCTAACCCATAGTCGACCTGACGAGATGTAATCCATCCAACTCTTTGATCAAAATATCTTTTTCTCATTGGAACTTTTGGTAAAAGAATAATTGAATTATTTAATAACATTGAAATCTGACCATTTTTGGAGTCAGAGGATTTATAGGTTTTAATATGTCTAACCTCAATATTTAAGGGAAAACTTTTTTGTGATTCAATAAAAGAAAGTTTTTTATCTAAACTAGATATTTTATAAGATTTTCTTCTTGATTGAGGAAATCCAAAAGCTTTCACATCTGAAAGAAATAAATTTGATACATCTATGACATAAGAGTTATTACTTTTATTTTCAACTTCAATTTTAAAATTTGCTATAATTGGCTCAAAATTAGAATTTGATACAGCTTCATAGATTGGGAGAGAATCGTTTGCAAATTTTGAATAGGAAGCTACTTTTAAGAGTATTTGTTTATCAAACTTTTCCCATTTGATAACTTGTTCACTAAGTTTATGAGCTGACAAAGGAATTTCGGTTGCCATTTTTACAACTCGAGTTACCATCATCATGTCTCTTCCAATTAAACTATCATTTATCTCAAAATAATATTTTTCTTTAACCTTGTGGATATCAAATAAACCATTATCAGTTATTGCATCCTTAGTGATTATATCTTCATAAGTTTTTTCTTTTTTTGGTTTTGTTTCTTTTTCAGTTGAATCTTTTTTCTGCGCATTTATTCCTAAAGAAAATATAAGAGTAAATAAAATCGGGAAATAAAATAATTTTTTCATAGACTATTATTAAATTAGATTTCGAATATATTAAAAGATTGAGAATATTTTTTAGAAATTATCATAAAAAGTTTACAATTAGTAATAAATCAACAAAAAAATCTACCAATTGGTACGTTTGAATATTGTTTATTCAATAACTTCAATGATTAACTTGTCATTTATTTTTTTTACTAAAGCAAGTTTATTTTTTGTCAAACTTTTAATTGTTTTATCCCATTTTTTATTTGAAAGGCCTGACTCTGATTTAGCTAATGTTAATTCTACGGGTGAATTATGTTTAATAAACTTAATCAATTTTTTTTCCTCCTCACTGAGCTCAATTCCTTTTTTTTCTGGTTTCATTTGTGGAAAAAACAACACTTCTTGAATTGAAGCATTATTTGTAAATAACATTACTAACCTATCAATTCCAATACCGATTCCAGACGTTGGCGGCATGCCATATTCAAGTGCTCTTACAAAATCATTGTCAATAAACATAGCTTCATCATCTCCTTTTTCGGAAAGTTTTAATTGATCCTCAAATCTTTCTAATTGATCAATTGGATCATTTAGTTCTGAATATGCGTTAGCTAATTCTTTTCCATTTACTAGCAGTTCAAATCTTTCAGTTAATTCAGGATTGTCTCTGTGCTCTTTTGTTAGAGGACTCATTTCTTTCGGATAATCTGTTATAAAAGTTGGTTGAATATAATTATGTTCACATTTTTCTCCGAAGATTTCATCTATCAGTTTTCCTTTACCCATGGTGTTATCAACTTCAATACCTAATTTTTTTGCTGTTTCAAAAAGTTCATTTACATTCATTTGTGAAATATCGATACCAGTGTATTCTTTGATAGATTCTAAAATGCTTATTCTTTTGAAAGGTGCTTTGAAATTTATTTCCTTGTCATTTAATTTTACAATTGTTGAATTATTTAATTCAATGGCAACTTTTTCTAATAATGATTCGGTCATTTCCATCATCCAGTAATAGTCTTTATAAGCAACATATAATTCGACCATAGTAAATTCAGGATTATGGGTTCTATCCATTCCTTCATTTCTGAAAGCTTTAGCAAATTCATAAACACCATCAAAACCACCAACAATTAATCTTTTAAGATATAGTTCATTTGCAATTCTTAAATAAAGAGGAATACTTAAAGCGTTATGATGTGTTACAAAAGGTCTTGCAGAAGCACCACCAGGAATAGATTGTAGTATCGGAGTTTCAACTTCCAAATAGTCATTGTCATTAAAAAAATTTCTTATAACATTAATAATCTTAGTTCGTTTGATAAACGTTTCTTTAACACTTGGATTAACAATTAAATCAACATATCGTTGTCTATATCTTAATTCGGGATCTGAGAACTCATCGTAAGTTTTTCCTTCAGAATCTGTTTTTGGAAGTGGTATGGGTTTGATTGATTTACTAAGTAGAGTAAATTTCTTCACGAGGATTGTTTTTTGGCCAACTTGAGTTGTAAACAATTTTCCTTCAATTCCAATAATATCTCCGATATCTAAAAGTTTTTTATAAACTTCATTGTACATTGACTTGTCTTCTCCTTCACAAATCTCGTCTCGATTAAAATAAACTTGAATTTTTCCTTTACTATCCTGAATTTCAGCAAAACTAGCTTTACCTTGAATTCTTCTTGACATTAATCTTCCAGCCACAACTACATCTTTATCCTCCTTGAAATTTGAAGTAATATCCAGTGAATTATTATTAACTGGATATAGATTAGCAGGAAAAGGATTAATTCCTAAAGATTTTAGTTTATTTAATTTCTCTCTTCTTATTTGCTCTTGTTCAGACAACATATTTAGAATTTTATTCAAATATAATCAATCAAATTCAAAGGAAACTCTGTATTTGAATCTTCATTTAATTAATATATTTACTAAATAATATTAAAAAAAAAATTTGAGTTTTTGGAGAGTTATTCTTTCAATCTTATTTCCACCACTTTCAGTAATTGATAAAGGTTGTGGATCTATTACGATAGTATTTATTCTAACGCTTTTTGGATGGGTTCCTGGTGTTATTGCTGCTTTGGTTATTTTAAATAATAATAAATGAATAGAGATATAGTTTTACATGATTTGGGTTTATTAGATTATCAAAAAGCTGTAGATTATCAAACTAAAATTTTTAATAAAATTATTGATCAAAAACTTAAAAATAGAAAGTCAGTTAACAAAGAAATTACTCAAAATCACCTAATTTTTGTTGAACACCCCAATGTGTATACACTTGGTAAAAGTGGTGATATTAATAACCTTTTATTAAGTAAAGAAGATTTAGAAAAAAAAGAGATTCAATTTTTTAATACGAATCGAGGAGGAGATATTACATGCCACGGCCCAGGTCAAATTGTTTGTTATCCAATTTTAGATTTAGATAATTTTTTCTCTGACATTCATAAATATCTTAGATATCTAGAGGAGGTTGTAATTCAAACATTAAATGAATTTGGAATAAAATCAGAAAGAAGTTCTGATGAAACTGGAGTTTGGATAGAGCCTAAACAAATCTCAGCAAGAAAAATTTGTGCAATGGGAGTAAAAGCCAGTCGCTGGGTTACCATGCATGGATTTGCTTTAAATGTAGATAATGACTTAAGTTATTTCGAAAATATTATCCCTTGCGGGATATCAAATAAGTCAGTTACATCTATTACAAATGAAATATCAAATCAAGTGGATAAATATGATGTTAAAGAAAAAATAATTAAAAATTTCGAAAATATTTTTTCGGCGAAATTAATTAATGGTATAAATTAGAATTTCATTTTTTTCTCCCATTGTTGTTATATGTTTTTGTAATAGTTTGTCTTCAAAATAATCAATAGAGCTTGATCCAAAAACTGGAAAATTCGGTAATATATTTGCGTCAGAATCAAATAAATAAATTTTATTTTCTTGTTTATCGTTAATAGAAATTATATCATTTGACTTTGTTTTAAAAATTTTTGGTTTAGAATAATCTCCAAATTTAAGTTCAATGATTTTTTCATTTATTGTTAAGATATTCTCGCTTAAGTAAACAAGATTATCTCTGTCAGCATTAATTAAATATTTACTTTCAAGGGGTAAAGGATTTTTTATTATTTTACCATCAGTTCCTATTTTAATAATATTATTTTCAGAATCAATAGTAGTAAAATAATTACTATTTAGGAAAATTTCATTATTGATATTTTTAAGTTTATTTTCAATTCTGATATTACCTCTCCTGTCTGTAATTATCAATTTATTATTTACATTAAAAATTAGATAATCCTTACTTCCAATTCTAAAATGTTTTGGGCTTTTGGTTAACTCACCTTTTAAATTTTTTTTAGAAAAACCACTAACATTTCTCATTTTTGAATTAATAACTTTTATGTTATTGTCAAAAAGAAAAAATCTATAATTTTTTATTTTATCATAATCAAAAACAGAAAGACCTAATTTATTTTTGTTTTTAACTTTTTTTACAACATTACTATTCTTATCAATGATTTGAAAGTCCTCAGTAGTATTAAACGCATATTGTAGTCTTCCATTTTTATAAAGATCCACTTGAACTATTTCTCCAATAATCTTTGCTCCAATATCCTTTTTCCAAATTAATTCACCATCAATAGAAATTAGAAATAATTGATTTTTTTCGTCCTGAAAAATAATTTCTCTTTTTTTTGTAACATAATTTGTAACAAATTTTGGTGTGTTAATAATGTTATTATCAATTTTGAAATTGTTAACAAGATTTATCTTGTTCTTATCAAGTTTTGCAATATTTTTTAAAACACTATGAGTATTGTAAATTAAATTTTCATCTAATGTTATCAAATTTATCATGTAAGGAAAATCGTCAACTGAAATATCTAGATTTTTTAAAATTTTGCTTTTTATTTTTTTTAGATTAGATAGTTTTAAATAATTATTTTTTGTTGGAATTTTGCTCTCAAGTTGTCTGTATCCTTCCTGATCAATAATAGTGGAATTACCAGATAAACTAACTATAAATCTTTCAATTTCTTCTTTTGATTGACTAATAATTAATCTATTTCCTAAAATACTTGCAAAGTTTTGTTTGAGTTTATAATCATTGAAATATAAATTATCAAAATTTAAAATATTCTTTTTTAACGAATAAACTACATAGTCTCGGTAATTGTAAGTACTATAACTTATTTCATTAATTTTTCTTTCTAATAATTCATTTTCTTTAAAATTCACAAGAAAAATAGAATCTTTTACTGTATTTAATGTTCCAAACTCATTTATATCAATTAATAGAGAATCTGTTTTTATTTTACCTATTTGAGTAATAGATTCCGTTTTTTCAATATTTTCTAAATAATTGTAAAAATTAAAACTGTAACGTTCAAACTCTAAAAAATTGTAAGGAATTAAGCCGGTAAGATTACTTTTACTTGGCTTGGTTCCATTTAAGTAAGAAATATTTTTTGGGATAGAATCATTAAGTAACGCTAAACCGTTAAATGTCAATCCATTTTTATTTAATTCAACATCAAATTGAAACCAGTTCGATAATTTGGAAATATTTATTATGTCAGTTAATTTATCAGAATCAACAAAACTTTTCAATTCCTTGGAGATAAAAATTACAATATTTGAATTCGATATATTATATAGCTCTTCCAATTCATTATTAGAATTTTTTAATACGAGATTTGAATTTCTAATAGAATTTTCAATTAATAATTTACTTTCTGATTGTATGTGTATACCATTCTTCAATGTTGAATAATAAAAATTATTATCGTTACCAATTCTTTTTATAATGTGACGATCATAAACTATTGAATCAACAATATTTTTTTGAAACTTTGAATTTGTATTTGATTTGGAAAAAATAATGGGAGTTATCTTATTTTTTCCAATTTTATGATAACTTACTAAAATCTCAGAATTACCGATTTTTGATAAAATAGAATCATTATTGACATTAAGAATTTTATTCAAGTTTCGATTAAAATTTATTAAATTTTTTTCTGAATAATTATTGTTTTTTATTAAAAGTAAAGGTTCAGTGGGGACAAGATCAATTAATCTATTAGTATTGTTATTTTGTTGACAACCTGCAAGAAATAGTAATAATATAATCCAACTTTTTTTCATAATAAATTGTGAGGTAAAAGTAATGAACTATTCACTTAATTTAAAGTAACTTAAAACTTTTTCTGTGATGCTTTGTTACACCAAATTTCAAAATTGCTTTTCTATGTTCTTTTGTTGGGTACCCATTGTTTTTATCCCATTTATATTTGATGTTTTGAATTGACATAATTTTCATTAATTCGTCTCTTGATGTCTTGGCTAAAATAGAGGCTGCAGCAATATTCATATATTTTGAATCTCCTTTAATAATGCATTTAAAAGGGATTTTTAGTTTGGTATTAAATCTATTACCATCAACCAAAATAAACTCAGGTTTGGTTTTGAGATTAAGTATTGCTTTGTTCATAGCTAGGATGGATGCATTTAAAATATTTATTTTATCAATAGTTTTTACATCTATATGAACTATTGAGTAGTCAATTGCCTCCTCAATTATTATTTTTTTTAACCTGTTTCTCTTGTGTTCTGAAAGTTTTTTAGAATCTGTTAACTCACTGTTTTTAAAATCTTTTGGAAGAATTACTGCGGCAGCTGTAACGGGACCTGCTAAACACCCTCTGCCAGCCTCATCTGTACCACATTCTAAAAGTTTCGAAAAGGAATTGATTAACATTATTATTAAAATTAAAAATTTTAAAATAATTAAATGAAATGAATAACTTTGAATCAAACAGAAAAATGAAGATTTATTACTTTATATTATTTCTATTATTAAAATTGAATTTTTCATACAGTCAAGAAGCTTCTGATCTTAGTTCTATGTCAAGAAATATGGAAATGCAAAATGACTCCATCTCTAAAGAAAAAACTCCACCCATAAATAAATACTTAATTTTTGATCAAAAGGGAGATTCAACTGTAGTTGACACATCTTTAACTTTAAAAAAATATTATAAGTTCAATTATTTAAGAAAAGATAATTTAGAAAAATTAAAATTTTCAAACTTTGGACAGTCTTATAATTCCTTAACTTATAGCTACGAAAAGTCATCATTACCATTTTCAAGTTTTTCATCTAAACACCATGCTTACTTAAAATCAAGTGAAGTAAAATATTATAAAGTACCAACTCCTCTAACTGAACTATTATTTAAATCAGTAATGAAGCAAGGTCAATTTACTGATGTTCTGTTTTCAACTAATACATCAGAAAATTTTAATTTTTCAATAGCATTCAAAGGAATGAGATCTCTTGGAAATTATCAAAATATATTATCTGGACTTAAGAAATTTCGTTTTACATCTAATTATAACTCAATTAATGAAAAATATAAATTTAAAATGCATTATGTCAGTCAAAATTTTGAAAACAGAGAAAATGGTGGATTAACTAATTCATCTGTAGATAATTTTGAGTCTGAGGATAATTTGTTTTCAGAAAGATCAAAACTTTCTGTGAAATTTGAAGATGCCACTAGCTATTTTTTAAGTAAGAGGTTTTTCTTAGATCATCAGTTCAGGATATTAAAGTCTAAAAAAAATAATTCTCTATTTATAGGTCACATATTTGAGTACGAAACAACTTATAACGCTTTTGAACAAAATAATCCTACCCCATTTTATGGCAGTTCTGCAACTCCGATCAATGATAAGACTCAAATTAAAACCATGTCTAATAAGTTTTATACTTATCTAAGTTCTAAGTTTTTTGGAGACATCAAAGTTTCTTATTTAAACTATAATTATAATTATTTAACAAATGCCTTAAGTTCATCTGAATTAGGTTTTAATGAAAATGAAAATTCTATTTCATTTGAGTTAAAAAATAACATTTTCAATCATGAGTTGCGTGGAAAATTAGAAAAAAATTTATTTGGAGATAGGCTTGGAGACTTAATTAACATCATAATGGTTTCTCAAAATAAAAACTTTAATTATTCTTTAGGATTTAATACTTTAAATAAACATCCCGGTTTGTATTTCGAACTTTTTGAAAGTAATTATTCCGAGATTAGATGGGCAAATAAATTAAACTCAGTTAAAATCAATAATATTAATTTAGAATTTAGTTCTAGAACTTTCGGTTCTTTTAATTTTGACTATTCTAAAATTGATAATTTCACCTATTTTGATTTAAAAGATAAATCTACATTAAATGATGATCAAGATTTAAAATTAGTTCCTAAAGTCAATCAACATAGTAATTCAATTAATTATTTAAAATTAAAATGGCAAAAGGAATTTAACTTTGGGAAATTTGCATTAGATAATTCATTTATTTTTCAAAATGTTGATCAAGATCAGAACATATTAAACTTGCCAGATTATATTTTTAGAAACACTATTTATTTTTCAGACCATGTTTTTAAAAAAGCTATGTTTTTACAAACAGGATTAACTTTTAAGTATTTTTCAAATTATTATGCCAATGAATACAATCCTTTAATAAGTTCTTTTCATATTCAAAATGATAAGAAAATTGGAAATTTTCCAATGATTGATGTTTTTGTCAATGCAAGGATTAAAAGAACTCGACTTTTTTTAAAGGCTGAACACATTAATTCGACTATAACAGGCAATAATTTTTATTCTACTCCCTCTTATCCATACAGGGATTTTATAATAAGATTTGGATTAATATGGAATTTCTTTAACTAATAATATTATCTAACTAAAGGAAGATCACCTTTTTCTTTAGTTTCAAGTTTGGATGATCCCATTAAAAATTTATCAACTTGGTATGCAGCCTCTCTTCCCTCGGAAATTGCCCATACAATAAGGGATTGACCTCTTCTCATATCACCAGCACTGAAAATGTTAGGGATACTTGTCTGATAATTTTTTGTTTTAATTTGTTGATTTTCGTTAGTTTCTAAACTTAATTTATCAATTAAATCAGGTTCGTGACCTGTAAAACCTAAAGCAAGCAAAGCTAAGTCACATGGCCATAATTTTTCAGATCCGTCAATTTCTTTTAGCTGTGGTCTTTTTCCATCTTCTTTAATCCATTCAACTTCAATTGTTTTTAAACCTTTTACATTTCCTTCATTATCTCCAACAAATTCTTTGGTTAAAATACTCCATTCTCGATGAATCCCTTCTTCGTGAGAAGAGGTTGTTTTTAGTTTAAATGGCCAGTATGGCCATGGATTTTCATCAGATCTATCTTTACTTGGCTTTGGCATTATTTCAAAATTCGTCACCGATTTAGCTTCTTGTCTATTTGAGGTTCCAATACAATCAGATCCAGTGTCACCTCCACCAATCACTATTACATGTTTGTCTTTTGCGTTTAAAGATTTTTTTGTCTTGTTTAATCCATCAACAACTTCATTTTGAAGTGTTAAAAATTCCATTGCTTGTTTTACTCCATTTAGATCAGATCCTTTTATTGGGAGATTTCTTTTAATGGTTGCTCCCCCACATAAAACAATTGAGTCGTATTTTTTTAATTTATCACATGTTAAATCTTTTCCAACCTCTGTATTTGGAAAAAATTTAATACCCTCTTTTTCTAAAATTGATAATCTTCTGTCGATAATATGTTTTTCCATTTTGAAGTCAGGAATACCATATCTTAATAAACCTCCTATTTTTTGATCTCTCTCAAAAACATGCACGGTGTGCCCTGCTTTATTTAATTGTTGAGCAGCTGCAAGTCCTGCAGGACCAGAACCAACTATTGCAATTTTCTTGCTTGTTCTTTCAGAGGGTGGATTTGGTTTAATCCAACCTTCTATGAAACCTCTTTCAACGATATACTTTTCAATCATTTCAATAGAAACAGGTGGATTTATAATTCCTAAAACACAAGCCGCTTCACACGGGGCAGGGCATAATCTTCCAGTAAATTCTGGAAAATTATTTGTAGAGTGTAGTAGATATAGAGCTTTCTCCCATTCATTATTATAAACGGCATCATTAAAATCAGGAATTAGATTTCCTAAAGGACAACCAGAATGACAAAATGGAACACCACAGTCCATACATCTTCCGCCTTGTTCTCTCAGCTTATCATCTGAGGGCTTGAGAGTAAACTCTTTATAATTTTTTACTCTTTTCTTAACGGGTATTAGTCCTTCATCCGTTCTTTCATATTCAATAAATCCTTTTAATTTACCCATTAAAATTAATTTACTATTTCGTCAATTTTTTCTTTTGCCATTTTTTCTAGTGCTAGTTTATACTCAGTTGGCATTATTTTAACAAAATTTGATGATTCTTTTTTCCAATCATTTAGAATTTTTTCTGCCACTTTACTTGATGTGTAGGTAAAGTGATTTTCAATTAGTGTTTTAACTAAATCTAAATCTTGATCTGAAGGATTTTCAAATTCTATCATTTCAGTATTAAAATTTCTTTTATCAAAATTCTTTGTCTTGTAAATATAAGCGGTTCCACCACTCATTCCAGCAGCAAAATTTCTTCCAATATCCCCAAGAATGATCGCTGTTCCACCTGTCATATACTCACATCCATGATCACCAACACCTTCAACAACAGCTTGAGCTCCAGAATTCCTAACACAGAATCTTTCACCAGCAATACCATTTATATAAGCTTCTCCAGCAGTTGCACCATATAATGCAACATTTCCTGTTATGATATTTTCTTCTGATTTAAAGTCAGCCTCTTTAGGAACTTTAACAATTATCTTTGCACCTGATAATCCTTTACCAAAATAATCATTAGTGTTTCCATCAACAATTAATGAAAGACCATTTGTTCCAAAAGCACCAAAGCTTTGACCTGCAGCTCCCTTAAAATTCAATTCCAATGTGTCTTTTGGAAGCCCTTTTGCACCATAAAGTTTTGAAATTTCATTACTTAGAATTGTACCAACTGTTCTGTCTGTATTTTTAATTTTATATGACAAACTCATTTTTATCTTCTTTTCTACAGCAAGTTTAGCTTCTTTTAAAATTTTAAAATCAATAACATTTTCTAAATTATGATCTTGAGTAGTGATATTTTTTAATGGAGTATTCTCAGGAACGTTGGGCTTGTAAAGTATCTTAGACAAATTAATTCCTTTAGTTTTGTAGTTTTTAATAGCATCCTCCATATTAATTTTTTGGCTTTGACCTACCATTTCATCAACTGTTCTAAAACCTAATTGTGCCATTATTTCCCTAAGTTCTTCAGCAACAAAGTACATGAAGTTGATTACATGTTCTGGCTTTCCTTTAAAGTTTTTTCTTAATTCAGGATCTTGAGTGGCTATACCAACAGGACAAGTATTTAAATGACATGCCCTCATCATGATACATCCTGATGCTACAAGTGGAGCAGTTGAGAAACCAAATTCTTCAGCACCTAATAAACATGCTATAGCTACATCTCTTCCCGTTTTTAATTGCCCATCACATTCAATTACAACTCTGCCTCTTAAATCATTCATTACGAGAGTTTGTTGTGCTTCAGCAATTCCTAATTCCCAAGGGAGACCCGCATGTTTTAATGATGTTAGGGGAGAAGCACCAGTTCCTCCATCAAAACCAGAAATTAAAATAACATCTGCTTTAGCTTTTGCAACACCAGCTGCAATTGTACCAACACCAACTTCAGAAACTAATTTTACATTAATTCTGGCTTCTCTATTTGCATTTTTTAAATCATAAATTAATTGGGACAAATCTTCAATTGAATAAATATCGTGATGAGGAGGAGGAGAAATCAAACCTACATAAGGGGTAGAGTTTCTGACCTCAGCAATCATTGGATTTACTTTAGGGCCAGGTAATTGTCCACCTTCACCAGGTTTTGCTCCTTGAGCCATTTTAATTTGAATTTCTTTAGCACTGCTTAGATAATGAGAGCTTACGCCAAATCTACCAGATGCAACTTGCTTTATTGCGCTATTTTTCCATACACCATTTTTATCTTTAAGAAATCTGCTAGAATCTTCTCCTCCTTCACCTGAATTGCTTTTTCCCCCAATTCTATTCATTGCAATGGCTAAGTTTTCATGTGCCTCTTTACTAATTGAACCATATGACATAGCACCTGTCTTAAATCTTTTTACAATTTCGGTCCAGGGTTCAACTTCTTCAATTGGAATAGGATCAAAATCAACAAGTTTGAACATTCCTCTAATGGTCATCAATTGTTTATTTTGATTATTGATTAAATCTGAATAAACTTTATAAGTCTCAATTTTATCTTCTTTTACTGCTTGTTGTAATTTTGAGATTGTAGATGGATTTAAAAGATGAGCTTCTCCATTTCTTCTCCAGCGATAGTTTCCTCCAATTTCTAAACTTACAAACTTATTTTTATGGTTAAAAGCATCAGAATGTCTTTTAGAGAGTTCTTTTTCAAGGCTATACAAACCTATCCCTTCAATCCTTGTAGGAGTATTAGAAAAGTACTTCTCAGTGAAACTTTCTCTAAGACCTAATGCTTCAAAAATCTGAGCTCCACGGTACGAATGTAGTGTGGAAATACCAATTTTATTCATAACCTTAAGAATACCTTTATCAATTCCTTTGTTATAATTATATATAGATTCTTTTAATGATTGATCTCCAATAGCACCTTTAGAATGATGATATTCAATCACCTCATTTACTAGGTATGGATTTATGGCACTTGCTCCATAACCAAATAGCATTGAAAAGTGATGAGGTTCTCTGGGTTCAGATGATTCTATGACTATTCCAAACTTAGATCTTTTTTTAGCTTTCATTAAAACGTGATGAACATTTGAACAAGCTAATAGAATTGGAATTGCTCCTTTTTCTTTTGTTACCCCTCTATCACTTATTATTATAATATTGTATCCATCATCAACAAAAGATTTAACGTCATTGACCATTTTATCTAATGCCTCTTCAATTCCATTGTGACCTTTAATTACATCATATAAGGCACTTACTGACGCAGTTTTGAAGTTTTTGTTTTTTATAAATTTTATTTTATCTAAATCTTCATTTGAAATGATCGGATTGTTGATTTTTAGTTTTTTACAATGATCAGGAACTATATCAAAAATGTTGAAGTCACTTCCAATTCCAAGTCCAGTATCAGTAACTATTTCTTCTCTTATACCATCAAGTGGTGGATTAGTTACTTGGGCAAAAAGCTGCTTGAAATAGTTAAACAGTAACTGTGGTTTAGTAGATAATACTGCAAGTGGTGTATCAGACCCCATTGAACCGATAGCTTCTTTTCCAGAGGAACACATTGGAAGTATTATGGTTTTCAAGTCTTCTTGTGTGTAACCAAAAATTCTTAATCTTGTTTCAAAATCAACTTTTTCTTTAGGTGTTTTATTGCCAGTATATGGAACATCTTTTAATGGAAGAACATTTTGATTTATCCATTTTCTGTAAGGATATTTATTAACAATACTATTTTTAATCTCTTCATCCTCAATAATCCTCCCTTCATTCATATCAACTAAAAACATTTTTCCAGGTTCAAGTCTACCGTGAGATTGAACATTTTTAGGTTCTATATCCACAACCCCAGTTTCAGATGACATGACTACGTAACCATCTTTGGTTACAGTATATCTAGATGGTCTTAGTCCATTTCTGTCCAATAAAGCACCGATATATTTTCCGTCTGTAAATGGTATTGATGCCGGGCCATCCCAAGGTTCCATTATACTTGAGTTAAATTCGTAAAATGCCTTTTTTTCATCAGACATAGATTTATGTTTTTCCCATGCTTCAGGAACCATCATCATCATTACCTCTGGAAGTGATCTGCCTGTTGTTAGTAATAATTCTACAACCATATCCATTTGTGCAGAATCTGACTTTCCTTTTAAAATTGTTGGAAAAATTTTAGAAATATCCTCACCAATGAATTCACTTTTCATAAGTTCTTCTCTTGAATTCATTCTGGTTACATTTCCTTTAATCGTATTTATTTCTCCATTGTGACACATGTATCTGAAAGGCTGAGCTAAGTCCCATGTTGGAAAAGTATTGGTGGAAAATCTTTGATGAACAAGAGCAAGGCGAGTTACTAATTCAGGATCTTTCAGGTCCAAATAAAAACGATCAATGTCTTCCGGAATTAAAAGTCCTTTGTAAATTAATGTCCTGTTGTGTAAACTAGAAAAATAGAAATAATTTTTTTGATGTAATACACTATTGTATATTTCGTTTTCAGCAATTTTTCTAGCAATAAATAATTTTGTATTAAACTCAATGTCTGTTAATTGAGTATTGTTTTTTCCAATAAAAACTTGTTTAATGATTGGTTGAGTTTTGGCCGCTATCGACCCCACAACTTTTGAATTTACAGGAACATTTCTCCATCCCAAGATCTTTAAACCTTGCTTGATTATTTCTTTTTCAAAAATTTCAACACAATAGTTTAACTGATTTATCTTTTGAGGAAGAAAAACCATTCCTACGGCATATTCGTACGAATCCGGAAGTTTGAAATTACATTGTTTTGTAAAAAAATCGTGTGGAATTTCAATTAATATCCCGGCACCGTCTCCTGTTTTACCATCTGAACTAACAGCACCCCTATGCTCCAAACATGTTAATATATTTAAAGCTTTTGGAATAATGTTATTAGTTTTTTCTCCTCTAAGACTACAAATAAAACCGGCACCACAATTGTCGTGTTCGTATTCAGGGGAGTATAAACCTTGTTTTTTAGGTAGCATAAAATATCAATTGGAACTTACAAAGATAATACATAAAATATGCCTAAGTGCGTGATTGTATGTCAAATGCCTCAATTATATAAAGTTGATAATTAAAATCCTTAATATTGATAATATGCTATTTTTCTTCTTTTTAATTAAGAATTTCATAATTTTTGATGAACATGACTTTCTTTATTTTTTTTTATATTTTTGAGGCCTAATATTTAAAAAATGATGGAAATAATAATTATTGGAGTATTTGTCTTAGGTTATCTTTTGATAACACTTGAACACACAATTAAGATTGATAAATTA
Organism: uncultured Bacteroidota bacterium; assembly: GCA_902559035.1. Classification (GTDB taxonomy): domain Bacteria; phylum Bacteroidota; class Bacteroidia; order Flavobacteriales; family Flavobacteriaceae; genus MAG-121220-bin8. Next base: position 49,049 of record CACEGG010000004.1, read on the forward strand.
ATTCCCGCCTTGGCGATGATGGGAATTCTTTGGGCTATTATTGCTCTCAATCATTTGGATGTTTATGACATTAATTTAGAATTATTAAAACTTGAGCCTACTCACATCGAAGAGGTTCTTTTACATCATTTAGGTAAAACAGCGGAAATTCTAATTTTTCTTTTAGGAGCGATGACAATAGTAGAAATTATCGATTATTTTGATGGTTTCTCTGGAATTAAACAAGTTATTAAAACTAGAAGTAAGGTGAAAATTTTATGGATTTTTGGTTTTTTAGCTTTTGTGTTATCTGCTATAATCGATAACCTTACTGCAACAATTGTATTAATTACTCTTCTTCAAAAACTTGTAAAAGTAAGGTCACTAAAATTATGGTATGCTGGTTTAATCATTATAGCTGCTAATGCAGGTGGAGCATGGTCTCCAATTGGCGATATTACCACTACCATGTTATGGATTGGAAACAAAGTCAGTGAAATTAACCTAGTTAAGTATTTGATAATTCCTTCTTTGGTTTGTATGATAGTTCCATTTATAGTTGCTTCAAGATTTAGTATTTTCAAAGGTGATTTGGAAGTAACTGAAATTAGTGAAGAAAATAATCCTCATGGAAATAAAATGCTATTTTTGGGTTTGGGTTCAATACTATTTGTCCCATTTTTTAAAGTTATTACTCATCTCCCACCTTATGTTGGAATGATGCTCTCTTTAGCATTTGTTGCTACAATAGCTGAAATTTTATCGAACAAAAAAATTAATATTTCTAATGTTGATTCTGAAAGTGATGCAGTTGCTCATCATAGTCCTGTTCATCACTCACTTTCAAAAATCGAACTTCCTAGTATCTTATTTTTCTTGGGAATTTTATTAGCTGTAGGCGCATTAGAATCCTTAGGAATTCTATTTAATTTTGCTGGATACTTGACAGAGATATTTCCAAACACCGATGTTTTAATGATATTATTTGGATTTTTATCAGCTATCATTGATAATGTACCATTGGTTGCTGCTTCAATGGGAATGTTTCCAAATTTAATAGATGATCCCTTATGGCATGCATTAGCTTTTTCAGCAGGAACAGGTGGTAGTATGCTTATAATTGGTTCTGCAGCTGGAGTAGTTGCTATGGGTATGGAAAAGATTGACTTTTTTTGGTACCTAAAAAAAGTTGCTATCCTAGCCCTAATAGGATTCTTATCAGGCTATGGAACATTCATGTTACTTAGAGATTTTGTTCTTTAAAAAATATGGACTATCAACAAACAGTTAATTGGCTATTTGACCAACTACCTGTTTATCAAGTTGATGGGTTTTTTAAATACAAAGTTGATTTAGAACCTATAATTAGGGTTTGCAACCACCTAGATAATCCACAAAATAATTTTAAATCTATTCATGTTGCGGGTACAAATGGTAAAGGATCATCTTCACACATGATTTCATCTGTTTTACAAGAAGCAGGCTATAGAGTTGGATTATACACTTCTCCACATTTAAAGGATTTTAGAGAAAGAATAAAATTAAATGGGGAAAAAGTTGATGAAAAATTTGTAGTAGACTTTGTTGAAAACAATAAAGATTTTTTTTTAGAAAATAAAATTTCTTTTTTTGAAATGACTGTGGCTATGGCTTTCAAATTTTTTTCAAAATCAAAAGTTGATATAGCAGTTATCGAAACAGGACTAGGGGGCAGGTTAGATGCAACAAACATTATTAAACCTTTAATTAGTTTAATCACAAATATAGGATTGGATCACAAAGAGTTTTTGGGTGATAGTCTTACAGAGATTGCAATGGAAAAAGCTGGCATAATTAAAAATGAAGTACCAGTAGTTGTAAGTCAACATCAAAGAGATGTGTTTTCAGTTTTTGAAGAAACAGCAAAAAATTTAAACTCTAATATTTTTCTGTCAGACAGTAATACTAAATTTAAAACAGATCTAAAGGGAAATTTTCAAAATAAAAATATATCAGGTGTTTTAAAAGTTTTATCCTTGCTAAAGGAATTTGAATTTTCAGACTCAATAATAAAAAATGGACTTTTAAACGTAGTTAAGAATACTGGTTTGATTGGAAGGTTTCAAGTTATCAATAAAGAGCCTTTTGTTATTTGTGATGTAGGTCATAATTTAGAGGCATTTAATGAAATTTATAGTCACATAAAATCAATAAAACATCAACAGTTAAGATTGGTTTTAGGCTTTGTAAGGGGAAAAGATTTTAAAAAAATATTAGATTTATTTCCAAAATCTGCAGAATTTTATTTTTGTTCTCCAAATATAAGTAGGGGCTTAGATATTAAAGAATTAAAAAATTATTCGAAAGCAAATAAATTAAATTCTACTTTTTACAATAATGTGAAAGATGCTTACAAATGTGCTTTATTTAATTGTAATAAAAATGATCTCCTATTTATTGGAGGAAGCAATTTCGTAGTAGCCGAAATTTTATGATCTTGGCACAATCTTTGAAAAATTTTAAATATGAAAAATTTTATTTTATTGCTTACTTTAATTTTTTCTTTTTCTTGTTCAAGCGATGAATTTGAAAAAGAGGGTTATGATAAGGATGGTAGCTCTTATGATGGTCCGATTGAAACTATCACACACAATGGTGTAGAAAGGAAATATGTTATTTATACTCCACAAGGTTATGATGGCACTTCAAAATTACCACTTTTGCTAAATTTTCATGGATTCGGTGGACAGGCTGGTGATTATATGTCGTACACTAATATGACATCTACTGCCGATACAGAGAATTTTATTTTAGTATATCCACAAGGCACTGATTTGGACGGTTCTCCTCATTGGAATGCTGCTCTGAATGGAGGAGACAACAAAAGTGATGTTGATGATTTAGGTTTTATTGAAGCTTTAATTAATAAATTAAATAATGATAATTTAATAGATTTAAAAAGAGTTTATTCTGTTGGTTATTCAAATGGCGGCATGATGAGTTACGCTTTAGCTTGCTATAAAAGTAATTTAATAGCTGCTATTGGTTCAGTTTCAGGATACATGCTTCAATCGACAAGTTCAGTCTCTGAGTCCGAATGCACTCCTACTCACTCAATTCCATTAATAAAATTCCATGGAACAACTGACTATTATGATGGAGAAGGGGTTTATAATTCTGTAGACTCTGTTTTGAATTTTTGGGTAAACTTTAATAATACTGATCCTGATCCAATAATAAATAATATTGAAGATAATGGCACTTCAATAGAAAGTTACAAATACGATAATGGTGACAATAACGTTTCTGTAGAACACTATAAAATTATTGGTGGTGAACATGTTTGGTTTAGTAATGATTTTAACGGTAAAAATACTGGACAGTTAATTTGGGATTTCGTATCTCAATATGATATAGATGGCTTAATAGACTAAATTTTAAGTTTATTTATTCAAAAATAAATTTCCTGTGCAAGTCTGAACGTGTTTGAATGAGCCTCAATTATTTCTTCAATATTAAACGAATAACCACCACCCATACTCACTTGAACTGGAATATTATTTTTTTTACAATTATTTAAAATAAACCTATCTCTTTCTAAACATCCTTTTATTGTTAATGATAATCTGCCAAGCTTGTCGTTTTTTAAAACATCAACACCGGCTAAATAATAAATAAAATCAGGTTGGAAATTATCAATCACTCTTGGAATAATTTCTTTTAATTTTTTTAAATAAAACACATCATTAGTAAAATCATCAAATCCTAAATCTAAGTCACTATTTTCTTTTCTGAAAGGATAATTTTTTTGACCGTGAAAAGATAATGTAAATACATTAGGATTATTTTTAAAAATAGATGCTGTACCATTTCCCTGATGAACATCTAAATCAATTATTAAAATTTTTTTTATAAAACTATTATTCAACAAATAATTTGCTGCTATAGCTTGATCATTCAACATACAAAACCCTTCTCCTTTGTCGTAGAAAGCATGGTGCGTACCACCAGCTATGTTCATAGATATTCCATTGTTAATTGAAAAATCTGAACATTCAATTGTTCCTTGCGCTATTTTTTTCTCTCTGGTAATTAGTTCTCTGCTCATTGGAAATCCAATCGGTCTGATTTCTTTTTTACTTAAACTAAGTGAACATAATTTTTCATAGTATTCTTTTTGATGTGTTTTTAAAACATCTTCATCACTTAAACTTTTTGGAACAAAAAAATTATTAGGATTACAGGTTGTTTCTTTAATTAATTGAATAGGAATCAAATCATACTTTTCCATTGGAAATCTATGGTTTTTTTCCAATGGATGTCTATAAATAATATCATGTGCTATTTTTAACATTATAATCAATTAAATTTATGGCATTAGTTTTGAATTAATAATATAATTATGAAAAACTTAATTATTGTAGGTCATCCAAATGTCGAATCATTTTGTTACAGTGGTATTTTTAAGACTGTCAAAAATAGCTTATCTAAAAATAATGAAGAAATGGAGGTTATTGATTTGTATAGGGATAGTTTTACAAGACCAAGAAAAAAATTAATTAAAAAATATCAAGATCTAGTTACTTGGTCTGACAGAATTTACTTTATTTCACCTGTATGGTGGTTCAGATTAACTCCAAGAATGGAAATTTTTTTTGATGAAGTCTTTGAACCAGGATTTGCATACGAATTTGTAAATATTACAAAATTGTATGCTTACCCAAAACCATTTTTAAAAGATAAAAAAGTAAGAACTTACGTAACTCACGGTGCTCCAGCAATCCCAGTACTGACCTTGTATCTTAACTCTGTAAAATTAAGATTGGTTATGGGTGTATATACTTTCGTTTTCGGATGGAGATTTTCTTTATTTACCAAAACAAGACAATTTTGGTCTGTTCCTTTTGTATCTCAAAAAAAGAGGGAAAAATATCTTAAAATAGTAGAAAAAGATATTCAGAATGATTTAGCCTTTGATTAAATATTTATATTATATTTGCCTTCGTTTTAGGGCGCTTAGCTCAGTTGGTTCAGAGCACTTGGTTTACACCCAAGGGGTCAGGGGTTCGAATCCCTTAGCGCCCACAAAATAAAAACCCCCACTCAATTAGGTGGGGTTTTTTATTAAACACTTTATTTAATTTTATGGTAATTGAAATAATGCTTCAACTTTACAATTTAGAGTTTTTGCAATTTTTAATGCGAGTACCGTCGAAGGCACATAAACACCGTTTTCTATAGCGTTAATACTTTTTCTAGAAACCTCTGCTTTAATTGATAATTCATGCTGAGTTAAGCCACCAGATTTTCTGATATCTTCAAGATTATTTAAAAGTTTTTTATGGTTTTTACCCATTGTTACTTTTTTTCAAATTCTTCAACAGCATTTGTTAATTCTTGACTTGTATTTGGATAAAGATATCCGGCTATCATTGTTCCCAAGCCAACTAGTGAAACTAATGCTCCTACTGCTTGCATAATATTGCCTAAAAAGAATACTCCAAAAAGAAAAAGACCTACACCAGTAAACAAGGTTATTATTCCATTTCTTCTATAATCAATAGGTTCTTTTTTTCTTTCATCAAATATTTTTAAAAGTTCATCTAGTTTTGATTTGTCGTCAAGATTTTTTGATATTTCTATTATTGTTGCTCTTTTGTTTTTGGAATCGTGGTATAACCACAGAAAAACGGCAATTGGAACGACCATTCCAGATATAATTCCTAATATTGGTATTATTAATTCAGCTTGATATTGCATAGTTATTTTTTTAATGTAACGCAAACGTAACATTTTTTTTAATGAGAAGCAAACGTTACATATAAAATTTTAAATTTATTTCTTAAAACCTAAAAACATTGGAACATTTTCCTGGTAGTTTTTATAATCGGGATATTTTTTTTCACTAATGCTTTCTGTATAATTGGAACTGTTATAGAACAGTATTATTAATAGAACACAACCAATAATAGACCAATTAAAATAAATTCCTGTAGATGAAATTGAAAAAAGATAAAATGTAACCCAAATTAATTGTTCTGAAATAAAATTTGGATGTCTAGAAATACTCCACAATCCTTTTGTTAAAAACCCTTTTTTAAAATCTCCTGTTAATGTTTTCTTATTATTAATGAGACTATACTTGGTAGTTTGAAAATTGTATTGTTGATTATCAGCAATCGATTCTGTTATTATAAAAACTAACATAGCAATTGAAATTAACACATCTGATATTCCAATGGGGGTGTTTTGACCTTGCCATGCAGCCAGAATAGGTAAACTAAATAGAAAAATTAATCCCATTTGATAGGTGCATATAAATAATAGATTGAATAGGCTCCAAATTAATTTAATATTAAAAACGGGAACTCTTTCTTTTAATATCTTCCACCTGTAATCTTCTTCACCTCTCCAAAAATAAATGCTATATCCGCTTTTGCGAGCAAAATTATAAGTCAATCTAATTCCCCACACAGTAACCAATATTGACATTATTACCATTCTTGAATTAAATCCTGAATTATATGTAAAAAACCAAACATAAATGATTGGAGCTATACTCCAAATTTTGTCAACCTGACTGTAATTTTTTGAAATTTCACCAACCAAAAAACACATAGTAGTTAAGATTCCATAAATAATCAAAGATTTTTTGAAAACTGAGGATTGAATTTCATTTAATTTAAACTCAAAAATATTTCCATAAAAAATTATACTTACCAAAAAGATAAGACTCAATAAAAGAACAGCTACTTTTTTAATCATTAAAGCAAATTAATGATATAAATTGTAAAAAAAAAGCCGCTATAAAAAGCGGCATTTATAAAAATATTTTGAGAAAAATTAAATGCTAGTAAAAAGTTTAGCCATTTTTTCATTTTCTTCTTCAGCTAATTCTTTATCAACTAGAATTCTTCCGCTATGTTCGTCAGTAATGAATTTTTTCCTAGATGCAATATCTAATTGAACCTGAGGAGGAATTGTAAAGAATGACCCCGCAGAGGCACCTCTTTCAACGGCAACTACAGCAAGACCATTTCTAACACTTGATCTTATTTTTTTGTAGGAAATCAAAAGGGATTCATCAATTTTTGATTCATATTCTGAAGATTTTTTGAGAAGATCTCCTTCTTCTTTTTCAGTCTCTTTCAAAATATCACCTAACTCATTTTTTTTATGTTTTAGGTGTTCTTTTCTTTCATCTAACTTCTCGTTATTTTCTTCAATTGTTTGTTTTTTTAACTCAATCTGTGCTTGAAGTTCTTTTGTTTGTTTTGCACAAAGTTCAATTTCTAATTCTTGAAACTCAATTTCTTTACTCAATGACTCAAAAGCTCTGTTATTTCTAACATTCTTTTGTTGTTCATTGTATTTTTTAATCATTGTTTTTGCATGTTCAGTAGCAATTTCTTTAGATTTGATATCATCAGTAAATTGTTTTGAATCCTCTTCAAGTTTTGATATCCTAACTTCTAATCCCGCTACCTCATCTTCAAGGTCTTCTACTTCAAGGGGTAATTCTCCTCTTACGCTTCTAATTTTATCAATTCTTGAATGAATAAGTTGTAGATCATATAAAGCTCTTAATCTATCTTCTACCGAGAATTCTACTTTTTTTGCCATAACTAAAAATAATTAACTGGGTTTGTATTTGATTTTGATATAATGCACGCAAACTTAGGAATTTTTTCGTTAAGAAATTCTAAAATTAATTCTTTTGTAAATTGTTCACTTTCATAGTGCCCTATATCTGCCAATAATATCTTATTATCAGCTTTAAAATAATCATGATATTTGAGGTCAGATGTTAAGTAACAATCAGCCTTTTCAGCTATAGCATTTTCAATCGCAAAACTACCAGACCCACCTAAAACAGCAACTTTCTTTATATTTTTTCCAATAAATGGTGAATGTTTAATATTCTTAATATTCATTTTAGATTTTAGAAAATTAAAAAATTCTATTTCACTAAGTTCTTTGTTTAATTCTCCAACCATTCCCATTCCAAAAGTTCCCTCTACTTTGGAAATGAGAAATTTGGTATTATTCATTTCCAGTTTTTGACAAATTTTATAATTAACTCCTCTGGGATTATTATCAAGATTGGTGTGAATGGCATAAATATTAATATTATTTTGTATTGCTTTAAATACTATTCTTTCAACATAAGTTTGTTCTGTGATATTTTTTAAACCATCAAATATTATTGGATGAAATGTAATAATTAAATTACAATCATTTTTTATAGCTTCATCTACAACTTCTTCAGTTGTATCAATTGTTATGATTGCCTTAGTTATAATTTCATTAGAGTTACCTACAAGTAATCCAACATTATCAAATTCTTCAGCAGAGTTTAACGGACACCAGTTTTCAAGAATATTTATTATTTCTTTTAATAGCATAACTCTACAAAGTTAAAAATTATTAAATGATCAAATTAAATTTTAATTTAGATAAAAATGAATAAACTTAAATTTTTACTTTTTCCTCTTGGTATTTTCTATTTAATTATTACTAATATTAGAAATTCACTTTATGATCTTGATATATTCAAATCACATTCATTTAATGTTCCGTTAGTAGGAGTTGGTAATATTAGTTCTGGTGGAACAGGTAAGACTCCATTTGTTGAATATTTATTAAAGAAATATTCAAAAACTTTCAAAACAGTTTTAATAAGCCGGGGATATAAAAGATGCTCAAAAGGTTTTCAAAAAGCAAATCGCTCAAGTTCTCCACTATCAATTGGTGATGAACCTTATCAAATATTTAAAAAATTTAAAAACATTCAAGTAGCTGTTGATAAAAATAGAGTTAATGCAGTATCTAAAATTTTAAATGATGATCCTGATACTAATCTCGTTCTTTTAGATGATTCTTTTCAGCATAGAAAAATTAGACCGAAACTCAATATTCTTTTAACTACTTATAATAATCCATTTTTTAATGACCATATTTTACCCATAGGGTCTTTGAGAGAAAGTAAATCTTCATATAAAAGAGCAGATATATTAATAGTTACTAAATGTCCAGAAAAAATTGATATAATAAAGCTAAAATCACAATTAAATACCAAACCTTACCAAAATCTTTTTTTTACTAAAATTTCTTATAATTCTATATTAAAGGGAGATTACAAACAGGATATTAACTCTTTGAAAAAACAAAAGATTTTTCTAGTTACTGGAATTGCTGACAGTTCTAAATTCATAAATTTTTTCAAAAAAAATGAAATTGATTTTGATCACTATTCTTTTTCAGATCATCATAATTACACACAAAAAGAAATAAATAAAATTGAAAATTCAGGAGATAATTTGGTTGTAACCACAGAGAAAGATTTTCAAAAAATTCAATTTCTAGAAAGAAAAAATAAATGGTCTTATTTAGAAATAGAAGTTAAATTTTTAGAAAATGAAGACGAATTTGACGATTTGTTCAGAAAAAAAATTTCTATGTAATATGCTTTTGCGCTTTGTAAGATGAACGAACAAGTGGGCCACTTTCAACATGTCTAAAGCCGAGATCTTTTCCAAAAAGCTCGTATTTTTTAAATTGTTCAGGGGTAATAAATTCTTTAACAGGTAAATGTTTTTTTGAGGGCTGTAGATACTGTCCTAAAGTAACAATATCAACATTATTTTTTCTTAAATCTTCAAGTGATTCAAAGACCTCCTTCTCTTCTTCACCTAAACCTAACATGATTCCTGACTTAGTTCTATCTATGCCATTTTCTTTTAAATAGTGCAAAACTTTTAAACTTCTATCATATTTTGCTTGAATTCTCACCTCTCTAGTTAGTCTTCTAACGGTTTCCATATTGTGCGATACAACTTCAGGTTTTACATTCGTAATTTTATCTAGGTGTCTTTCAATACCCTGAAAATCTGGGATAAGTGTTTCCAGTGTAGTTCCAGGACTAATTCTTCTAATACTTTTAACTGTTTCAGTCCAAATTAGAGTTCCCATGTCTTTTAAATCATCCCTGTCAACGGAGGTTAAAACAGCATGCTTAATCTTCATGATTTTTATTGAGTTAGCGACTTTTTCAGGTTCTTCCCAATCAATATTTTCTGGTCTTCCAGTTTTCACACCACAAAATCCACATGATCTTGTACAGATGTTTCCTAAAATCATAAATGTTGCAGTCCCTTCACCCCAGCATTCTCCCATGTTGGGGCAACTTCCGGATGAGCAGATTGTATTAAGTTTATACTTATCCACTAAAGACCTTAATTCAGTGTATTTTTTTCCAGTAGGTAATTTTACACGAATCCATTTAGGTTTTTTTGAAACCTTAGGCTTGCTAACTATAGAATCAACTAACATTTAAAATTTAAATTTATGTAGACAAATATACAAACTGATATCTAAAATCTAGCTTATAAAATAGTAATATACCACAAACTAAAACAAGCTAGAAAAAACAAGCCTATCACACTTAGCACGTTAATAAATTTTGAAGGTCTAAACTTTTTTGGAGTATGAGAGCTATTAATTAACTTGTAATTTATGTAGGCATAAAATGGAGCTGTAATAAATGAAAGAATAGTAGCAATTTTTACAAGAGATCCCATTTCGGAAATAAAAAATATAAAAATAGATAATGTTCCAGCTGAAAGTAAAAAGATCCATAAATTATAACTTTTAAACCCATCAAGATTTAAAAGTTCAGAGCTTATTTTCATGGCTCTAGGTGATGCATCTAAACAAGTGATAGTTGTACTAAACATTGTTGTAAATGCTGCGATCGCAATTATTAAAAAGACACTATCTCCAATAGAACTTGTATATAGATTAATAAGTTGTTTTGCAAATTCACCACCAGAATTTGAAAAAACTTCACCACTTCCATACATAACAAAAGCACCTAAGGATAGAAAACTTAAACCTAAAATAATGGTTGTTAAATATCCAATGTTAAAATCAAAAAGAGCATCTTTAATTTTAAAATTATCTTCTTTTTTAGTTTTTTCTAATGTCCATATTGATTGCCATATCGATACATCCATTGGGGCTGGCATCCAACCCATAAATGCAGCAAGAAAAATTATCCCAACTTCTGTTCTTGGGAAAACTTGATTTATCTCAATTGAGGTATTTGAATTAAATCCTGCAAAAAACACAGCAACTACTGTACTTAATGTTAGAAGAATAATTACAAATTTCATTAGGTTATCTAAAAACTTGTATCGTCCGATAATTAATATTAAAACACATACAATTGTAATAATAGTAGCCCACGTTGTAATATTTGACGATATCCCAAATAGTTCTATTGCTAAACCAGCTGTGACTATAGTTACTGCAGTTTGAATTGTGAACATGGTTACTATAGAAAGTACAAAATATGCTACTAAATAATATTTACTCATTTTTTTATAGCCGTGAAGAAGAGTTTCTCCTGTCGCCATCGTATACTTTGGTCCAAATAAAAAAAATGGGTATTTAATTATATTAGCGAGGATTAATGCCCAAATCAGAGTGAATCCATAATCTGCTCCGGCCCTAGTCGATTGAACCAAATGTGAAACACCAATTGCAGCACCTGCAAAAAGTAAACCTGGACCAAGTTTTTTAATGATATTAATCATTTTCTTTTATTAATTGAGATAGTATTTTTTTTGCTCTCAAAACTTTGACTTTAATATTATTTACCGGCTGATTTAGTTTTTTAGAAATTTCTTTGTAGCTAAGTTCATTAAAACATTTTAGTTCAATTACTTCCTTATAGTGAGGTTTTAATTTATTAATTTTTAGTTTTAATGATTTTAGCTTTTGTTCATTAATGAGTTTATCTTCAGGGCTTGGAGAGTTTTCTCGAACAGAAATTTTTTCATTGAACTCGTTTATATCAATCTTATTTTTATTTCTTCTAAGTTTGTCTATGTGTAGGTTTTTAGAAATTGTTATTAACCAAGTCTTAAAAACATAATTATCATTATATGAGTTTATTTTGTGAAATGCCTTAGCAAAGCTTTCGATTGTAATATCTTCAGCTTCAATTTCATTTCCTGTCCGTTTTAATTGAAATTTATAAACATCATCCCAAAACATATTTAGTAAAAAGCTAAAAGCATTTTGATTATTATCTTTTGCTAGCTCAATTTGATTTTGAATAATATTATTTTCAGACAAAATTTAATTTAATTCAGGATTTTTACACTCAGTTTCAGTTGGGAGTTTACCACAAATTCCACATGGTTCGTTATTCTTATTTAAAAATGGACTTGCACTTGCACATGTTCCAGCAAATTCTCCATCTTTTTTAACTATAATTTTGATAGCTATTCCCGCAATTGCTAACCCAACTAGTATAAAAGTTATTATATATATCATAAAATTTAATCAATAATATTTACTTCCTCTTCAAGCAAGATATTAAATTTTTTTAAAACAAGTTTTTTAATTTTTTGAGAGAAATTATAAATTTCAGTTCCAGTTGCAGCACCCAAGTTTATTATTACCAGCGCATGTTCTTTATGAGTGCCTGTTTGCCCTTCAATTCTACCTTTCATTCCGCATTTTTCTATTAACCATGCAGCAGGAATTTTAAATTTTTCATCAGATAATTTGTAAAAAGGTATTAATTTATCAATGGAAGATATTTTTTCAAGTTTGTTTTTTGAAATAATTGGATTTTTAAAGAAACTTCCACAGTTTCCAATGATTTTTGGATCTGGAAGTTTACTGGATCTAATCTCTTTGACTAAATTAGAAATATCTTGAATCGTAGGATTGGAAATATTTTTAATTTTAATAAGTTCTTTTAACGGTTTGTAATTTGTTTTTAAAAAATGACTTTTTTTTGTCAATTTAAATACAACTCTTGAAATTATGTATTTATTTTTTAATTTCTCTTTAAAAATTGAACTTCTATAAGTAAAGTCACAATCTATTTTATGAAATATTTTTACTTTTTTATTTTCAAGCGATATTGCTCTACAACTTTCAAAAACGGAATCTAATTCTACACCATATGCTCCAATATTTTGAATTGGAGCACTACCAACGTTCCCAGGTATTAAACTTAAATTTTCAATCCCCCCATAATCTTTTCTTAAAGTCCAATTGACAAAATTATCCCAATTTTCACCAGCACCAACAGAAATATAAACAAAAGCAGAGTCTTCTTTTACTACATTAATTCCTTTAATTTCAATTTTTAAGACAGGTCTTTCAATATCCTTCTTAAATAAAATGTTAGATCCTCCTCCTAAAACTATTGGGTTATTATTAGAATGCTTATTTAAAAAATTAATTATTTCATCTTCGTTTTTAGCAATATTAAAATCATTTGAAACTACATCTAATCCAAATGTATTAAATTGCTTTATAGATTTTGAAATATTCAATTTTATGAGTATTTGAATTATTTTTCTTCTTTAATATCTTCCTCATCAGTCTCATCAGGTTCAGGGAGAACTTCTCCTTTAATTCGCAAAATTATATTAGGAGTCCTAGCATTTGATTTAACAGTAATCGCTTTTTGAAAAATACCAGTTCTTTTTGTATCATAATTAACTTGAATTTCTCCAGATTCACCTGGCAAGACTGGTTTTTCTGGTTTTTTAGGAATTGTACATCCGCATGAAGAAAAAATTCTATTAAATACTAAAGGAGCATTACCAGTATTTTTGAATTCGAAAATTTTTTTACCATCCTCACCATTTTCAATGATTCCGTAATCAATAACAGTTTCTTTAAATTGAATTTCAGCTATCTTTTCTTGTCCGTAAGCTTGAGATGAGATAACTAAAAAGACTATTACAAATATTATTTTTTTTATCATAATTTAAATTTTGAATACTTTTTTTAAATATATTACAAAAATACAACTTACCTTTTAAAATCCTTTTTAGTTAACTACTTTTGTTTTCTGGAAAATCAAAAATATTAAATGGAAATTTCAAAAAATTTTGATTCGAAAAATCTAGAATCCAAGTGGTACGACTATTGGGTTAAAAATAAATATTTTAGTTCAATTCCAAATGAAAAAACACCCTATACTATAGTTATTCCACCACCAAACGTGACAGGAATTTTACATATGGGTCATATGCTTAATAATACAATTCAAGATATATTGATAAGGAAAGCAAGACTCGAAGGCTATAATGCTTGTTGGATTCCAGGAACTGATCATGCCTCCATTGCTACAGAGGCTAAAGTTGTTAATAAATTGAAATCACAAGGAATCACTAAAAAGGACCTGACTAGAGATGAGTTTTTAAATCACGCTTGGGATTGGACAGAAGAACACGGTGGATTAATTTTAGAGCAATTAAAGAAGTTGGGTTGTTCGTGTGATTGGGACAGAACTAAATTTACTTTGGATAATGACATGTCAGAGTCTGTAATCAAAGTTTTTATTGAATTACATGAAAAAAACCTAATTTACAAGGGTTATAGAATGGTGAATTGGGATCCTGAAGCCAAAACAACTCTCTCAAATGAGGAAGTGATATATGAGGAAGTTAATAGTAAGTTGTATCATATTAAATATAAAATAATAGGATCCGAAGAGACCCTTTCTGTTGCAACTACTAGACCTGAAACAATTTTTGGAGATACTGCAATTGCTATCAACCCATCTGATGAAAGATATACTCACTTAAAAGGAAAAAAAGTTTTAATTCCAATAGTAAATAAAGAAATTCCAGTAATATATGATGATTATGTAGATATTAAATTTGGTACTGGATGTTTAAAAGTGACCCCCGCTCACAGTGAAAATGATAAAATAATTGGAGACAAGCATAATTTAGAGATCGTCGATATATTTAATGAAGACGCTACTTTAAATCATTTTGGTTTACATTTTGAGGGACTTGACAGATTCGTTGTTAGAGACAAAATTTCTATCGAATTAAATGAAATTGGTGCTCTCTCAAAAACTAAGAATCATATAAATAGTGTAGGAAAATCGGAAAGGACAAAATGCATAATTGAACCTAGATTATCTGAGCAATGGTTTTTAAAAATGGAAGATATTTCTAAGCCAGCTTTAGACGCAGTTATGAAAGATGAAATAAAGCTTTTCCCAAAAAAATTTAAAAATACATATAGAAACTGGATGGAAAATGTTAGAGATTGGAATATTTCTAGACAGTTGTGGTGGGGACATCAAATTCCAGTATATTATTATGATACAAATAAATCAAAATATGTTGTAGCTGAGAACATTGATTTAGCCTTGGAAAAGGCAAAAAAAGAATCTGGAAACTACAATTTAAAATTAAGTGATTTATCACAAGAGGAAGATGTATTAGATACTTGGTTTTCATCATGGATATGGCCAATTTCAGTATTAGATGGAATTAGAAACCCCGAAAATGATGAATTTAAATATTACTATCCAACAAATGATTTAGTTACTGGACCAGATATTTTATTTTTTTGGGTTGCCAGAATGATAGTTTCAGGACTTGAATTTAAAAAAAATATTCCCTTTAGTTCAGTTTATTTTACAGGCTTAGTGAGAGACAAACAAGGCCGAAAAATGTCAAAACAGTTAGGTAATTCACCAGATGCTGTTAAATTAATTGAGGATTTTGGTGCTGATAGTGTTAGGGTAGGACTTTTATTGAGTGCACCTGCTGGAAATGATTTATTATTTGATGTGTCTTTATGTCAACAGGGAAAGAATTTTTCAAATAAAGTTTGGAACTCTTTTAGACTTATAAGTTCATGGAAAGTTTCTAAAGAAATTCAACAGAGCGATTATTCAAAATCAGCTGTAGAATGGTTTGAAAACAAATTTAACCTTAGACTTTTAGAGATAGAAGATCATTTTAGTAAATATAGAATATCTGATGCATTAATGTCTATTTATAAACTTGTTTGGGATGATTTCTGTTCTTGGTACTTAGAAATAGTTAAACCTGGCTACCAGCAGCCTCTAGATTTTTCTACTTACAATAGTTCTATTATTTTATTTAAAAAATGTTTGACTGTTATGCACCCTTTTATGCCATTTATAACTGAGGAAATATGGTCTAAAATAAAATCTGAAAATGATTCTTCTTTGGTTGTTTCTAAATGGCCAAAACACATGAAAGGTGATAAATCAGTAATTGAAAAATTCCAAGAAATTACTGATCTTGTATCAGGTGTCAGAAAATTTAGAAAAAATAAAGGAATATCATTTAAGGAAGAAATAACTTTATTTTCAAAAGTAGTTTTTGAAAAAGAGCTAGTTTCAGTACTATTAAAGCTATCAAATGTTGTTCTTACCAATGATTTTTCTAAGAAAGAACTTAATACAACATCTTTTATTGTAGGAAGCAATGAGTTTCATGTTAATAATAAGGTTGATGAAATTGAAGATACTGAGAAGATAAAACAAGATTTAGATTATAATTTAGGTTTTTTAAAATCTATAAAGGCAAAATTATCTAATAAAAGGTTTGTTGAAAATGCTCCTAAAAATGTTTTAGAAAATGAATTGAAAAAAGAGAAAGATACTCTAGCTAAAATTGCTATTCTAAAAAGTAAACTAATAAATTGATTATTTTTCAGCTATTATATCTTCAGCGCCTTTAACAATTTGATCAAGTTCTACTTTAATTTTAGAATTAAGAGGAAGAAAAAGATCCACTCTAGATCCAAACTTAATAAACCCTGCATCTGTTCCTTGAACAACTTCGTCTCCTACTTTTGCATAATTTACTATTCTTCTTGCAACTGCACCTGCAATTTGTCTGTATAATATTTCACCAAAAATATTATTTTCAATAACAACAGTTGTTCTTTCATTTTTTTCAGATGACTTAGGATGCCATGCTACTAAATATTTTCCAGGATGATATTTACTAAATTTAATTTTTCCACTCGAAGCATATCTTGTGACGTGAACATTTAGAGGAGACATGAATATAGATATTTGTATTCTTTCATCTTTAAAGTATTCTTTTTCATAAACTTTTTCAATTGCAACTACTTTACCATCGACCGGAGATATTATAATATTATCATTGATTTTTGCTTTTCTTTTAGGGTTTCTAAAAAACTGGAGTATTAAAATTAAAATTATGATGGTTACAATTCCAATTGAATAGATTAATGTATTATTATTAATAAAACTTTTTGATAGTAAATTTATCATTGCAGTTATTATGAATGAGACCGTAATAATATAATGTCCTTCTTTATGAAACATAATTAAATATGGTTAATGTTAAATATATAATTGGCGCGGCAAATATAATACTATCCATCCGATCATAAAGACCTCCATGTCCAGGGAGCAAATTTCCACTATCTTTTACACCCGCTTCTCTTTTAAATTGTGACTGTACTAAATCACCAAGCGTTCCTGTACAGCCAGTTAAAAGTCCTAAAATTATCCATTGTAATAATGTGATATTCAGACTTAGATAAAAAGAAAAAATAATAGATAACATAATTGCAAAACTTAATCCCCCAATAAATCCTTCAATACTTTTTTTTGGTGAAACAGTTTTAAAAAGAGGCCTTTTTCCAAACGTAACACCAAATACATATGCAGCCGAATCAGAAATCCAAATTAGAGATAAAAAAGAAAATACAATGTATGGGTTGTATTCACCAAAAATATTTGGGAGAGAGAAAAATATAACTAGGGAACCAACCAAGTAAAAATGTCCAATAAATCTATTTTTTAAAATAGAATATGAAAATAATTTATTTTTTATTAATGAGAATCCTAGTACAACATTAGTTAAAACAATTGTTATCAAGAAAACTATTTCAAATATTTGATTTTTTGAAAGAATAAATAATGAAATATATAATGGAAATGTCATGTATAATATAAAGTTTGATTTTCCAGTGTCTCTAGAAAAAAACTTATGATTATAATTTGAAATTAGCTTTATGAATTCAAACACTAAAATTAAACTACATATAAATCCTATAGTGTAAAATAAATACTCACTGTAAAATAGTGGTAATAATATTACAGTTGCATAAGCAATTGCGGTTATTGATCTAGTGTAAAATTCTTTCATTTTAAAGATCTTCTAAAAGAAGCAAATATAAATTTTTTGCAGAGCTTCCGTATGTGAGAAAGTTATTATTCTCTTTACTGTCACTATTAAAATTTTTGATAGTTGTTATGTTTGTTGGTAGATTTTTTGGGTATTTACTTTTAATACCATTCAAGCCTAAACTCAAAGTTTCTGTAAATTGACTGATCTTGGCAAAGACTATAAAATTTTGGGGGAGGTCATTAACTTTATGAGACTTAATCTGCTCAGCACATATCAATAAACTTCCGTCTTTAGCTACCAAAAATTCACAGGTTGTTAAAAAAAATTTTGAGTTTAAATTAGTTTTTGATACAACTAATTTAGTCTTAGCTGAAAATTTTTCTAATAATGAATCATCATAGCAGAGTATTTCAACATCTTCCCATTTGTTTTCTTCTAATATTTTTGTAAAAAAATCATCACATTCAGATTTATTTTCACAATACAAAAACTTACCCCCATTTTCTGTGAATTTATAGGAAAATCTTTCTTCGATAGGATCTTCCTTTTTAGGCATGTATCTACCTTCACTTACTTCGTCTTTCTCTATATTAGAGGGGTTGTTGAAAAATGATTTTATGAATTTTTTCAAATTTTATCTTTACCAAGTAAAGATAAAAAAACTTGTTATTCTATTCGAGAATGTTAATAATTATAAATAATTATTTCTTCTTAACTAAATCTTTAGGATCAAATGGCCTTTCACCATATATTCTAATCAAATCTTCTTTGAAAATAACTTCTTTTTCTAATAAAAAATCAGCTAATTCAATCAACTTAGTTTTGTGTTTCTTTAATAATTTAATCGCCCTCTGGTATTGTGTTTCTATAATATTAGATATTTCTTTGTCAATAACCTGAGCGGTTACATCACTGTATGGTTTAGTAAACCCATAGTCATTCTGTCCACTTGAATCATAGTATGTAAGATTTCCAATTTTATCATTTAAACCGTAAACTGTTACCATTGATCTAGCTTGTTTAGTTACTTTTTCTAAGTCACTTAGTGCACCAGTAGAAATATTATTAAACATTACTTTTTCAGCAGCTCTTCCACCTAATGCTGCACACATTTCATCTAGGATTTGTTCTGGCTTTACAATTTGTCTTTCCTCAGGAAGATACCATGCAGCACCAAGTGATTGGCCTCTTGGAACAATTGTCACCTTTACAAGAGGAGCAGCATGTTCTAAAAACCAACTTACCGTAGCATGACCAGCTTCATGAAAAGCAATTGTTTTTTTCTCATTTTCAGTTATAATCTTATTTTTCTTTTCTAAACCACCAACAATTCTATCAACTGCATCTAAAAAGTCTTGTTTATTTACAGATTTTTTAGATTTTCTAGCCGCTATTAATGCTGCTTCATTACAAACATTTGCTATATCAGCTCCTGAAAATCCAGGTGTTTGTTTAGATAAGAAATCAGTATCAAGATTTTTTGCTGTTTTAATTGGTTTTAAGTGAACTGCAAAAATTTCTTTTCGTTCCCTAACGTCTGGGAGGTCAACATAAATTTGACGATCAAATCTACCTGCTCTCATTAATGCTTTATCTAATACATCAGCTCTGTTTGTAGCAGCTATCACTATAACATTAGTATTTGTTCCAAAACCATCCATTTCAGTCAAAAGTTGATTCAACGTATTTTCTCTTTCATCATTTCCACCTGTCATATTACTTTTTCCTCTAGCTCTTCCGATTGCATCGATTTCGTCAATAAAGATTATTGCTGGAGATTTTTCTTTAGCTTGTTTGAATAAATCTCTAACTCTAGAGGCACCTACACCAACAAACATTTCAACAAAATCAGATCCTGACAGAGAAAAGAATGGAACTTTTGCTTCTCCTGCAACTGCTTTGGCTAGTAAAGTTTTACCAGTCCCAGGAAGTCCAACAAGAAGGGCTCCCTTAGGAATTTTTCCACCAAGCTTAGTGTATTTGGTTGGGTTTTTTAAAAAATCAACAATTTCTTGTACTTCTTCTTTCGCACCCTCAAGACCTGCTACATCCTTAAAGGTTACTTTAACATCACTCTTTTGGTCAAAAAGCTTAGCCTTAGATTTTCCAATACTAAAAATTTGTGATCCGCCACCTCCACCAGCTCCTGACATTCTTCTCATAAAAAATATCCAAAGACCAACAAGTATTAAGAGTGGAAGAAAACCAATTAATACATCAAACCATTTGTTTTCAATTGTTTTAAAATTGTAGCTAAACTGAATTCCTTTTTCTTCTGCTAATTCAAGTTTATTTTGGAAAAGCTCTAGGTTTCCAATCTCAAAAACATAATGTGGACCATTAATATTTTTTTGACCTAAAAAGTTAACTGAATTGGCATTTTTGTGATCAGGACTGTTCAATGCATCTCTTTGCAGAGTAACTTGAGCTAAATTTTTATTTATAACAGTAACTTCCTTAATTTCTCCTTTGTTCAAAAATCTCTCAAAACTAGAGATATTAATGTTTTTTGAAACCGAAGTCGAACTATCTCCGCCTATGAAATAAGTACTTGCAAAAAATAATATCACAAGAGCATAAATCCAATAGGAACTTAGTTTAGGTTTATTTGTAGGTTGTTTTGTATTTTTCATTTTAATATTTTGTTTCTATTGTGGTTGACTCTGCTTCTTCCCACAATTCTTCTAGTTTATAAAAGTCTCTGGTTTCTTTGTTAAAAACATGAACCACTACATCTACATAGTCCATTAACACCCATTTGCAATTTTCTAACCCTTCAATATGCCAGGGTTTTTCTGATAATTCTTTACTGACACATTTTCTTACAGAACTAGTTATGGCATTCACTTGTGTTGATGAATTTCCCGTGCATATTATAAAGTATTTACAAGCGACATTCTCAATTGTTCTTAAATCTAAAATGTTAATTTCTTCTCCTTTAACATTTTCAATTCCCTCAATTACGTTAGAAATTAAATTATCTGTATTCAAATTTTATTTTATTAGATATAAATTTAGGATAATTAAAGCTACTATTTTAGTTTTATTAAAAATTAAATTCATTAATGAATATAATCAAACTTGATGCCATTGAATCTACAAATGATTATTTAAAAAGAAGTAAAATCAATGATATTGAGATTGTATATACCTATAATCAAACTAAAGGAAAAGGTCAAAGAGGTAATCAATGGTTTAGTGAATCAGGAAAGAACATCGCATTTTCTATAAAATTATTTCCAGTAAATTTTAAAGTCAAAGACCAATTTAGAATAAATGTAATTTTTTCTTTATTAATATTTAACACATTAAAATCTTTGAAAATTCCTGACATTAAAATCAAATGGCCAAACGACATAATGTCAGGAAATAAAAAAATCTGTGGAATATTGAATGAAATTAAGGTAAAAGGAAATTTTATTGAGGAGATTGTCGTAGGATTTGGACTTAATGTGAATCAGGAAAACTTTGATAATTTACCAAATGCGTCATCATTAAAAAAAATAACTTCAATAAATTATGATCTTGACGGAATCATAAATCTTTTCATTCAAAATATCAAAAGATATAATTATTTAAAAAAGTTAGTGTCATCAGAGCCTGAATATTCAAAATTATTAGCAACTTATAATAATAATTTATTTGGGTTAAATCTAATTTTAGAATTTTTTAATAAAACATCAAAATTTAAGGGACAAATATTATCCGTTTCCTCAACGGGAACTATAAATATTAAAAAAAATTCTGGATCTATTGGTAATTATAATATTCATGAAATTAAATTGATTTATTAGATGGAATCATTTGTTGAATGGGGTTTTATAGGTTTATTTTTAGCAAGTTTTCTGGGTGCCACTATAATTCCCTTAAGTTCAGAAATAGTTCTAAGTATTCTTCTAGCTAAGGGCTATGATTTAAATATAAGTATAGTTGTAGCTACAATTGGAAACTGGCTTGGAGGTTTAAGTAGTTATTTTTTGGGAACTCTAGGAAAATGGAGTTTTGTTGAAAAATATTTTAGAATTCGCAAAGAAAAAATAATAAGATTTAAATCCAAGATTGATAAGTGGGGTAGTGTATATGCCTTCTTTTGTTGTTTGCCATTTATTGGTGATCCATTAGCTATTAGTTTGGGCTTTTTTAGAACAAATTTGTTAAAAGTTTCTGTTTGGATGTTTTTTGGAAAATTAGTAAAATATATTTTGTGGGCTATTTTAACTATCTGGGGAATTTCAATTTTTTAATTCTTCATATCTACCAGGTGCCAAAATCCCTGAAAGAAAATTAAAAATAAATTGAGGAACTATTTTTATTAAAAAAACAATGATTTTCCAGGTTTTGGTTGGGACAACAATTTTTTTTCCTTTTAACATACCAATTATGCCTTCTTCAGCAATTCTTGAAGCAGACTTCTTCAAAAACCATGGAACACTATCCATTTCTTCTTGAACCCCACTTGCTGTGTGAAAGTTAGTAACTGTATATCCAGGACATAATGCCGTTGATGTAATGCCAAATGAATTATAATTCATATTTAAAGCATCACTAAATCTATTCATGAATGTTTTTAGAGGCCCATACATAACCTGTATCGCAGCAGGTGGAGCAAATGCAGCAACAGATGAAACAATCATTATTTTACCTTGTTTTTTTTTGATCATTTCACGAACAAAAAGTTTAGTCAAAGAAATTACAGAAGTTCCTAAAACTCTGATACACTTTTCTTCATCTTCAACTGAATTTTTTTCAAAAGATTCAGGAAGAGCGTATCCAGCATTATTTATTAAAATATCAATATGATAGTTTTTTGATCTACAAAAATTAAAAATATTTTGTGGACCATTCTTATCAGCTAAATCTGTAGGAAAAAAATTGGATTCAACTTTATATTTGGATCTAATTTGCTCAGATATTGACTTTAATTTATCTTCAGACCTAGACGTTAAAATCACGTTGTATCCTCTACTTGCTAAAGAATGACATATTTGCAAGCCAATTCCTGAACTGGCTCCTGTAACTAAAGCAAAACTTTTCATTATGCTAGTTTAGAAATATTGTTGGACAAGTCATTAATAAAGGACTGAAGAGGTGTTTTTACCATCATTTGTATCATTGGGTTTAGATCACCGTTGAATTCAAGAGAAAAACTACAATTACTTTCATCAATTTTATTAATATGGGCTGTCAGTGAAAAATTGATTTTTGATTCACTTGAATTAAGAGTAATTAAAGATGGAGATATTTTTTCTCCAAAGACTAATTTAATTTCTGGCATTCCTTTTAATGAAAAAATTAAAGTATTTGAATCAATAATTTCAAATTTTGAAATATTTTCAGGCATAATTTTCTCATAATTATTTATATCAGTGAGTTTATAAAATAAATTTTGATCTGAAAGTTTTAGTTCGTTTGAAATACTGTTTAATGTCATAGTTATTTTATTAAATTTTCCACTGAGCTGGATTTTTCTTCCAGTCTTTTAATATTTTGAACTCATTATCTGTGATATAGTTAATATCAAGGGCTTGTTCCAATAAATAATCGTAGGAGCTTAATGAGTGAAAATCAACATTCTTATCTTTAAAATTTTCATATGAGATATCGAATCCGTATGTAAAAATACTTATCATTCCCTTTACTTTTAGATCTTCACTTCTAAGGGCATTAATTGCCATAAGACTGCTGTTTCCAGTACTAATAAGATCTTCAATAACAACAACTTTTTGAGATTTTGAAAATTGACCTTCTATTTGATTTTTTCTTCCATGTTTTTTTGAGCTAGGTCTTACATAAATAAAAGGAAGATTCATTAAATCTGCCACCAGCATACCAATCCCAATAGCACCAGTCGCAACTCCTGCTATAATGTCTGGTCTGCCATATAACTCTTCAATTTGTTTAACCATTTGTTCTCTAACAAATATTCTTATTTGTGGGTGAGAAAGAATTATTCTATTATCACAATAAATTGGAGAATTCCATCCACTTGCCCATTTAAAAGGATTTTTTGGACTTAATTTAATTGCTTTAATTTGAAGAAGTAATTCGGCAGTTTTTTTTGCAGTATATTTATCTAAAACCATATTAACAAATGTATAAAGTTTTTGTCAATCAAGATGTAATAATATTGACTAGTGAAATTCCTTTTGGAAAAAAAATTAATTTGTACGACTTAAAAAAAAAATCTTTGGATGAGATTATTTCTCTTGTTAAAAAACATCATAAAATATTTTTATTTCATAAAAACTCTGAAAAGTTAGTTTCAACATTCCAAAAGAAGATCAAAGTCGTTAAAGCTGGAGGTGGAATTGTAAAAAATATAAATGACGAAACTCTTTTTATATATAGGAGAAATAAATGGGATCTTCCCAAGGGTAAAATGGATAAAGGAGAAACTATAGATCAAACTGCACTCAGAGAGGTTAGAGAAGAGACTGGAATTAAAAATCTTAGTATAATAGATTTTAAAATGAATACATACCATGTTTTTAAAAAAGGAAAAGAATATCGATTAAAAGAAACTTCTTGGTTTAATATGTTATCCACCCATGAGGGTAGCTTTAGTCCAGAATCAAAAGAAGGAATAACTAAAGTGGTTTGGAAAAGCAATAAAAAAATTAAAAAAATTAAAAATACTTTTCCAAATATTAAGTTATTATTGGATGACTAAGAAATTTTAACTGAGTCAGGAACTAATAACTGAAAATCTCCTTTGTTCAATATTAGTTCTCTAACAATGCTACTGCTAATAAAAGATGTTTTAGCAGATGTTAATAGAAATACAGTTTCAATTTTAGAAAGTTTTCTATTGGTACGAGCTATGGCCTTTTCAAATTCAAAATCTCCGTTATTTCTAATTCCTCTTAAAATAAAATTAGCTCCATTTTCTTTACAAAAATCAATAGTTAAACCACTATAACTTTGTACTTTGATTTTAGGCTCATCAGAAAAATAATTTTCAATGAAAGAAATTCTTTCAGATTCAGAAAACATTGTTTTCTTTTCAATATTTTTACCAATACCAACAATAATTTCATCAAAAAGTGGAAGACTTCTTTTTAAGATATCTAAATGACCTAAAGTAAAGGGATCAAAAGAACCTGGAAAAACAGCTTTTCTCATAAGGTAAATATATTAATTTAAAGCCTGACTTAGCATTTCATTGCACAATTCTTTAATAGAAATTCCTTGAATTTTAGCTTGTTTTGGAAAAATACTTTCATCAGTCATCCCTGGAATCGAATTGATTTCAAGAAAATAAGCTTCGTTTTCGATAATGATAAACTCACTTCTAGTGAAGCCTTTCATCCCTAATTTTTTATATATTTTAATTGAAAGTTCAGAAACAAGCTTTTTTTGTTTTTCTGAGATATTAGCTGGTGTTATTTCTTTGGATTTCCCATTATATTTTGCATCATAATCAAAAAAATCATTTTCAGTAATTAGTTCAGTAATTCCAAATACTTTTACTTCTTCTTTGTAATTCATTACTCCAACTGAAACTTCAATACCATTTAAATAAGATTCAATCAAAATTTCATTATCAAAATCAAAAGCTTGATTGACATAACCTTTTAAATCCTCTTTTTTATTCACTTTAAAAACTCCAAAGCTGCTTCCCGATCTATTAGCTTTAACAAAGCAAGGTAAACCAAGTCTCGAAACAATTTTTTCTATTGAGTAAGGCTGTCCAAAATTGAGTTGAACAGATTTTGCTGATGGTATATTATGTTTGTTTAAAACAGAAATACAATCTCTTTTATTAAATGTTAAAGACGAAACGTATGAGTTGCTTCCTGTGTATGGAATATTTTTGAGTTCTAGATAGGACTGTATTAAGCCATCTTCACCAGGTGAGCCATGTATAATTATAAAAGCGGCATCAAAAATAATTTTCTTGTTTTCTAGAGTAATTGAAAAATCATTTAAACAAACATCATATTCATTTTTATTTTTATCAGTGTAATACCATTTATGTTTTTCAATAATGATTTTGAAAGGTTTATACTTTGTCTTATCAATATTCTTAAAAATAACTTCGCCACTTTTAAACGAAATGTCTTTTTCAGAAGAAAACCCACCCATTAGTACGGCTACATTCTTTATCATATAAACAAAAATATCATTTATTTTTTTTAAAAATCATTATGGTAACCTTATTTTATATATTTGAGTCAAATTATTTATTCATGGATTTTTTAAAATTTTTGTTTAGCAAGCATTTTATAAAACAGTTATTAAAAGCATTAACATTCATGATTGTTTTCTTATTTGGCTTATATATTTATTTAAACCTTTCAACTAATCACAACAGATATATAAAAGTTCCTGACCTAGTGGGTGTAAGTTTTGATCAAGCTGTAAAAATTTTAAATGATAATACTCTTTCATTTGTTGTGATAGATTCTGCATTATATAATCCAAATTTTCCTAAATTTTCTATCGTTGATCAAATCCCGAGTTCAAATACTGAAGTGAAAAAAAACCGAAAGATTTATCTTACATTAAATCCTAGTAATTATGGTAAAGTTTCAATTCCTAATATTATTCAAATCACTCAGAGAAGTGCAAACTCTGCTTTGTTATCCTCTGATTTAGAAGTTGGAGAGATTACTTATGAAAACAATATTGGTAAAGACATGGTATTACAAATTTTTTTTAATGGAAATGAAATAAATATTGGAGATATGGTTCCTAAAAAATCTAAAATTGATTTGGTTTTAGGAAATGGATTAATTGATGAAAAATTAGAGAATGGATCAAAGTAATAATTTAGAAAATGATCTATTTGAGCATTACCAATTTAAAGCTGACAAGGGACAAGAACCATTAAGAGTCGACAAGTTTTTAATGAACAGGATTGAAAATTCTACAAGAAATAAAATTCAAACTGCTGCTAAAAATGGAGCAATTTACTCAAACGATAAAATTGTAAAGTCAAATTACAAAGTTAAACCGGGTGATGTAGTTCGTGTTATGTTTTCACATCCCCCTTATGAAAATTTGCTGGTAGGAGAAGAAATGAATTTAGACATTATTTATGAGGATAAAAATCTATTGGTAGTAAATAAACCAGCAGGTCTTGTAGTTCACCCTGGTCACGGAAACTATAATGGAACATTATTAAATGGATTAATAAATCATTTTGAAAATTTACCACAAAATAAAGACGGAAGACCTGGTCTTGTTCATCGAATTGATAAAGATACCAGTGGACTTTTAGTAATAGCTAAAGATGAAGTGTCAATGACTGATTTAGCTAAACAATTTTATTTAAAAACTTCAAAACGAAAATATTTAGCTCTCGTTTGGGGAATAATTCCTGATGAAAAAGGTACTATTAACAGGAGGTTAGCTAGAGATCCAAAAAATAGATTGATAATGAGTGTTCCAGTTGATGAGGATGGATATGGAAAAGAAGCTATAACACATTACAAGGTCATTGAAAGGTTTAATTACTTAACTCTTGTGGAATGCCAATTAGAAACAGGGAGAACCCATCAGATTCGAGCTCATATGAAACACATTGGTCATCCTATTTTTAGTGATGCAAGATATGGAGGAGATAAAATTTTAAAAGGAACAATTTTTAATAAATATAAGCAGTTCGTTTTAAATTGTTTTAAGTTAATGTCAAGACAAGCTTTGCATGCTAAATCATTAGGGTTTACACACCCTGTTTCAAAAAAAGAATTAAATTTTGAGTGTGAACTCCCCGTAGACTTTAAAAACTGTCTTGAAAAATGGAGAAATTATTCTAAATAATTTCTATTTTTTTAAATTTGATAAATAAATTCAATTTTTAGTATGAAAATAATTGTTTCACCTGCCAAATCATTAAACTTTGATAAAGAACTTCCCGTAAATAACTTTTCAACCCCAGTTTTTTTGAAGGATTCAAGTCATATAAATGAAATTTTAAGAAGGAAAAAACCTTCCCAATTAAAAGATTTGATGAATATTTCTGATAAAATTGCAGAATTAAATTGGAAAAGAAATAATGATTTTACAACTCCTTTTAATTCAACTAACGCAAGACCTTCTTTATTTACATTTAATGGAGATGTTTATAATGGAATCGATGCTTTTACTTTAGATGATAATAAGATAACTAAAGCACAAAGTTCATTAAGAATCTTATCTGGGTTGTATGGTGTATTGAAACCATTGGATCTTATTCAAGCATATAGATTAGAAATGGGAACAAAAATAACCATAGATGATTCAAAAAATCTATATGAATTTTGGAAAAATAAAGTGACGACTTTCTTTAATGATGAAATAGTTGAAAATGAACTGTTCGTTAATCTAGCAAGTAATGAATATTCATCTGTAATAGATAAGAAGTCTTTAAATACAAAAATGGTATCACCAATTTTTAAGGATTTTAAAAATGGTAAATTGAAAATCATCTCTTTTTATGCTAAAAAAGCGAGAGGAATGATGACCAGATTTATATTAGATAATGAAATTAATTCATCAGATGACCTCAAAGGTTTCGATTATGGTGGATATTCTTATGATGAACATGAGACCCAACAATCTAATGAATTAGTTTTTATCAGATAAGTTAACCTCTAATTAATTGCACAAACTTACCTATATCCTCGATTTTATTTTCTTTTAAGAAGTTTATAAAAGCAGAGCCAATTATAGCCCCATTGCTGTTTTCGATAGCATCCTTAAAAGTACTACTGTTGCTAATTCCAAATCCTATCAAAAGTTTTGATTTTAAGTTCATTTTGTTAATTCTTTTAAAATAATTTTTTTGCTCAAATCCGAAAGAATTGACTGCTCCAGTAATACTAAAACTACTAACCATATAAATAAACCCATTTGACACTTTATCAATAAACTTTATTCTTTTGTCGCTGGTTTGAGGTGTTATTAAAAACATATTTAATAGACCGTGTTTGTCAAAAAGTGGTTTGTATTTTTTCTCATAAATATCAACAGGAAGATCAGGAATAATCATACCATCAATTCCTACATCATTACAACTTTTACAAAATTTTTCAACACCAAATTGTAAAATAGGATTAAAGTAGCCCATAATTATAAGTGGAATGTTTGTTTTGTTTCTAATGTTTTTAAGTTGGACAAACAGATTTTCAGTATTCATTCCATTTTTTAATGCAATAGTAGAACTTTTTTGAATGGTTGGCCCATCAGCCAGAGGATCGCTAAATGGCAAGCCTATTTCAATCATATCAACATCTGACTTACTTAATTCATTTATAATTTTTTCGGTGTCATCTAAATTGGGATATCCTGCCGTAAAATATATTGAAAGTATATTTTTTTTTGTTTCTAAAACTTTATTAATTCTATTCATTTTATAATTTAAAATAATCAATGTATGTATCAAGATCTTTATCTCCTCTTCCTGAACAATTAAAAACTAAAATATCATCTTTTTTAAATTTCTTTTTATCTAAAACTGCGAATGCATGAGATGTTTCAATAGCAGGAATGATTCCTTCAAGTCTTGATAGACTGAGACCCCACTCCATAGCTTCTTTATCAGTTATCGAAATAAACTCTCCACGTTTAGTTCTAAATAAATTGGCATGCATTGGACCAACGCCAGGATAATCTAAACCAGCAGAAATAGAATAAGGTTCAGTTATTTGACCATCAGTGGATTGCATTAATAATGTCTTAGCACCATGAATTATACCTTCTTTTCCAAGAATAGAGGTTGCAGCGCTCATTCCTGTATCAATTCCTTTACCGGCTGCTTCAACACAAATAATCTTTACTTTCTCGTCATCTAAATAAGGGTAAAATAATCCGGCAGCATTACTTCCTCCACCTACACAAGCAATAACATAACTTGGCTTTTTTGTGCCTTCTAATTCTTTGAGTTGTTTTTTTACTTCATCTCCAATTACAGATTGAAATCTTGCCACCATGTCAGGGTAAGGGTGTGGACCAACTACAGACCCAATTATATAATGAGTATCAACAGGGTTATTAATCCAATCCCTAATGGCCTCATTAGTTGCATCTTTCAATGTTTTACTTCCTGAAATTGCAGGCTTAACCTCAGCTCCCAACATTTTCATTCTAGCTACATTAGGTGCTTGTCTACTGATATCGACTTCTCCCATATAAACAATGCATTTAATACCCATAAGTGCGCACACAGTTGCGGTAGCAACTCCGTGTTGACCAGCACCAGTTTCAGCGATTATCCTTGACTTACCAAGACGCTTTGCTAACAAAATTTGACCTATAGTATTATTGATTTTATGGGCTCCAGTGTGACAAAGATCCTCTCTCTTCAGGTAAATTTTTGTGTTGTATTTTTTAGACAGTCTTTCAGCAAAATATAGTGGTGTGGGTCTACCAACATATTGTTTTAATAATTCATTGAATTCTGATTGGAATTTTTTTTCTGAACATATATCCAAATATTTAGACCTTAATTCTTCAATATTAGAATACATCATTTCGGGGATATAAGCTCCTCCAAAATCTCCATAATATCCCATTTTATTTACATTAAAACTAATTTTCATAATGACAATTTATTTTTAAATAACTTTATTTTATCTACATCTTTTTTTAAATTTTTGAATTCAAATTTGCTATTAATATCGACTCCAATTAAAGGATGTATTTTTTTAATTTTATTGATTTCTATAATATCCTCTAAATTAATTCCGCCACTTAAAAAAAAAGGTTTCTTTGAAGTGTAATTTTTTAGAATATTCCAATCAAATTTTATTCCAGATCCACCATGTAAATTTGATTTTGTATCAAATAAAAAATAATCAGAAACTTCTTCAAAATTTTTAGTTGTATTGAAATTAAAAGTATTATTGATTTTGAAAACTTTGATAATTTTAACAAAAGGTTTTAGTGATTTACAAAAGTCAACATTTTCATTACCATGTAACTGTACAAAGTCAAGTTTAAATTTTATAATTTTTTCTTTTATTTCTTCAATTTCTTCGTTTACAAATACTCCAACTCTATTTATCTTATCATTCAAAACCAAATCAGTTTGATCAAAGAATCTTTTAGATTTATTGTAGAAAATGAAACCCATAAAATCAGGTCTAAGACTTTCAATTTCACTTATGTTTTGAGGAAATTTCATCCCGCATACTTTTAATTTCATTTAATTTTACTTATTAAATCTAAAACTTCACTTCCTGGATTTTTTTTCTTCATAAAAGTTTCTCCAATTAAAAACCCTTTATAACCATATTCTCGTAATTTGTTAATTTCAATTGAGCTTGAAATACCGCTTTCAGAAATTTTGGTGAATTCTTTTGGAATTAATCCTGACAAGTTTATGCTGGTTTTTAAATCAACTTCAAAAGTTTTTAAATTTCTGTTATTAACCCCAATTATATCAATTGACTGAATTAAGCATTTTTCAAGTTCTTTTTCATTATGAATTTCTATTAAAACCTCTAGGCCTATACTTTTAGCCAGCTTACTAAGTTTTTTTATTTCAGTTTCGTTTAAGCATGCTGCAATCAAAAGTATAATATCAGCACCATTTGCTTTAGCTTCAATAATTTGATACTCATCAATAATAAATTCTTTTCTTAAAATAGGAATGGAAGTCATTGTTCTAGCCTCTTGTAAATCTTTCAAACTTCCTCCAAAGTAAGTATGGTCTGTTAAAACAGATATTCCACAAACATTTGCTTTGTTATATCCTTTAATTACATTTTTTAATTTTATGTTATCATTTATTATAGACTTTGAAGGTGACTTTCTTTTATGCTCAGCAATTATTCCATGTCTGCTCAGTTCTAATCGTTCCTTTAATGAAAATGTCTGTTTTTCAAATAACTTTTTATTTTCTAAATCTTTAATGGAATTTAGACTTTTTAGAATTTTTAACTCTTTAGTTTTTGATGATATTATTTTTTCTAGAATAGTCACTATTAACAAAGTTTTTTCAAATTATTAAATGTTTTAAGAGCTTGGTTTGACAATAAAGATTCTTTTGCTTTTTCGATGCCTTCATTTAATGAAATTCCAAGTGCAGTTGATATCGCTAATCCAGAGTTGGCAAAAATCACTTCATTTTGTGAATTTGTTCCATTATTATTTAAAATATTCATAAAAATTTCAGCAGATTCTTTAATGCTATTTCCACCTGAAATTGATTTTGGATTTGATCTAGTTAAACCCATATCATTAGGTTCATATACATTTTCTTCTTTTCTAGAAATAATTTTTGTTGCTCCGGTTAAAGAAATTTCATCGTACCCATCAAGTGAGTGAATAATAGCATAATTTTTTTTAGTTTTTTGAAACAAGTATGAATATAATCTAGCCAACTCTAAACTATAAACTCCAACTATCTGATTTTTTGGAAAAGATGGGTTAACCAAAGGACCTAAAATATTAAAGAATGTTTTTAGACCTAATTCTTTTCTTATTGGTGCTACATGTTTCATAGCGGGATGAAACAGGGGAGCATGTAGAATACAAATGCCGCATTTCTCAATAGATTTTCTAAGAAAATCAAAATTATTTGAAAATTTAATTCCTAAATATTCTAAAACATTACTTGAGCCACAAGATGAAGAAACTCCATAATTTCCGTGTTTAGTAACATTAACACCTGCTCCAGCAGTCACAAATGCAGATAATGTAGATATATTAAAGGTATCTTTATTATCTCCACCTGTTCCACATAAATCAATAGCATTATATTCTGAAAGGTCAACCTTAATGCATAATTCTAGAAGAGCTTCTTTAAAACCCTCTAATTCTTGTAATGAAATATTTCTCATCATAAATACAGTCAGAAAAGAGCTTACGTGACTATTATTGTATTTACCTTTAGAAATATTAATTAAAATATTTTTAGCTTCATTTTTTGATAAAGTTCTGTGTAAGCTTAAATTATTAATTATGTCTTTCATTAATTTAGTTTTAACCAGTTTTTTAGAAGTTCTTTTCCTTGTTCAGTCAAAATTGATTCAGGATGAAATTGAACTCCTCTGATGTTATATTCTTTATGTTTGATTGCCATTATCTGATTGTTTTCGTCAAAGGCCAAAATTTCAAGACAATCAGGGATTGGCTCTTCAACTACCCAAGAGTGATATCTTCCAACGTTTAATGGATTAGAAAGTCCATCGAAGATAAGATCTTCTTTAACTACATTTATTTTGCTAGCAACACCGTGATAAACTTCTTTAAGATTTTTGAGCTTTCCTCCATAGACTTCAGCTATAGCTTGATGACCAAGACAGACTCCTAAAATCTTTTTTTTGGATCCAAAATGTGAAATAATTTTTTTTAAATCTCCAGCTTCATTAGGAATTCCTGGTCCAGGCGATAATACAATCATATCAAACTTTTCAATTTCTTTTAAGCTAACCTCATCATTTCTTTTTACGGTTACTTTACATCCTAGTTCTTCAAAGTAATGAACTAAGTTATAAGTGAATGAATCGTAATTATCAATAACTATTAATTTCATAATCAAATTTTTTCAGCGAGATCTAGAGCTTTAATAAGAGCTCCAAGTTTATTATTTATCTCTTGTAATTCACTTTTTGGATCAGATTTTGAAACAATTCCAGCACCTGCTTGAAAAATTAGTTCATGATTTTTACTAAGAAAAGATCGAATTATAATAGCATGATTGAAATTTCCCTCAAAATCCATAAATCCAATAGCTCCCCCGTAAAAGGATCTATTGCTATTTTCATATTTCGAAATTAATTGCATGGCTTTATGTTTAGGTGCACCTGAAAGTGTGCCTGCTGGGAATGTATCAGCAACTATTTGAAATGTAGAAGAATTGTTTTTTTTCTCCGCAGTAACTTTGGAAACTAAATGAATGACGTGAGAATAAAATTGTATTTCTCTATCTTTTTCAACCTTTACATTATTTCCATTTCTGCTTAAATCATTTCTAGCTAAATCAACAAGCATCATGTGCTCACTATTCTCTTTTTGATCCACAGCCAATTTTTTTGCTTTTATTGAATCTTCAATATCGTTTCCTGTTCTTATAAATGTACCTGCTATTGGATGAATTTCAGCCTTACTATTTTTAACAACAAGCTGTGCTTCCGGGGAGCTTCCAAAAATTTTATAGCCTCCGTAATCAAAATAAAAAAGGTAAGGTGAAGGATTTATTGATCTTAATGCTCTATATAAATTAAATTCATCACCCTCAAAAGATTGTTTAAATTTTCTAGAAAGAACAATTTGAAATACATCGCCTCTTTTACAATGTTTGATTCCTTTTTTAACTAAATCAACATATTCGTTGTCTTTTAAATTGGATGTAATGTTACCGGATTTATGAAAATCAAATTTTGATATTTTATTAGATTTAAGAAGTTCTTCAATTTCTTTTAAATTATTTTTTTGATTAAAGCTGTGATGAAGCAATAAAGCTTCATTATTGAATACATTAATAATGATTATGTTTGAATAAAAGGCATAAAAAATCTCAGGTATTTTTATATCATTTTCTTTTTCCTGAAAATTAATATTTTCGAGATGTTCTACGGCATCATAATTAATGTAACCAATCAAACCATTTTCAAAAAATTTTGCATCAGATTTTTCTGTTTGAAAAATTTTCAAATAATCATCTAGTTCATTAACAACTAAATTAGTTTTTGTCAATTTAGTTTGTTGAGTTGAATTGTCTGGATATTTTTTTTCAATTAAATTATTGTAAACTTTAAATGATGATATTGGGTTGAAACATACGTAAGCATAACTGTTATCATTGGCACCATAATCACTACTTTCTAACAAGACAGAGTTTGAGTATTTATCTCTAATTTTTTGATAGATACTGACTGGAGTTAAAGTATCAGCAAGAATTTTTTTTCTGTATGTTTTGATTTTATACACTGTCTTTTTTAAATTAAAAAAGGCTTGTCGATTAACAAGCCTTTTATTATTTACTATAAACTAAAAGAGTTATCGACTTAATGAAAATTAAGCGATTGCCACCAATTAGTATTTAATTTTAAATTCATAATCATTTCAAATATAGCAACGAAAATTATAGATTACAAAAAATTATTGATAATTTTAAAATTTAATATTTAAAATGGATTTGACTCAAACAGATTGGTCTAATAATTCAAAATCAAAACCCAATAATGTAATTATTGACGTTAGGACCCCACAAGAATTTAATGATGGTTTTATAAGAAACGCTGTTAATATAAATATTTATGATTCAAACGATTTCATAGAAAAAGTTCAATCTTTTTCTAAAAAAGATGAAATTTATTTGTATTGTAAATCAGGAGCAAGAAGTTCTGCTGCATGTCAAATAATGGGTCAGTTAGGTTTTGAAAACGTATACAATCTGGAGGGAGGAATAACTGACTGGAAAGGTGAGGTAATGAAATAATGTTAAGACTAAGATATTTTTTTGAAAGGCATGGTTTTTCAGTTTGTTCAAGGCTTGCTGATTGGATGGGTATGAAAAAGAAAAATGTTAGAATTTTTTTTATATACAGTAGTTTTTTTGCTTTAGGTTTTGGTTTTTTTATGTATTTAACCTTAGCATTTTGGTTAAAAATAAAGGATTTAATTTCATCTAAAAGATCATCTGTTTTTGATTTATAAAAAAAAGATTTGAATTTTTACTTTTTATTCGCATCTTGTTAGTCCAAGAAATAAATCACCTAAAAAAATGAAAAAAATATTTTTAAGCCTAGTTTTAGTAATGTCATCAACTTTATCTTTTTCCCAAGAAAAGGGTTTAGATAAACAAATTGATGAAGCATTTGCACCAATATCTGATTTTTTTAGTAACGTTGTCTTTTTTCAAGTAGGTGGGTACCCTTTTGTTATCCTATTGTTGGTTGGAAGTGCAATGTTCTTTACTATATATTTTGGGTTTCCAAATATCAAATATTTTTTAACTGCTATTAATGTGGTTAGAGGAAAATATGATGATCATGATAAAGATGAATCATCTGAAGATGGAGAAGTATCACATTTTCAAGCTCTAGCAACAGCTGTTTCTGGAACTGTTGGTAATGGAAATATTGCTGGTGTTGCACTAGCCATTGCGTTAGGAGGTCCAGGTGCCACTTTTTGGATGATTATTTGTGGTTTATTGGGAATGTCAACAAAATTTGTTGAATGTACATTAGGTGTTCAATACAGAGATGTGGGTGAAGATGGTACGGTGTATGGAGGACCAATGTATTACTTAACAAAGGGTCTAAAAGAAAAAGGTTTTGAAAGTTTAGGTAAAATAGCTGCTGTTGTTTTTGCAATATGCTGTATTGGTGGGTCTTTTGGTGGAGGAAATGCTGCCCAATCCAATCAAGCTACAATTGTAGTAAAACAACTACTAGGTTTTGAAAGTGCTAGTGCAGGAGCTGTTATTGGAATTATTTTAGCAATCTTAGTTGGTATTATTATAATAGGTGGTATAAAAAGAATTGCATCAGTAACTGAAAAGGTGGTTCCATTCATGGCACTATTATATTTATTTGCTTGTTTATATATAATATTATCAAATTTTACTTTTGTTGATGATGCAATTTCATTAATAATAACAGAAGCTTTTAATCCTACAGCTATTGGGGTTGGTGGTGTTATAGGAGTTCTAATGGTTGGATTTAAAAGAGCTGCATTTTCAAACGAGGCTGGTGCAGGATCTGCTTCAATTGCACATTCTGCTGTAAAAACTAAGTATTCTGCTAGTGAGGGGTTAGTAGCCCTTCTGGAACCATTTATTGATACGGTTGTTATTTGTACTATGACAGCTCTAGTAATAATTATATTTAATTTTGGAGGTTATTTTGAATATGGTGGAGATGGTCTTGGAACAGTTTTAATTGACGGTGTTCCGTTCGAGGGAGCTGGTATAACTTCACAAGCTTTTGCTGAATATATTCCATATTCTGACGTGTTTTTAACAATAGCTGTAGTACTGTTTGCAGTTTCAACAATGATATCATGGTCTTATTACGGACTACAATCATGGAAATTTTTATTTGGCAGAGGAAAGGCCGCAGATTTAACATATAAACTTTTGTTTTGTTCATTTATAGTTATTGGAGCAGCAGCAAGTATGAATTCAATTTGGGCATTTTCTGATGCAATGATTTTTGCTATGGTATTTCCAAACATGATTGGATTGTACTTTTTATTCCCTGTTGTTAAGGAGCAACTTCACAAATATTTAAAAGCAATTAAACAGTAAAAATTTATTTAATTTTCAGTTGATTTTTAATTAGTTTTGGCACTAATATTGTAACTAAATAATTAGTTTGAATTTTAATGGATTTTAATCTAGGACCCAACAATAAATTAGTAGCAGAATCTGCAAGAGATTTTGCCAATCAATACATTAAGCCCAACGTAATGGATTGGGATGAATCTCAATTTTTTCCAAAAGAATTGTTCAAAAAAGCTGGTGAATTTGGATTTATGGGAATTCTTGTTCCTGAAAGTTTAGGAGGTTCCGGTCTAGGTTACCAAGAATATGTTACCATAATTGAAGAGATTTCAAAAGTCGATCCCTCCATTGGTTTATCTGTTGCTGCTCATAATTCATTGTGTACAAATCATATTCTTCTTTTTGGAAATGATGATCAAAAAAACAAATGGATTCCAAAATTAGCTTCAGGTCAGCATTTAGGTGCCTGGGGCCTAACTGAAAATAATTCAGGTTCTGATGCTAGTGGTATGTCATCTACTGCAGTTAAGAAGGGAGACGAATGGGTTTTAAATGGAACAAAAAATTTCATAACCCATGGAATTTCTGGTGATATTGCTGTAGCTGTTTTTAGAACTGGTGAAAAAGGTCAAAAAAGAAATGCTACTGCATTTGTTATTGAAAGAGGAACTGAAGGGTTTAAGGCGGGAAAGAAGGAAAATAAATTAGGTATGAGGTCATCTGAAACTGCAGAAATGATATTTGATAATTGCATCGTTTCAGACAAAAATAGATTAGGAGAAGTTGGAGAGGGATTTGTTCAATCGATGAAAATATTAGATGGTGGACGAATATCGATTGCAGCATTATCTTTGGGTATCTCTAAAGGAGCATTTAATGCTTCATTAAAATATTCCAAGGAGCGTGTCCAGTTCGGTAAACCGATTAGTTCTTTTCAAGGGATTTCATTTAAACTAGCTGAAATGGCAACAGAAATTGAAGCATCAGAATTATTAATTAGAAAAGCTTCTCACGAAAAAAACATGAACAGACCCATGACAAAGCTTAGTGCAATGTGTAAAATGTATGCTTCTGAAGTTTGTGTTAAGATTTCTAATGAGGCAGTACAAATTCATGGTGGATATGGATTTATTAAAGATTTTCCCGTTGAAAAATTTCTAAGAGATTCAAAGTTATGTACTATTGGAGAAGGAACTACAGAAATTCAAAAACTTGTTATTTCAAGAAATATTTTAAAATAAATCTCAAGTAAATAAAAAATGTTTTTATATTTGCTGCCTATTAAAAATAATATATGTTAATTATTCCAGTAAAAGAAGGTGAAAATATAGATAGAGCTTTAAAAAGATTCAAGCGTAAGTTTGACAGAACCGGCGCTATGAAAAGTTTAAGATCTAGACAAGCTTTTATCAAACCTTCTATACTTAATAGAGATAAGATCAAAAAAGCATCTTACATACAACGCTTGAGGGATCGCGAAAATATTTAATTCTCAGTTCATATTGCTATTATTACTTAACTTTAATTGTTAAGTAAATTAATAATGCACCTTTCTAATTTTTACGATTATCTATCCAAAGAAAAGAATTATTCATCCAATACTGTAATAGCATACAAAAAGGATGTAGAGACTTTCCAAGAATTTTGTAGAGTAAAATTTGAATTAAATAATTTATTAAAAGTAACCTATCCAA
The DNA here is from genome assembly GCA_902559035.1 of uncultured Bacteroidota bacterium. Taxonomy (GTDB): domain Bacteria; phylum Bacteroidota; class Bacteroidia; order Flavobacteriales; family Flavobacteriaceae; genus MAG-121220-bin8. Next base: position 87,835 of record CACEGG010000004.1, read on the forward strand.
TAATCAGAGAATGGGTAATTGATTTATCCGAAAAAGAATTGTCGCCTCTTACTATAAATAGAAAAATTTCTTCTCTAAGTAAATACTATGATTTTTTAATTAAAATAAATGACCTTAAATCATCACCATTAAAAAATCATAAAAGATTAAAGGTTCAAAAAAAATTAATCATACCATTTTCAGAGGATGAAGTCTTAAAAGTTGTTGATGTTTTTAGTAAGAACTTTGAAGGGAAAAGAAATTTATTAATTGTTGACATGTTATATTCAACTGGAGTCAGAAGAGATGAGTTAATTAATATAAAGTTAAATGATGTTTTGTTAGATGAAAATCTTGTAAAAGTTTTAGGTAAAAGAAATAAAGAACGATTAGTTCCACTTGTTTTAAATTTAAAATCAAGAATAAATGATTATTTAAAATTTCGAAATGAAATAAAATCCAGTAGTTCTAGCTTTTTTATAACAACCAAAGGAAAAAAAATTGGACCATCGCTTGTTTATAGGGTCGTTAAAAATTACTTTTCAAAGGTATCAACCAAAGTCAAAACAAGCCCGCATGTGTTGAGACATTCTTTTGCAACTCATATGTTGAATAACGGAGCTGATATTAATAGTATTAAGGAAATTATGGGTCATTCTAGTCTGGCTTCCACACAAATTTATACTAAAATAAAGTTGCCTAAAATAATAAATGACTATAAGAAAAATCATCCAAGGGAAAGAAAAAAATAGTTAAATTTATTTTTTTTAAAAAATCATTATTTTTCTTTTGATTCAAAAAAAATAAATCAATACATTTGCCAACCATTGAATGGAAAAGCCGATGTAGCTCAGCTGGCTAGAGCAGCTGATTTGTAATCAGCAGGTCGTGGGTTCGAGTCCCTCCATCGGCTCTTAGTTCTTTAAAATATTGGGGAGATACTCAAGCGGCCAACGAGGGCAGACTGTAAATCTGCTGTTTTTAACTTCGCAGGTTCGAATCCTGCTCTCCCCACAATTTAAGCGGGAGTAGCTCAGTTGGTAGAGCGTCAGCCTTCCAAGCTGAATGTCGCCGGTTCGAACCCGGTCTCCCGCTCAAATTTCTGCCGGTGTAGCTCAGGGGTAGAGCGTTTCCTTGGTAAGGAAGAGGTCACGAGTTCAAATCTCGTCATTGGCTCTTCATTTTTTTTTTACTAATTTTTGGTATTAAGTTTGTTGTGTAATTTATATTCTTAATTTTACAAACATGATTAAAAATATCTTACCTATTATTTTAACCATTCTATTTGCTTCATGTGAATATGAAGATTTCGATGATAATAAAGAACTTAATTCTCCTTTGGCTCCATGCGTTGATGGTGTTGCTAAGGTCTTTGGAGCTAATCATGATCATGTATATTCTTGTTCTAACTACGATCTTATGGGCCATGTTTCTCTAGAGGAAATGGATGCAGAAGATGGTAATGATTGTTGGGGATGGACAGACCAAGAAAATGGAAGAGAGTATGCAATAATGGGAGTAAATAATGGGACCGCTTTTATTGACATAACAGATTCTACTAACCCTGTTTATTTAGGAAAGTTACCAACCGCTACTCTTGATAGTTCATGGAGAGATATGAAAGTTTACAATGATCATGTTTATATTGTTAGCGAGGCTAATGACCATGGTCTCCAAGTATTTGATTTAACTAACCTAAGAGGAGTTGAATCAGCTAAAATATTTTCAGCTGATCACACCTCAAATCAATTTGGACAAGCACACAACATAGCTGTTAATGAAGACTCTGGATATGCCTATGTTGCAGGAGCAGGAGGAAAAGGAATTTATGCTTTTAACCTTTTAAATCCATTGACCCCAACAATTGACTTAGAAGCTCCTAGTTTTGGATATAGCCATGACGCTCAAATAGTTAATTACAAAGGGCCAGACAATAGATATGATAACGATGAAATTTATATAGGAAGTAACGAGGATAGGGTTATTATTGTTAATGTTTCTGACAAATCAAATCCAAAATTGATTTCAGAATTTAAATATGATGAAAAAGTAATAAATAATGACCAATACACACACCAGGCATGGTTAACAAAAGATCATAAATACTTATTGCTTGGAGACGAGTTTGATGAGCTTGAAAAAGGTTGTATTGAATCTAATTTTCAAAACTGTGACTTAGTTGATAATATTAAAACCTATGTCATAGACTTACAAGATTTAGAAGATCCAAAATTACATTTTGTTTACAAGTCTAACCTTGATGGTATAGATCACAATGGATACATTAAAGATTATAAATTTTATCTTGCTAGTTACACCAACGGCTTGAGAGTTATTGATATTTTAAATATAGATCAAAAAAATATTTCTGAAATAGGATTTTTTAATACTTATCATCCTGATGATCATTCTGGTGTTATTGAAAAAACTAGTTCAACGAAGTGGTCAGACCCTGGAGATCATAATGGTGCTAAAGGTGAAAACATTGAGTCTTTTAATGGAGCTTGGAGTGTGTATCCATTTTTTAAAAGTGAAAACATTATTATTAGTGATATAAATTCTGGTTTGTTTATCGTTAAAAAACAGAATTAAAGTTCTTTCGTAAATATCATTAAATAACTTTCGTTTTACTTACGAAAAAAAAATCAAAAAATTAAAAATTTTAAGATAAAATTTATATATTTGCACGCATTTTAAAAGTAATAAAACATTATATATTATGGCAAAGGAAACATTTGACCGTTCGAAACCCCACTTAAATATTGGAACAATCGGACACGTAGATCACGGAAAAACAACCCTTACTGCTGCTATTACAAAGGTATTAGCTGACGCAGGTTTATCTGAAGCAAGAAGCTTTGATCAAATTGACAACGCTCCTGAAGAAAAAGAAAGAGGGATTACAATTAACACATCTCACGTAGAGTACCAAACAGCAAATCGTCATTATGCGCACGTTGACTGTCCTGGTCACGCGGATTATGTTAAAAACATGGTAACTGGTGCCGCTCAAATGGATGGTGCAATTTTAGTTGTTGCAGCTTCTGACGGACCAATGCCACAAACTAGAGAACACATACTTTTAGGAAGACAAGTTGGTATTCCAAGAATTGTTGTGTTCTTAAATAAAGCAGATCAAGTTGATGATGAAGAATTATTAGAACTCGTTGAAATGGAAGTAAGAGACTTATTGAATTTTTATGAGTATGATGGAGATAATGGTCCTATTGTTTTAGGTTCAGCCCTTGGAGCTCTTAATGGAGAACAAAAATGGGTTGATACGATAATGAAATTAATGGAATCAGTTGATTCATGGATAGAACTTCCAACTAGAGAAGTTGATAAAGATTTCTTAATGCCAGTTGAAGACGTGTTTTCAATTACTGGACGTGGAACAGTTGCTACTGGTAGAATTGAAACAGGTGTTGCCAATACTGGTGATGCTGTTGATATTATTGGTATGGGTGCTGAGAAATTAGCCTCTACAGTAACTGGTGTAGAAATGTTTAGAAAAATTTTAGATAGAGGTGAGGCTGGTGATAATGTTGGAATCCTTTTAAGAGGTATTGAAAAAACAGATATTTCAAGAGGTATGGTTATTTGTAAACCAGGTTCTGTTAAGCCACACGATAAATTTGAAGCAGAGGTTTATATTTTAAAGAAAGAAGAGGGTGGAAGACACACTCCATTTCACAACAACTATAGACCACAATTTTATGTAAGAACAACTGACGTAACAGGAAACATTGTGCTTCCTGATGGAGTTGAAATGGTAATGCCTGGAGATAACTTAACAATCAAAGTTGAGCTTATATCTCCAATCGCTTGTAGTGTTGGATTAAGATTCGCTATTAGAGAAGGTGGTAGAACTGTTGGTGCTGGTCAGGTTACTAAAATTTTATAATAATATATAATAAATCCAGAAAAGGTATCTACTTTTTGTAGATGCCTTTTGTGGCTATAAATCTTTGGTGTTTAATTACACCTTATAAGAGAGACGGGTTTAGCTCAGTTGGTAGAGCACTGGTCTCCAAAACCAGGTGTCGGGAGTTCGAGTCTCTCAACCCGTGCAAATTAAGAGAATTATGAATATAGTTTCATATATAAAGGAATCTTTTTCAGAGTTAAAAGAACACGTTTCTTGGACTGCTTTACCCGAATTATCAAACCTTACAGTTATTGTATTAGTTTTTTCTTTAATATTCGCTGGCTTAATATGGTTAGCAGATAGTATTTTATCTAGAATTGTTAAACTTTATTTTGACTTTATAAATTAAATTATGTCTGAAACAGTCGATCTTAAAAAATGGTATGTTGTTAGGGCTGTAAGTGGTCAAGAAAACAAAATTCGTGATTATATGGAATCTGAAATTAATCGTTTGGGTTTTAATAATCTTGTTGAAGACATTTTAGTTCCTACTCAAAAGGTTGTCCAAATCAGGAAAGGAAAAAAAATAAATAAAGAAAAAGTTTATTTCCCTGGCTATATAATGATAAAAGCCAATTTGGCTGGTGAAATACCTCACATTATTAAGGCACTTCCAAATGTAATTGGTTTTTTGGGTGAAACTAAAGGTGGTGATCCAATTCCTTTAAGAACTGCTGAGGTTAATAGAATGTTAGGTAAGGTAGATGAGCTATCTACAGAGAGTGAAAGCGTATCGATCCCTTTTGAGATTGGCGAAAGTATAAAAGTTATTGATGGACCGTTTAATGGATTTAATGGATCTATAGAAAAGGTTAATCAAGAAAAAAGAAAGCTAGAAGTTATGGTGAAAATTTTTGGAAGAAAAACTCCTCTAGAACTTTCTTACATGCAAGTTGAGAAAATATAAATGTTACATATAAATCATTTCTTAAATAGCTTCCAATTGTTTAAGAGATAATAAATATTAATAATGGCTAAAGAAATACAAAAAGTACTAAAATTACAAATTAGAGGAGGTGCTGCTAACCCATCACCACCTGTTGGTCCTGCATTAGGAGCAGCTGGTGTTAATATTATGGAGTTTTGTAAGCAATTTAACTCAAGAACTCAAGATAAACCTGGAAAAGTTTTGCCTGTGGCAATTACCGTTTTCATGGACAAGTCTTTTGAATTTGTTGTTAAAACACCACCTGCAGCCGTTCAGCTTTTGGAAGCAGCTAAAATTAAAAAAGGATCAGGAGAACCTAATCGTAGCAAAGTAGCTACAGTTTCTTGGGATCAAGTAAAAGCTATTTCTGAAGATAAAATGGTTGATCTTAATGCTTTTACAGTTGAATCTGCTATGAAAATGGTAGCTGGTACAGCTAGATCAATGGGTATTAAGGTTAAAGGTCAAGCTCCTTTTTAATTTTAAACAAAATAAGATTATGACAAAAATTTCAAAAAAACGTAAAGATGCGCTTTCTAAATATGATTCTACAAAAACATATTCATTGAAAGAAGCTTCTTCAGTAATAAAAGAAATATCCAACGTTAATTTTGATTCATCTATTGATCTGGCTGTGAGACTTGGAGTAGATCCAAGAAAGGCTGATCAAAACGTAAGAGGTGTAGTAACACTTCCAAATGGAACTGGTAAAGATGTTAAAGTTTTAGCGCTTGTTACACCAGATAAAGAAAAAGATGCTTTAGATGCTGGAGCTGATTTTGTTGGATTGGATGAGTATTTACAAAAAATTAAAGATGGTTGGACTGATGTAGATGTTATCATTACTATGCCTAGTGTTATGGGTAAATTAGGTCCTTTAGGGAGAGTTTTAGGTCCCAGAGGTTTAATGCCAAACCCAAAAACTGGTACAGTTACAATGGATGTTGCAAAAGCTATTAGCGATGTAAAGGCTGGTAAGATTGACTTTAAAGTTGATAAAACTGGAATAATTCATGCTTCCGTTGCTAAAGTTTCTTTTGACGCTGATAAAATTTATGGAAATTCTCTTGAGTTAATTCAAAATATAGTTAAACTTAAGCCAAGCTCATCAAAAGGTACCTATGTAAAAAGTATTTCTATGTCTAGTACAATGAGTCCAGGAATTAATATTGATACTAATATTTAGTTAAAAAAAATAAAATGACAAGAGAAGAAAAATCTAAAGTAATAGAAAAGTTGACAGCTGAATTAGCTGAAAATACCAACATTTACATGACAGATGTTTCCGGACTTAATGCCTCTGAAACAAGTAAATTAAGAAGAGCTTGTTTTAAAGCAAATATCAAACTTTCAGTTGTTAAGAATACCTTATTAAGTAAAGCAATAGAATCGTCTGATAAAGATTTTGGAAGTTTAAATGAAGTGTTAGTTGGTAATACAGCATTGATGTATTCAGAAGTTGGTAATTCGCCTGCTAAATTGATAAAACAATTTAGAAAAAAATCTGAAAGACCTCTTTTAAAAGGAGCTTCGATTGAAGACTCAGTTTATGTTGGAGACGATCAGGTAGAATTTTTAGCTAATATTAAATCTAGAGAAGAATTAATAGGAGAAGTAATCACAATATTACAATCTCCAGCTAAGAATGTAATATCCGCTTTACAATCAAGTGGATCAACTATATCGGGAGTTTTAAAAACACTTTCGGAAAACAATAAAAATTAATAATAACAATAATAAATATTTAAAAAATGGCAGATTTAAAAGATTTTGCAGAACAATTAGTTAACCTTACAGTTAAAGAAGTAAATGAGTTAGCTGATATCCTAAAAAATGATTACGGAATTGAACCAGCAGCAGCAGCAGTAGCTGTAGCAGGTCCAGCAGCAGGTGGCGATGCCGCTGCAGCTGAAGAAAAAACAGAATTTGATGTTGTATTAAACGCAGCAGGTGGTTCAAAGCTAGCTGTTGTGAAACTTGTTAAGGAATTAACTGGTTTAGGTTTAAAAGAAGCTAAAGAATTAGTTGACAATGCTCCAAGTAATATTAAAGAAGCAGTTTCTAAAGATGAGGCTGAAGGATTTAAAAAATCACTTGAGGAAGCAGGAGCTGAGGTTGAATTAAAATAATTAATTCAACTTTAGTTTGCGCTTTTAGCACATGAGCTAGTCTCATTTGTTCTATTTCTTATGTTCTTTTAACCTAAATTGTTTTAAATGTATAATACTATTAACAGATTAAATTTTGCGTCAGCTACCGACATACCTGACTATCCAGATTTTCTTGATATTCAAATAAAATCATTCGGTGATTTCTTTCAACTTGAAACTAAATCGGATGAAAGAACCGATGAAGGTTTATTTAACACCTTCATGGAAAACTTTCCGATCTCAGATTCAAGAAACCAATTTGTTCTAGAATTTTTAGATTATTTTGTAGATCCACCAAGATATTCAATACAAGAATGTATTGAGAGAGGTTTAACCTATAGTGTTCCTTTGAAAGCTAGGTTAAAGCTATACTGTACAGACGAAGAACACGAGGACTTTGAAACAATTGTTCAAGATGTTTATTTAGGAGTGATTCCTTACATGACACCTAGTGGTACTTTTATTATTAATGGTGCTGAAAGAGTCGTTGTGTCACAGCTACATAGATCCCCAGGAGTTTTCTTTGGGCAATCTTTTCATGCTAATGGAACAAAATTATATTCCGCTAGAGTTATTCCATTTAAAGGATCGTGGATAGAATTTGCAACTGACATTAATAGTGTTATGTATGCTTACATCGATAGAAAAAAGAAATTACCTGTTACTACTCTTTTAAGAGCAATTGGTTTTGAGAGAGATAAAGATATACTTGAAATATTTGATTTAGCTGAAGAAGTTAAAGTTTCAAAATCTGGTCTTAAGAAATGTATTGGGAGAAAATTAGCTGCAAGGGTATTAAATTCTTGGTTTGAAGATTTTGTAGATGAAGATACTGGTGAAGTTGTTTCAATCGAAAGAAATGAGATAGTACTTGACAGGGATATCATAATTGACAAAGACAATATTGAAGAGATTTTAGAAACTAATACTAAAACTATTCTTCTACACAAAATTGATGGTCAGCTGTCAGATTATGCAATTATTCATAACACACTTCAAAAAGATCCAACAAATTCTGAAAAAGAAGCTGTTGAACATATTTACAGACAATTAAGAAATGCTGAACCACCTGATGAAGAAACTGCTCGTGGAATTATAGATAAGTTATTTTTCTCTGACCAAAGATATAATCTTGGAGAAGTTGGTAGATATAGAATGAACAAAAAATTAGGATTAGACATCGACATGGAAATGTTAGTCCTAACTAAAGAAGATATTATTACAATAATTAAGTATTTGATTGAATTAATAAACTCAAAAGCTGAAATTGATGATATTGATCACCTTTCTAACAGAAGAGTTAGAACTGTTGGAGAGCAATTATCATCTCAGTTTGGAGTTGGACTTTCTAGGATGGCTAGAACTATTAGAGAAAGAATGAATGTTCGTGATAATGAAGTTTTTACTCCAATTGACTTAATTAATGCTAAGACATTATCATCAGTAATTAATTCTTTTTTTGGTACAAATCAGCTTTCGCAGTTCATGGATCAAACCAATCCACTCGCAGAAATTACTCACAAAAGAAGATTATCGGCATTGGGTCCAGGTGGTCTTTCCAGGGAAAGAGCTGGATTTGAGGTGAGAGATGTACACTATACTCATTATGGTAGACTGTGTCCAATTGAAACCCCAGAAGGTCCTAACATTGGTTTAATATCATCATTAGGAGTTTTTGCAAAAGTAAATAACTTAGGTTTTATTGAAACTCCTTATAGAAAAGTTGAAAATGGAGTTGTAGATCTTAAAAATCATAGATTTTTAAGTGCAGAGGAAGAAGAAGGAATGTTAATAGCTCAAGCAAACATAGATAAGGATAAAGATGGTAAGATATTATCTGATAAGGTAATTGCAAGACAAGAAGCTGATTATCCAGTTGTTGATCCATCCCAGGTCAATTATACAGACGTTGCTCCAAATCAAATTGCATCGATATCCGCTTCATTAATTCCTTTCCTGGAGCATGACGATGCAAACAGAGCACTTATGGGATCAAACATGATGAGACAATCAGTTCCTCTACTTAGACCTGAGTCGCCAATTGTTGGAACAGGATTAGAAAGACAAGTTGCATCAGACTCAAGAGTTCTTATTAATGCTGATTTTGATGGTAAAGTTACATATGTTGATTCTCAAAAGATAACAATTAAATATAGTCTGACAGAAGAACAAAAACTTACAAGCTTTGACAGTGATGAGAAAACATATTCTCTTGTTAAGTTTAGAAAAACTAACCAAGGAACATGTATTAATTTAAAACCTATTGTTGTTAAAGGAGATAAAGTAAAAAAAGGCCAAGTTTTATGTGAAGGTTATGCTACACAAAAGGGTGAACTAGCTCTAGGTAGAAATTTGAAAGTTGCATTTATGCCTTGGAAAGGCTATAATTTTGAAGATGCAATTGTTATTTCAGAAAAAGTAGTTAGAGATGATGTCTTTACATCATTACATATTGATGAGTATTCAATTGATGTGAGAGATACTAAGCTTGGAATGGAAGAGTTAACAAATGATATCCCAAATGTCAGCGAAGAAGCTACATCAAATCTTGATGAAAACGGAATGATAAGAGTTGGTGCAGAAGTTAAGCCAGGTGATATCTTAATTGGTAAAATTACACCTAAAGGTGAATCTGATCCAACGCCTGAAGAAAAATTACTTCGAGCAATTTTTGGTGATAAAGCAGGTGATGTTAAAGATGCTTCTCTTAAAGCTCCACCATCATTGAATGGAATTGTAGTCGATAAAAAATTGTTTACAAGACCAATTAAAGACAAAAGAAAGAGGTCTGAAGATAAGGAATTGTTAGCTGAGCTAGCCAAAACCTATGACGTTAAGTTTGATGAGTTGAAGAAGGTTTTAGTTGAAAAGTTATACAATATTCTTTCAGGAAAAACTTGTCAAGGTGTATTTAATGATTTAGAGGAGGAAGTATTACCTAAAGGAAAAAAATATTCTTTGAAAATGTTAAACCAAGTAGAAGAATATACTCACTTGGTTGGAGGTCAATGGACAGTTGATAAAAAAGTAAATGGATTAGTGATGTCTCTCCTTCACAATTATAAGATCAAAGAAAATGATCTTCAAGGAATGTTAAGAAGAGAAAAGTTTACTATTTCAGTTGGAGATGAGTTGCCACCAGGTATTTTAAAACTAGCTAAAGTATATGTAGCTAAGAAGAGAAAATTAAAGGTTGGAGATAAAATGGCTGGTCGTCACGGAAATAAGGGAATTGTTGCAAGAATTGTAAGACAAGAAGATATGCCATTCTTGGAGGACGGAACACCTGTAGACATTGTTCTAAATCCTCTTGGTGTTCCATCAAGGATGAATATAGGTCAGATTTATGAAACTGTTCTTGGTTGGGCTGGTCAAAAATTAGGTAGAAAATTTTCTACTCCAATTTTTGATGGAGCTACCATTGATCAGATAAACGAATTAACTGATGAAGCAGGTGTACCTAAATTTGGACATACACATTTATATGATGGCGGTACTGGTAAAAGATTTGATCAAGCTGCTACTGTAGGGGTTATTTACATGTTAAAATTAGGACATATGGTTGATGATAAAATGCACTCAAGATCTATTGGTCCTTATTCACTAATCACTCAACAACCACTTGGTGGTAAAGCTCAATTTGGGGGTCAAAGATTTGGTGAAATGGAAGTTTGGGCTCTTGAAGCTTATGGTGCTTCAAGTACTCTACAAGAAATATTGACTATTAAATCTGATGATGTACAAGGTAGAGCTAAAGCTTATGAAGCAATCGTTAAGGGTGAAACTATGCCTGATCCTGGTCTTCCAGAGTCATTTAACGTATTGATGCATGAATTAAAAGGTCTAGGATTGGATATTAGATTAGAAGAATAATAAAATAAAAACACATTATGTCTAGAAAAATTGAAATTAATAAATCTCAAAAGTTTTCAAAAATATCAATAGGATTAGCATCACCTGAAACTATTTTAGGTTCCTCAAGAGGTGAAATTCTAAAACCGGAAACAATTAATTACAGAACTCATAAACCTGAAAGAGATGGTTTGTTTTGTGAAAGAATTTTTGGACCTGTTAAAGATTATGAATGTGCTTGCGGAAAGTATAAAAGAATCCGATATAAAGGTATAATATGTGACAGATGTGGGGTAGAAGTTACAGAGAAAAAGGTAAGAAGAGATAGAGTAGGTCATATTGATTTAGTTGTTCCTGTTGCACACATTTGGTATTTCAGATCACTTCCAAATAAAATAGGTTATTTGTTAGGTCTTCCTTCGAAGAAGCTCGACATGATAATTTATTATGAAAGATATGTTGTAATTCAACCTGGTTTGGCTGTCAATGCTGAGGGAGAGCCAGTAAATAAAATGGATTTCTTAACCGAAGAGGAGTACATTACAATTACTGATAATTTAGCAACAGAAAATCAATTTTTAGATGACGAAGACCCTAACAAGTTTATTGCTAAAATGGGTGCAGAATGTTTAATTGAATTACTTTCAAGAATTGATTTAAATGAACTTTCGTATGAACTTAGACACAAAGCCAATACTGAAACTTCAAAACAAAGAAAAATGGAAGCCCTTAAAAGGCTTCAAGTTGTAGAGTCATTTAAGGAATCTAACTTAAATAGAGAGAATAAGCCAGAATGGATGGTTTTGAAAGTTATCCCTGTTATTCCACCAGAATTAAGACCTCTTGTTCCTTTGGACGGAGGCAGGTTTGCTACATCTGATTTAAATGACTTATACAGAAGAGTTATAATTAGAAACAATAGATTAAAAAGATTAGTTGAAATTAAGGCTCCTGAAGTTATTCTAAGAAACGAAAAGAGGATGCTTCAAGAATCAGTTGATTCACTTTTTGATAATACTAGAAAATCATCAGCTGTAAAAACAGATGCTAACAGGCCACTAAAGTCTCTTTCTGATTCTCTTAAAGGAAAACAAGGTAGATTTCGTCAAAATTTATTAGGAAAAAGAGTTGATTATTCTGCTAGATCAGTTATCGTTGGTGGACCTGAACTTAAATTATTTGAGTGTGGTTTACCAAAAAATATGGCAGCTGAATTATATAAACCTTTTATTATTAGAAAATTAATTGAAAGAGGAATTGTTAAAACTGTAAAATCAGCTAAAAAAATTATTGACAGAAGGGAACCTTTAGTATGGGATATTTTAGAAAATGTTCTAAAAGGTCATCCTGTACTTTTAAATAGAGCTCCAACTCTACATAGGTTGGGAATTCAAGCATTTCAACCAATATTAATAGAAGGAAAAGCAATCCAGGTTCACCCACTAGTTTGTACAGCTTTTAATGCCGATTTTGATGGTGACCAGATGGCTGTTCATCTTCCATTAGGCCCTGAAGCAATACTTGAGGCACAACTTTTAATGTTAGCTTCACACAATATTTTAAACCCTGCAAACGGTTCTCCTATTACTGTACCTTCTCAAGATATGGTTTTAGGTTTATATTATATGACTAAATTACTTAAGTCTACAAAAGACCACAAAGTAAAAGGGGAAGGCTTAACTTTTTATTCGTCTGAAGAAGTAAATATTGCTTACAATGAAGAAAGAGTTGATTTAAATGCAATGATTAAAATTAGAGCAAAAGATTTTGATGAATCTGGAAATTTAGTTTTCAAAATTATTGAAACAACAGTAGGACGAGTTTTATTTAATCAAGTAGTTCCTGAAAAAGCTGGTTTTATTAACGAAGTATTAACAAAAAAATCATTACGTGATATTATAGGAGATATTTTAAAATTAACTAGTGTTCCAGAAACTGCCGAGTTCTTAGACAAAATTAAATCTATGGGATTCTCTTTTGCATTTGAAGGAGGTTTATCATTTAGTTTAGGAGATATTATGATTCCGCCTGAAAAACATGAAATGATAGCTAAAGCAAATGGAGAGGTTGATGGTATAATATCCAATTATAATATGGGATTAATAACAAATAATGAACGTTATAACCAGGTGATTGATGTTTGGACTTCTGCTAATGCTACTTTAACTGAACTTGCAATGAAGCGAATTAGTGAAGATAAACAAGGTTTTAACTCTGTGTTTATGATGTTAGATTCTGGAGCAAGAGGTTCAAAAGAACAAATTCGTCAACTTACAGGGATGAGAGGTTTAATGGCTAAACCAAAAAAAGCTAGTGCAAGTGGAGGAGAAATTATTGAAAATCCTATTTTATCCAACTTCAAAGAGGGATTATCTATTTTAGAATATTTTATTTCTACTCACGGAGCAAGAAAAGGTTTAGCAGATACTGCTTTGAAAACTGCAGATGCCGGTTACTTGACAAGAAGACTTGTTGATGTTGCTCAAGATGTTATAGTAAATTACGACGATTGTAATACCCTAAGAGGAATTGCAGTTGAGCCATTAAAAAAGAACGAAGAAATTGTTGAAAGCCTTGGTGAAAGAATTTTAGGTAGGGTTTCTTTACACGATGTGTATAATCCACATAACGATGAATTAATTGTTAAAGCTGGCGAAGAAATTTCTGATGATATAGTCAAATCAATTGAAGCTACTCCGATTGAAAAAGTTGAAGTTAGATCTCCATTAACTTGTGAATCTCCTAAAGGAGTTTGTGCGAAGTGTTATGGTAGAAATTTAGCTACAGGAAAGATGGTTCAAAATGGTGAAGCCGTTGGAGTTGTTGCAGCTCAATCTATTGGAGAGCCTGGAACTCAGTTAACACTAAGAACTTTCCATGTTGGTGGTATCGCAGGAAATATTTCAGAAGAAAATAGCCTTTCTGTCAGATTTGACGGTGTTGCAGAAATAGAAGACTTAAAAGTAGTTAAGTCGAAAGATTCTGATGGAAAAAATATTAATACAGTAATCTCTAGAACATGTGAAATTAAAGTTTTAGACAAAAAATCTGGTGTTGTTCTTAGTACTAATATCATCCCTTATGGATCGACTATTTTAATTAAAGACGGTCAAGCTTTGAAAAAAGGTGATGTTGTTTGTCAGTGGGATCCTTATAATGGAGTTATTATTTCTGAATTTGGAGGTAAAATTGAATATGAAAATATTGAACAAGGTATTACTTATCAAGTTGAAATTGATGAACAAACTGGTTTTAAAGAAAAAGTAATTTCTGAATCTAGAAACAAAAAAGTTGTCCCAACTCTATTGATAAATGACAGTAAAGGTAAAAATGTAAGAACATATAACCTTCCAGTTGGTGCTCACTTAATGGTCGACGATGGTGATAAAGTAGAGGCAGGTAAAATTTTAGTTAAAATTCCAAGGAAATCTGCAAAATCTGGTGATATTACTGGTGGTTTACCTAGAGTTACTGAGTTGTTCGAAGCAAGAAATCCTTCAAATCCAGCAGTGGTAAGTGAAATTGATGGCGTAGTTAGTTTTGGTAAAATAAAAAGAGGAAATAGAGAAATAATTATTGAATCTAAAACAGGTGAGGTTAAGAAATATTTAGTAAAGTTATCTAATCAAATCTTAGTTCAAGAAAATGATTTCGTTAAAGCTGGTATGCCTCTTTCTGATGGAGCTATTACTCCAAATGATATATTAAATATTAAAGGACCATCTGCAGTTCAACAGTATTTAGTTAATGAAGTTCAAGAAGTTTACAGATTACAAGGTGTAAAAATTAATGATAAACATTTCGAGGTTTTGATTAGACAAATGATGCAAAAGGTTAAAATTCAAGATTCTGGAGATACGACATTCCTAGAGGGTCAGTTAATTCACAAAAATGAATTTATTGCAGAAAATGATAACCTATTCAATAAGAAAATAGTTGAATCTGTCGGAGCTTCTGAAAACTTTAAAGAAGGTCAGGTAGTAAGTGCTAGAGATCTTAGAGATGAAAACTCATTGTTGAAAAGGGAAGATAAAGAATTAGTTATGGCTAGAGATGCTGTTAATGCTACTGCAACTCCAATTTTACAAGGAATTACAAGAGCATCACTACAGACTAAATCATTTATATCTGCTGCATCTTTCCAAGAGACAACAAAGGTCTTAAATGAAGCTGCTGTTAATGGAAAAGTTGATAGTTTGAGAGGACTAAAAGAAAATGTAATAGTTGGACATAAGATTCCAGCTGGAACAGGAAATAGAAAATTCAATGATATAATTGTTGGATATGTTGATGAATATGAGGAGCTTTTAGCGAAGAAGAATTTAACATTTAATGAAGAAATCTAATTCAAAAGAAAATGGTTTAAACCTTGAGCTTGATGAAAATCTTGCTCAAGGCACCTATTCAAACCTGGCTCTTATTAACCATTCTGTTTCTGAATTTGTTGTCGACTTTATTAATGTAATGCCTGGAGTCCCAAAGGCAAAAGTGAAATCTAGAATTATTTTAACTCCACAACATGCAAAACGATTTTCAAAAGCTTTAAATGAGAATATTTCGAAGTTTGAAAGATCAAACGGTGAAATTAAAGAATACGAAAATCAAAAGCCAATTCAATTGAATTTTGGACCTACTGGAGAAGCCTAACTAGAACTCTGATTTATAGTGAAATTTTAGAGATGGGTATTTTTGTTTTGTCATTTCTAAAGTGAATGATGAATCGGCTAAAAAAACTAGTTGCCCACTTTTATCTTTTGCTAAAAATTTATTCTTAATTTTTTTGAATTCAATAAATTCAATGTTTTTATTTGAATCAGTTTCTACCCAACAAGCTTTAAAAATATTCAAATTTTCATATGAGCATTTGGCACCATATTCATGTTCTAGTCTATATTGAATGACTTCGAATTGTAATGCCCCAACTGTTCCTATGATTTTTCTCCCATTCATTTCAAGAACAAATAATTGAGCTACACCTTCATCCATTAGCTGATCAATCCCTTTTGCAAGTTGTTTAGATTTCATTGGATCAAGATTATTAATATACCTAAAGTGTTCAGGTGAGAAACTTGGAATACCTTTGAAGATAATCTCTTCTCCCTCAGAAAATGAATCACCTATTTTGAAATTTCCTGAGTCATGAACACCCACAATATCACCAGGAAATGATTCGTTTACAATTTCTTTTTTTTCAGCAAAAAATGCATTAGGGCTACTGAATTTGAATTTTTTATTTGACCTAACATGATGATATGCTGTATTTCTTTTAAATTTTCCAGAAACAATTTTAATAAATGCTAATCTATCTCTATGTTTCGGATCCATATTAGCATGAATTTTAAAAATAAATCCGGTGAACTTGTTTTCACCAGGTTCTATTACTCTTTCAGAACTTATTTTATTTTTAGGCGACGGTGCAATTGATATAAAACAATCCAATAATTCTTTAACTCCAAAGTTATTAAGAGCAGATCCAAAAAATACTGGTTGTTGTTCACATTTTAAATAATCTTCTTTTGAAAAATTGGGGTATACCTCATTAATAATTTCAATTTCTTCATCTAATTTACTAGCAGCATTTTCGCCAATTAATTTTTTTACTAATGGATCAT
Source organism: uncultured Bacteroidota bacterium (assembly GCA_902559035.1). Classification (GTDB taxonomy): domain Bacteria; phylum Bacteroidota; class Bacteroidia; order Flavobacteriales; family Flavobacteriaceae; genus MAG-121220-bin8. Next base: position 104,284 of record CACEGG010000004.1, read on the forward strand.
CTATTTTATTTATTTTGACTGAGTTAGCTATTTTTTGTTTGTTTTCTTCTTCGAATAACATAAGGTTTTGCTCCCAAAGATTATAAACTCCTTGAAAATCATAGCCCATTCCAATAGGAAAACTAAGTGGGCAAACTTTAAAATTTAATTTTTTTTCTAATTCGTCTAAAAGATCAAAACCATCTTTTCCTTCTCTATCCAATTTATTTATAAACACTATTATTGGAATTTCTCTCATTCGGCAAACTTCAACAAGTTTTTCAGTTTGTTCCTCAACTCCTTTAGCCACATCAACAACAACTATTACGCTATCTACCGCTGTTAACGTTCTAAATGTATCTTCAGCAAAATCTTTATGTCCAGGAGTATCTAGAATATTTATTTTTATTCCTTGGTAATTAAAAGCTAAAACAGAGGTAGCTACCGAAATTCCTCTTTGTTTTTCAATTTCCATAAAGTCACTGGTGGCAGACTTTTTAATCTTGTGAGATTTTACAGCACCAGCCTCTTGAATTGCTCCACCAAATAATAATAATTTTTCAGTTAGAGTAGTTTTTCCGGCATCTGGGTGTGAAATAATACCAAAAGTTCTTCTTCTAGCAATTTCCTCAGTAAAATTCATAATTATATTTGATTCAAAAATACTATTGTTTTTTAAATATTGTATGGCTATTTTTTTAAAATTTGTAACTTTAAATTATGAATGAAGAAATGGTTATTCTAGTTGATGAAAATGATAATGAACTTGGTTTGATGGAAAAACTTAAAGCTCATGAAAAAGGAGTTTTACATAGAGCATTTTCAGTTTTTCTTTTAAATAAATCAAATGAACTATTATTGCAAAAAAGAGCATTGTCTAAGTATCATTCACCTGGACTTTGGACCAATACTTGCTGTAGTCATCCAAGGGATAATGAAACTATAATAGAAGCTGCAAATAGAAGGTTGGGTGAAGAAATGGGGATAAGTAGTTCTATGAAGCCATTATTGTCGTTTATTTACAAAGCAGAATTTGACAATGGTTTAACTGAACATGAATTAGATCATGTTGTTATTGGAAATTTCAATGGTCAACCCTCAATCAACAAAGACGAAGTGTGTGATTGGAAATGGGAAAACATTGATTTTTTAAAGAAAGATTTAGTTGATAGACCAAGCGTTTATACTGCATGGTTTAAAATTATTTTTGAAAAATTTTATAATAGTATTAAAAATGAAAGTAACAGTTAGTAGAAGAGGGCATTTTAATGCAGCTCATCGTTTATATGTAAAAGATTGGTCTGAAGAAAAGAATAGTAATGTATTTGGAAAATGTAATAACCCAAATTTTCATGGTCACAATTATGAACTTATTGTTGATGTAAAAGGTTCTGTTGATAAAGTTACAGGAATGGTAATAGATTTGAAAGACTTGAAAGATTTAATAACAAATGAAGTTGAAGATTTACTTGATCATAAAAATTTAAATCTTGATATATCTTACTTTGAAAAAGTTCTTCCAACCGCAGAAAATATTTGTATTTTCATATGGGATATTTTAAGAAAAAAAATATCAAAAGATAAAGAGCTTTCTGTAACTCTTTACGAAACACCTAGAAATTTTGTTAAATATTCTGGAAACTAAAAAATAATAATTATGGCAAGCGTTAAAAATTTAAAAAAAGATTTGAATAACATTATTGGAGAAATAATTCAGAATGTAAACCTGTGGCAATTGGAAAATCCCGATGTTGATTTAAAGAAGAGTGAAAAATTAATAGATGAATGCTTTGATGCTTTTGATGCATTTATTAAAAAGATTCATAATAAAGATGTAAAAGATAAGAACAAATATTTTAAAGCTTTGAGTTTGGAACTTGCTAATGTAGCCTCAGATTTAGTTAAAAAATTTAACTCACTTTAATTTTTTTCTCTAATAGCTTCAAACATTTTTCCGTATTTAGAAGCTAATACTTCCTCACTCATGGAACTTCTAATTGTATCTAATACGACTTTACTAGATTGAGAAAATTCATTTATTGCTATTAATGGAGATATAAAACTATCACCATTATTAACAGCATAGTTTAAATTAAATAAGTATTGTCTTTTGTTAAGCGCTTCGATATTTTTTTGAACAATTTTCAAACTGTCTTTTAAATTAGTTTTTGATAATTTAAATGATAATTCTATTAAGTCTAATGAGTTATTATTAAACTTCCTTATTACTTTCAAATAGTCTCTATAAATAGAATCATTTGAAGAACCACTTACATTAAAATCAGAATTAAATTTTTCCAAAGAAGTACTAATATTAATATTTCCTTTTTCAGCAAAAAATTCAATTCTTTTTTCGATGCTTGATCCATCAAGATATAAGTAGAATAGCTCAGGAGATTCTATATCATGACTTAGTATTATTGGTTTCTCATTAGTGACAAAAATTGAATCAACGTTTATTAAAGTTGAGTCGGAAATTTTTTGTAAATAAATATTTCCTTTCTTAAAGTTTTCAATGTTAACATTAACATTCATGTTTTTGTTATCGTTTTTACAACTTAAAAACGTAATTATAAAAAGGGTTAGAATTAATTTTTTCAAAATGATTTTAATTAATTAACAAGTTTACAAAAAATTAGTCAGAAGCTAATTTAATTCTATTGATCCAAGCCCAATAAATTAGTATAAATTGGAATAATGCCCTTACAACTAGTAAAGAATAGCTATAGCCCATAGTATTCTCAGGAACCAACATGTTCAAATGGACTGACATAAATAAAATTAAAATAATTATTATTCCAGCTAAAGCAATATTCCTATATTTTTCAAATAAAACTCCAATTCCGAATGTGAATTCAAGAATCCCTGCAAATAAAATTAATTCCCAGTGAAAAGGGAAAAAATCTGGCATTATGGGTAAGTAGGATTCAGTGAAAATAAAATGAAATATTCCATTTAAAATGTAAAAAAAACTTAGTAGAAAAAGGTTTAGTTTTTTCATTTATTTAATTAAATCAAAACTTCTTTTTATAAATGAAGTCAATTCTTCACCCTTTAAAAGATTTTGTGAAAGTTTAGCTAAATCAAGTGATTGATTTATTAACCTTTCTTTTTTTGTTTTACTTTTTGAATTTAAAATTTCAGAGCATATAGGGTTGTTTACATTAACAATCAAATTATACATCTCTGGCATATTACCAAACATACCATTTCCACCACTTTGTTGCATTTCTTTCATTCTACGCATAAATTCAGGCAAAGTAATAACAAATGGAGCAGAATTACTATCAATTGCCTCTAATTGAACAGTGTATTTTTCCTTTGGGACAGTTTCTTCAACAATATTTTTTAATTTTTCTTTTTCCTTGTCATTAAGTTTTGACACCTCTTTTTCATCTTTTTGAATTAATTTATCTACAACATCGGCGTCAACTCTGGTAAATTTAATTTTCTCGTTAGATGTCTCTAACTTCTGAATTAAATGACTTATTATTGGAGAATCCAAAAGTAAAACTTCATATCCTTTTTCCTTTGCAGATTCTATATATGAGTGTTGATCATTAACATTAGAGGCATATAGTAAAATAAGATTTCCATCTTTATCAGTTTGAGATTTTGATACCTTGTCCTTAAGTTCCTCAAAAGTAAAAAAGCCATTGTCAACATTTGGATATAAAGCAAAATTTTGAGCTTTATCAAAAAATTTATCCTCACTTAGCATTCCATATTCAATCACAACTTTAATATTATTCCATTTTTCTTCAAACCCATTTCTATCCTTTTTGAAAAGTGAATTTAGTTTATCAGCAACTTTTCTGGTTATGTAATTACTGATTTTTTTAACTGCTCCGTCTGCTTGCAAATAACTTCTGGAAACATTCAAAGGTATATCAGGTGAATCAATAACTCCTCTTAATAATGTTAAAAATTCTGGAACAATTCCTTCAACATTATCAGTTACAAAAACTTGATTCTGATATAATTGAATTCTGTCCTTTTGCATGTTTATGTCATTTGAAATCTTAGGAAAATAAAGTATTCCAGTAAGATTGAAAGGGTAATCTACATTCAAATGAATATTGAAAAGTGGTTCTTCAAATTGCATTGGATATAACTCTCTATAAAACTCTTTATAGTTTTCTTCTTTTAGATCGCTTGGTTTTTTAGTCCATGCTGGATTTGGATTATTTACAATATCATCAACAATCTCTTTTATTTCTTTTTCATCTTTACCTTTACCAACTTTATTTGAAATTTCTTTGGTACCAAATTTAATTGGAATAGGCATAAATTTGTTGTATTTATTTAGAAGAGTTCTGATTCTTGCATCTTCAAGAAATTCTTTTGAGTCTTTGCTGACATGAAGAATAATTTCAGATCCTCTATCTTTTTTATCGCTTTTTTTCAATGTATACTCAGGTGATCCATCACAAACCCAATGAGCTCCAGGTTCATCCTTATAAGATTTTGTAATGATTTCAACTTTATCAGCTACCATAAAAGCAGAGTAGAAACCTAAACCAAAATGACCTATAATTCCACTATCCTTAGCACTGTCTTTATACTTTTCTAAAAATTCTTCAGCTCCTGAAAAAGCAACCTGATTAATATACTTTTTAACTTCATCGGATGTCATTCCAATCCCTTGATCAATAATATGAATCTTCTTTCCTTTTTTATCTAATTTAATTTCGATTAAAGGATTATCTATATCTATTTTATTTTCTCCAATACTACTTAAATGTTTTAATTTTAAAGTAGCGTCTGTTGCATTTGAAATAAGTTCTCTTAAAAATATTTCGTGATCACTATACAAAAACTTTTTGATTAGTGGAAATATATTTTCTACTGAAACATTAATTTTACCTTTAGCCATAATTACTTTTTTTAAATCATAAGAATCAAATCATATACCAAAAACAAGGTAGTGACAAAATGACATTATTGGCTAAAAAATAAATACTATTATCTATATTTAGATGACATTTAAAATCAATTATGTATAATTCTAAAATTACTGGACTAGGTTATTATCTTCCTGAAAATGTAGTAACAAATGATGATTTATCAAAAATCATGGATACAAATGATGAATGGATACAGGAAAGAACAGGAATAAAAAAAAGAAGATGGATAGATCCAAAATCTGGAGATACTACATCAACTATGGGCGCTAAAGCATCTGAAATAGCAATTAAAAGATCTGGATTAAATAAAGAAGATATTGATTTTATAATTTTTGCTACATTAAGTCCTGATATGTACTTTCCAGGTGGTGGTGTTCGAGTACAGGATATGTTGGGTATGCCAACAATTGGTGCTCTTGATGTAAGAAATCAATGTTCAGGATTTATATATTCTTTATCTGTTGCTGATCAATTCATAAAAACAGGAATGTATAAAAATATATTAGTAATTGGCTCTGAAAATCACTCTGGTGGTTTAGAAAAATCAACACGAGGAAGAGGTGTAACTGTAATTTTTGGAGATGGTGCTGGTGCTGCTGTGGTTTCAAGATCCAAAGAAAAGAATAAAGGCATTTTATCATCTCATTTACATTCTGAGGGAAAACATGCTAGAGAACTCATGTTAGATGGACCAAACACAGGGAGATGGGTACCTGAAATTTTAGAAGATAATGATCCAAATGACGAATCTTATTATCCATATATGAATGGTCAGTTTGTTTTTAAAAATGCTGTAGTTAGATTTTCCGAAGTTATAAATGAAGGACTGAAAGCAAATGAACTAGAAAAAGATGATATTGACTTGCTAATCCCTCACCAAGCAAACTTGAGAATAGCACAATTTATTCAAAGAAAATTTCAGCTTTCAGATGAGAAAGTTTACAATAATATCATGAATTATGGCAACACAACAGCTGCTTCTATAATAATAGCTCTTACAGAAGCTTGGGAACAAGGAAAAATTAAAGATAATGACTTAGTTGTCTTAGCAGCTTTTGGAGCAGGATTCACCTGGGGTTCAGTTATTATAAGGTGGTAATGACAACTTTAGTATTAGGAGCCTCAACTAATATTCAGCGATATTCGAATATTGCAATTAAAAAATTAGTATTAAATAAAATTGAGGTTAAAGCTATTGGATTAAAAACTGGAGTTGTAGTAAATGTTTTGATTGAAAAAGATTTAGTTAAATTTAAAAATATTCACACTGTATCTTTGTATTTAAATAAGCTTAGACAAAAAGAATATTATGATTATATAATTTCTTTGAAACCAAAAAGAGTAATTTTCAATCCTGGTACAGAAAACCCCGATTTTTACAGAATTTTGAAAAGTAATCACATTTCATATTTTGAGGCTTGTACTTTAGTTTTACTTTCTACGAATCAGTACTAATCCTAAAAACGTAATAAAACCATTTATTGGCAATAGTTCATACCCAATCTTATAACCACCAAGGTATGTAGGGTCCAGGTTGGCCAGCAAGTAAACTGAAAGAACAGAAAGAATTGTAACTATCCAAACATATCTATCGTGTATTTTGTAATCAGTAAAAATTCCAAATGCAAATAGTCCTAATAATGGACCATAAGTGTAGCCTGCTAAAACTAATAGTCCATCAATTACACTCCTCTCTAAATAATTTTCAAAAATTATAATAACTATTATAAGAACAGCGCTCATAACTAAATGGGCAATTTTTCTAATTTTAATCTGATATTCTTGGCTTTTGTTTTTTAAATTGATGACATCGACACAAAAAGAAGTTGTCAGGGAAGTTAGTGCACTGTCAGCACTGCTGTAAGCAGCCGCTATTAGACCTAATAAAAATGTTATTCCTATTATACTCCCAAGATTACTATTTAATGCAATTTCAGGAAATAATAAATCTGCATTTGGAGAGCCATTAAGTTCAGGAATAATAATACCAGATTTTTGAGAATAAATAAATAATAAAGCACCTAATAATAAAAATACAAAGGTCACAATAACTAAAACGATACTAAATACAATCATGTTTTTTTGAGCATCTTTCAAAGATTTACAAGTTAGATTTTTTTGCATCATGTCTTGATCTAAGCCAGTCATACAAATTGTAATAAACATACCACCAATAAAAGATTTTAAGAAATGATTTTTTTCTAGAAAACTATCTGTTACTAGAAAGTTTGAGTATGTTTTAAGTTCATCAGAATTAATAAAATCTACGAACGACCAATTCAAACTGTCGTTTATTAAATAAATAGATAATAAAACTGAAATAAGCATAAATACAGTTTGTAATGTATCTGTCCAAACTATTGTTTTTATTCCTCCTCTAAATGTGTAAATCCAAATAAGTAAAACAGAAAAAACTACAGTAATCTCAAATCGGATATTTAATTCACTAAAAACAAATTGTTGAAGAACAATAGCTACTAAATATAATCTAAACGATGCTCCAGTTATTCTAGACAGAAAAAAGAAAAATGCTCCAGTCTTGTGACTTACATTCCCAAAACGTACTTTCAAATATTCATATATGGACGTCAGGTTGAGCTTGTAATAGATGGGTAATAGAACTAAAGCAACTACAAAATATCCAAACAGGTAACCTAGAACAACTTGAAAATATGTAAATTGAGTAGTTCCAACATCACCTGGAACTGAGATAAATGTTATTCCTGATAGAGATGCTCCAACCATACCAAAAGCAACAAGGTACCATGGAGATTCTTTATTGGCAGAAAAAAAAGTTTTGTTATCATTATTTCCAGTAGTTAGATTAGAAATAACAAAAAGACCAAAAAAATATAGAAAAATGACGATAAGGATAATTGATGAGCTCATTTCTAATGTTATCCAAATATACTAATTTATGGTTCTTATTAAATGTAGTAGTATATTTAACAAATGAATTTTTCTTCAAAATTATTAGAAAATGCGGTAGATGAAATGTCTCAATTACCTGGAATAGGAAAGAGAACTGCGTTAAGACTTGTTTTATTTCTTCTTAACCAACCCAATTCTCAAACTGTAAAGCTTTCGAAGTCTTTAGTTGATTTAGTTGAGGGAGTAATTTTATGTAAAAATTGCCATAATATTTCTGATTTAGAACTGTGTGAAATATGTACAAACAACAAAAGAGATAAATCAGTTGTTTGTGTAGTTGAAGATATAAGAGATGTAATGGCTATAGAAAGTACTGGTCAATTTAATGGTGTTTATCATGTTTTGGGAGGAAAAATATCACCAATTGAAGGAATCGGCCCAAATCAGTTAAACATAAAGTCCTTAATTGAAAAAATTAGATCTAAAAATGTGTCGGAACTTATTTTTGCTTTAAGCGCAACTATGGAGGGCGATACCACTAATTTTTATATTTTCAGACAAATTAAAGATGTTGATATCAAAATCACTACTATAGCAAGAGGCGTTTCGGTTGGAAATGAATTGGAATATACTGATGAAGTTACACTGGGCAGGAGTATTTTAAAAAGAATTCCTTTTGAAAATTCTTTAAAAACTTAAATTAAACTATTTAGTAATACAGTCAATATCAAATTATAATTTGATATTTTTGCATAATCAATTAATAGAGATGTCTAATAAAATCGAAATTGTCTTACCTAAAATGGGAGAAAGTGTTGATGAAGCAACCATAACTGGTTGGTTAAAAAATGAAGGTGATGACATTAAGGAAGATGATTTAATTGTTGAAATAGCTACTGATAAAGTTGACTCAGAAGTTCCAAGTGAAGTTTCTGGTGTACTAATACAAAAGCTATGTAAAATTAACGATGTAGTAAAAGTTGGAGACCCTATAGCAATAATTGAAACAGATAAAAAAATTGAATCCCTTACTATTGAAAATAATCAAAAAACTTCTTCAGATAAAACGGAAACAACATCATATAAATCTGAAACAATTGTTACCGAACCAATTGAATATTTTAAAAAAGCTGACTCTATAATAGAAAAAAATGACTATAAATCATCTGAAAGAATATACTCTCCTTTAGTAAAAAATATTTCAAAAAAAGAAGGGATTTCTTTAAAAGAATTAGATTCCATAATTGGATCAGGTAAAAATGGAAGATTAACTAAAAATGACCTTTTAAATTATATTTCTTCAAAACTAAAAGAACCAAATAAAATTATTGAAACGATAAAGTCTGTAAATACTAATAAAGAGTCTGATGAGATTTTAGAAATGAGTAGGATGGAAAGACTCATTTCTGATCACATGCTTTCCAGTAAAGAAAAATCTGCCCACGTCCAAGCTTTTATTGAAGCTGATATATCTGAACTTTGGAATTGGAGAGAAAAAATTAAAAATTCCTTTTTTGAAAGAGAAAATGAAAAAATTACATTTACACCTATTTTTATAAGTTTAGTTGCTCAAGCATTAAGGGAATTCCCAATGCTTAATGTTAGTGTCGAAAATTATAAAATCATAAAAAAGAAGTCAATAAATATTGGCATGGCAACTGCTTTAAAAGATGGTAATCTAATTGTTCCAGTAATTAAAAAAGCAGATCAATTAAGCCTATTTGGTCTAGTAAAAAAAGTTAATGATTTAGCCAGTCGTGGAAGAAACGGCCTTTTATTGCCTGATGAAGTTCAAGACGGAACATACACAATTAGTAATGTTGGAGTATTTGATACATTGATGGGAACACCTATAATAAATCAACCTCAGGTCGGTATTTTAGCTTTTGGAGCTATAACAAAAAAACCCTCTGTAATTGAAACTGAAAAAGGAGATTTTATTGGTGTAAGAAGAAAAATTATCCTTTCTCATAGTTTTGATCACAGAGTTGTTAATGGAGCTCAGGGTGGATTATTTATTAAAAGGATAAAAGAGCTTATTGAAAATTGGGATTCTTCCACCTCAATTTAGTAATTCTTAAATATGAAAATAAAACTATCAAAGCCTATTTGTTTTTTTGATTTAGAAACAACTGGAATAAATATTTCTAAAGATAGGATAGTTGAAATTTCAATTTTGAAGGTTTATCCAAATAGCAATAAAGAATCAAGAACATGGTTAGTTAATCCTGAGATTTCTATTCCAAGTGAGGTTTCAAAAATTCATGGTATCACAAATGAAATGGTAATTAATGAGCCTAATTTTAAGGAAATAGGCTCTCAGGTCAAAGAAATGATAAACAATTGTGATCTTGGAGGTTTTAATTCTAATAAATTTGACATTCCTCTTTTGGCTGAAGAATTTCTCAGATCAAATATTGACTTTGATTTAGAAAAAATTAAGTGTATTGATGTCCAAAATATTTTTCATAAAATGGAAAAGAGAACCTTAGGTGCAGCTTATAAATTTTATTGTAAAAAAGATTTAATTGATGCTCATTCTTCGAAGGCCGATACTTTAGCAACTTATGAGGTTTTGGAAGCTCAGATTGAAAAGTATTCTGAATTAGAAAATAATGTTACGTTTTTATCGGAATTCTCCTCTAGAAATAGAACAGTTGATTTGGCAGGTTTTATAATTTATGACCAAAATAATGTACCCTGTTTTTCTTTTGGAAAACATAAAGGTAAATCAGTTGATTTTATAATTGATAATGAGCCTGGTTATTTTGGGTGGATATTAAATTCTGATTTTCCAATGTATACCAAGAAAATATTGACTAAATTAAGGTTAAATAAGCTTAACAATAAATTATAAAATGAAAATAATTTGTATTGGTAGAAATTATGAAGATCACGTTAGTGAACTGCAAAATGAAAGGCCTGATAGTCCTGTTATTTTTATCAAACCGGATAGTTCAATAATCCTAAAAAATCAACCTTTTTTTATTCCTGATTATTCTAATGAAATTAATTATGAAATTGAAGTTATTTTAAAGATTTGTAAACTTGGAAAATCTATTGAAAAGAAATTCGCAAAAACATATTATGATAAAGTTGGATTGGGGATTGACTTTACAGCCAGAGATCTACAATTTGAATTGAAATCAAAAGGTTTACCCTGGGAAAAAGCAAAAGCTTTTGACGGCTCTGCTTTAATTGGAAATTGGATAAACAAAACAGAATTTAAAAATCTAAATGATATCAATTTTTCAATGAATAAAAATGGGAGTTTAGTTCAAAAAGGAAATACTAGTCAAATGATGTGGAATTTTGATGAATTAATTTCAGAAATATCAAAATTTTTTACTCTAAAAATTGGAGACGTTATTTTTACGGGAACACCAGCTGGAGTTGGAAAAGTTAACAGGGGTGATAAATTAGAAGGTTTTATTAATAATAATCATAATTTCAAGATCAATATTAAGTAATGATTAGAGCAAAGATTATTACTATTGGTGATGAAATTTTAATAGGTCAAATAGTTGATACAAATTCAACTTTTATCTCAAATGAATTAATCAAAATAGGTGTAGAGGTTTGTGAAATTTTGTCAATTAGGGATACTAAAGATGATATTATAAACGCATTTAATAATTCGATTGATAAATTTGATATTATAATTACAACAGGTGGGCTTGGTCCAACAAATGATGATATAACAAAAGATGTTTTTTGTGAATTTTTCAATGATAAATTAATACATAATCAAGAATTATTAGTCCATATTGAAAACCTTTTTAAGAATTTTGTCGACAATCCTATTAATGATTTAAATAGAGCTCAAGCCTTAGTCCCATCAAAAGCATTACTAATTGAAAATCAATATGGAACAGCAGCTGGTATGCAAATAAAAAAAAATAATTCCTTTTTCATTTCTCTCCCTGGAGTTCCGTATGAGATGAAATCTATGATTGTTAACTCAGTTGTTCCATTTATTGAAAAGGAATTTAATTGTCCGATTATTTTAAAAAAAACCTTGATGACTTATGGAGTTGGAGAAAGTACCATAGCAAAGAAGTTAAAAGACTTTGAAGATGGTTTATCTAAAAATTTCAAATTAGCATATTTACCAAATTTAGGTAGAGTAAGGTTAAGGTTATCATGTAGAGGTTTTGATCGAACTGATCTTGAGAAAAAAATGGACAATTATATCGCTCAACTTTTTGAGATTCTAGGTAAAATTATAATAGGATTTGAGTCTGTAAATTCAATAGAATCTGAAATAGGAAAAATATTAAAAAAATCAGGAAAAACTTTATCAACTGCAGAAAGTTTTACAGGTGGTTTAATATCTTCAAGAATATCTTCTGTTCCTGGAGCTTCATCATATTTTAAGGGAGCTGTTGTGGCATATGACACAAATATTAAACAAAACCTTTTGTCAGTGAATCAAAATGATATTGATTTGCATTCAGTTGTAAGTTCTCAGGTAGCTAACAGCATGGCTTTAAATGCTAAAAAGCTTCTAAAGACAGATTATGCAATATCTACAACTGGGAATGCTGGTCCAGATAAGGGAGACTCAAAAAAAGAAGTGGGTTCTATTTATATTTCATTAGCCACTTTAAATGATGTTAAGTCATATGAATTTAATTTTGGAAAAAACAGGGAAAAAAATATAAAAAAATCTGTTAATAAAGCTTTAGAACTTTTATTTTCTGAATTATTAACAGAAGACTAAAAAATTTGGCATTACTGTAAAAATGTTGTTAATTTGCACCCTATTTTAAAATAAGATAGTTATGTCTAAAGTTTGTGAAATTTCAGGAAAAAAAGTTTTAGTTGGAAACAATGTTTCAAAAGCAATGAATAAAACTAAAAGGAGATTTGAACCTAATTTAATCAAAAAACGTTTTTTTATCCCTGAAGAAGGTAAATGGATAACTCTTAAGGTATCGACTTCTGTTTTAAAAACAATTAATAAAAAGGGTATTTCAGCAGTTTTGAAAGAATCCAAAATTAATAAAGCTTAATTAATTTATTATGGCTAAGAAAGGAAATAGAGTACAAGTAATATTAGAATGTACAGAACATAAAAATTCAGGTCTTCCTGGTACATCTAGATATGTAACTACAAAAAATAAAAAAAATACACCTGATAGATTAGAGATAAAAAAATTTAATCCTATCATGAAAAAAAATACTATTCATAAAGAAATTAAATAATAAGAGAAATGGCAAAAAAGACTGTAGCATCACTTCAAACCTCTTCGAAAAGACTTACAAAGGCTATAAAAATGGTTAAAAGCCCCAAAACTGGTGCGTATACTTATGTAGAATCGATTATGGATCCCTCTTTGGTTAATGATTGGTTAAGTAAATAATTAAATCTTTGGATATTAATTACAAGAGTCACTTTTTAGTGGCTTTTTTTGTTTTACATATCTTTGATAAAACTTTTATTAAATGAATTTTTTCAAAAAACTATTTACAAAAGAAAAAAAAGAGACTCTTGATAGTGGTCTTAAAAAAAGTAAAGATTCATTTTTTAACAAAATTTCCAAAGTAATCGTTGGTAAAAGCAAGGTTGATGATGAAGTTTTAGATAATCTAGAAGAAGTACTGATTAGTTCTGATGTTGGAGTTAAAACTACACTCAAAATAATAGATCATATTGAAGACAGAGTAAAAAAAGATAAGTTTATTAGTTCTGACGAATTAGACACAATTCTAAAAGAAGAAATAACCAAAATAATATGCGATTCTCAAGATGATGATGATTTCTTGTCAATTGGTGATAATAAGCCACATGTTATATTAGTTGTTGGAGTTAATGGGGTTGGTAAAACCACTTCCATCGGCAAAATGGCTAATCATTATAAGTCATTAGGACTTAAAGTAATGATTGGTGCTGCAGATACTTTTAGAGCTGCTGCTATTGATCAATTAGAGGTTTGGTCAAATAGAGTAGGTGTTGAATTGGTAAAACAAAAAATGGGAAGTGATCCAGCATCAGTTTCTTATGACACACTTGAGTCTGCAATAAATAAAAATATTGATGTTGTTTTAATTGACACAGCAGGAAGACTCCACAATAAAACTAATTTGATGAATGAACTTGGAAAAATTAAAAGAGTTTTACAGAAAAAAAATGTAAACGCTCCTCACGAAGTTCTGCTTGTAATTGATGGTTCAACTGGGCAAAATGCATTTGAACAAGCTAAGCAGTTTACAAGTGTTACAGAAATAACATCTTTAGCTGTTACTAAATTAGATGGAACAGCAAAAGGTGGTGTTGTTTTAGGGATCTCAGACCAATTTAATATTCCTATAAAATTTATTGGAGTTGGTGAAGGTATTGAAGATTTACAGGTATTCAATAAAATAGAATTTGTGGATTCATTTTTTAAAAAATCATAAACTTTAATAATTGAGAACAAAATATTCAAAAAAAAACACAATTAATGTAGTTACTTTAGGCTGCTCAAAGAACATTTACGACTCTGAGGTTCTTATGGGTCAATTAAAAGCCAATAATAAAAATGTTGTTCATGAAAAAGAAGGTAATATTGTTGTTGTAAATACATGTGGTTTTATAGATAATGCGAAAGAAGAATCTATTAATACAATATTAGAATATTCTTCAAAAAAAGAAATAGGTGAAATAGATAAACTATTTGTTACAGGTTGTCTTAGCGAAAGATATATGCCTGATTTAAAAAAAGAAATTCCAAATGTTGATCAGTATTTCGGAACAACTGATTTACCAAAACTTTTAAAAGCTTTAAAAGCAGATTACAAACACGAGTTAGTAGGTGAAAGATTAACAACTACCCCAAAAAATTATGCATATCTAAAAATCTCTGAAGGTTGTGACAGACCTTGTTCCTTTTGCGCAATTCCGTTGATGAGAGGAAAACATAAATCAAAATCTATTGAAGTGCTTGTTAATGAAGCAACTTTACTCGCAAAAAATGGGGTTAAAGAACTTATTTTAATTGCACAAGACTTAACCTATTATGGACTAGATCTATATAAAAAAAGAGAGTTGTCGTCATTACTTAAAGAATTGGTAAAAGTTGACGGAATTGAATGGATTAGATTACATTATGCTTTTCCAAATGGGTTTCCTTTAGATGTTTTAGAAGTAATTAAACAAGAAGAGAAGGTTTGTAATTATATAGATATACCACTTCAACATATATCTACTAAAATATTAAAATCAATGAGAAGGGGGTCCAAAAAAGAAAATATCATTGAATTAATCAATAAGATGAGATTATTGAATCCTGAAATTGCAATAAGAACAACAGTAATAGTTGGCTATCCAGGTGAATCAGAAGAAGATTTTAATGAACTTAAAGAATGGATAATGGAAACTAAATTTGATAGGTTAGGATGTTTTGCTTACAGTCACGAGGAAAATACTCACGCCTACAGCTTGGTTGATGATGTTTCTCCAAAAATTAAGCAAGAAAGAATTAACTCAGTAATGGAAATCCAATCTCAGATTTCGTTGGAGTTAAACCAAAAAAAAATTAATCAAGTTTATAAATGTGTTATTGATAGAAAAGAGGGTATTAATTATATTGGAAGAACAGAATTTGATTCACCAGATGTTGACAATGAAGTTTTAGTGGATGCAAGTAAATATTATCTTAAAATTGGGGATTTTGTCAATTTAAAAATAATAGATTGTACAGAGTTTGATTTATATGCAATCCCTAATGAAAAATTATAATACCTTATATTTAAAAAAACCTTGACTTATATAAAACCTGAAATATCAAATCATTTACCAAAAATTACTCTTAGTTATATAAATAATGATAAGGGAATCACCTCTTTTTACAATAATTCATTTGAAATAGATAATTATTTGGATCAGCTCAAAGGAAAAAAAGAGCAATATAATGATGATTATAGAAAAGTTTTAGGTCAAGAATTGTTTAAACAGTATAAGGATTTGAAAAATAATGATAAGCAATTAAAACACATTAAAAGTTTATCAAATTCAAACACATTTACAGTTTGTACTGGTCACCAATTAAACTTATTTACCGGTCCACTATATTTTTTTTATAAAATAATAGACGCAATTAAAATATGTGATCAATTAAAACTAAAATATCCAGAATACAATTTTGTTCCAATTTATTGGATGGCCTCTGAAGATCATGATTTTAAAGAAATAAATTTCTTCAACTTGAATAAAACAAAATTTGAATGGAATATTAACTCTAAAGGGCCTGTGGGAAGATTAAAGACTGATGATTTAAGTATTGTTTTTGAAAAATTGAAATCTTTTTTCAAAAATTCAAATGATAAAAATTTATTATCTCTTTTTAAATCATCATACTTAAATAATAGAAATTTATCGGAATCAACTTTGAGTTTGGTTCACAGTTTGTTTGCTGATTACGGCCTTCTAATAATTCAACCTGATAATAAAAATTTAAAAAATCTTTTTAAAGAATTTTTTTTAGACGAAGTTCTGAACAAATCCTGTTACAACAAGGTTTCAAAAACTAATAATAATCTAAAAAACTCATTAAACTTTAGTTTTAATCCTCAAGTCAATCCAAGAGAGATTAATATGTTTTATATTTTAGATAACATTAGAGAAAGAATAGATTATAAAAACAACATGTATCATGTTTTAAATACTGAAATCTCTTTTACTCAAACTGAAATCATTGATGAAATAAATAATTTTCCTGAAAGATTTTCACCAAATGTATTGTTAAGACCATTATATCAAGAACATATTTTACCAAATCTGTCCTACGTTGGAGGTGGAAGTGAAATTGCATATTGGTTGCAGCTTAAGGACTATTTTGATTTTCAAAAAATTTCTTTTCCAATACTTTCTGTAAGATCGTCACTAATGTTGATTTCTAAAAAACAACAAGAAAAATGCGATAAATTAAACATAAAGATTGAAGATCTGTTTAAAAACATAGATCAACTAAAAGTACATTACTTAAAGAATAACTCAAAAATAGTAACGGATTTGAGTGTGCAAAAAGAAGCTGTTAGGAAAAATTTTAATAATATATATAATCTAGCTAAGCAAACAGATAAATCCTTCATTGGAGCAGTTAAAGCTCAAGAAAAAAAACAACTAAATGGCTTGAATAATCTTGAAAAACGACTAATTAAGGCTGAGAAAAGAAAACATAAAGACTTTTTAGATAGAATTGAAATTTTAAAAAAGGATTTATTTCCAAATAATTCTTTTCAAGAACGCCAACTAAATTTTTCTTCTTTTTTTAATAGTAACAAAAAAAACTTTTTAAGTTTTTTAATTGAAAAAATTGACCCGTTTAATAATAGCTTTAATGTTGTGAAATATTAATTACTTTCTTTTGATTTTTTCTATCATTAAATAGTATTTTTGAATATGGAAGAAAAAGTTTTGATAATTGATTTTGGTTCACAATATACCCAGCTTATCGCTAGAAGAGTAAGAGAGTTGTATGTTTATTGTGAAATTCATCCATACAATAATTTAAAAGTAGATCTTAATTCTTTTAAAGCTGTAATATTGTCTGGTTCTCCATTCTCTGTAAGATCAGAAGATGCTCTTCATATTGATTTAAGTGAAATTAAAGGAAAAAAACCTTTACTTGGTGTCTGTTATGGAGCTCAATATATTGCACACTTTTTCGGAGGAAAAGTTATTCCTTCGAATAAAAGAGAATATGGTAGAGCTAAATTAATGGAAATTGATTCAGAAAGTTTATTATTTCATGGAGTTGATTTAGGTTCTCAAGTTTGGATGAGTCACAGTGATACAATCGAAACTCTTCCGCTAAACTCAAAATGTATTTCTAGTACTGCAGATGTTAAAAACGCAGCTTTTTCTATAATTGATGAAAACCTTTATGGAATTCAATTTCACCCCGAAGTTTACCATTCAAAAGATGGAAAAAAAATTATAGAAAATTTTTTATTAAATATTGCTAAAATTAATCCAGATTGGACTCCAGATGTTTTTTCTGAAAAAACAATCAACGATATTAAAAATAAGATTGGTGACGATAAAGTGATTTTAGGTTTATCTGGAGGTGTTGATTCAACTGTAGCAGGAGTTTTAATTCATAGAGCAATAAAAGATAATTTACATTGTATTTTTGTTAATAATGGTTTATTAAGAAAAAATGAATTTAATAGTGTTTTAGATCAGTACAAGGGAATGGGTCTTAATGTAAAGGGTGTAGATGCTTCAGATTATTTCATTAAAAAACTTTCAGGAATTGATGATCCTGAAAAAAAGAGAAAAATTATTGGCAAGGCATTCATCGATGTGTTTGATCAAGAATCAAAATTAATTGATGGTGCAAAATGGTTAGCTCAGGGAACTATATATCCTGATGTTATAGAATCAATATCTGTCAAGGGGCCATCTGCAACCATTAAATCACATCATAATGTTGGTGGATTACCTGATTTTATGAAACTTTCAGTTGTAGAACCTCTCAAAATGCTTTTTAAAGATGAAGTTAGAAGAGTTGGTAAAAGTCTAGGAATTGATTCAAAGTTGTTGAAAAGGCATCCGTTTCCAGGCCCTGGACTAGCAATTAGAATCTTAGGAGATATTACTAATGAAAAAGTAAAGATTCTTCAAGAAGTTGATAGCATTTTTATTTCCGGATTAATTGATAATGGTCTCTATGATAAGGTGTGGCAAGCAGGAGCAATCCTTCTTCCCGTAAAGAGTGTAGGAGTTATGGGAGATGAAAGAACTTATGAGCAATGTGTTGCCTTAAGGGCGGTAGAATCTACTGATGGCATGACAGCTGACTGGGTAAATTTACCTTACGAGTTTTTGCAAGAAGTTTCTAATAAGATCATCAATAATGTAAAAGGGGTAAATAGAGTGGTATATGATATAAGCTCAAAACCACCTGCTACAATAGAATGGGAATAATGAGACATTTAAGACTTTTTTTACTTTTTTTTATAATCTCAATTTTTGGATTTTCTCAGAATACAAAATCTGTAAATGATTCTGAAATTAATATTGAATTTATTGATCACAGTGTAAAAAGAAAACAAACCTTATTCACTATTTCTAATTTATATAATGTTCCAATTGACTTAATAAAAAAATATAATCCTCAAATTAAAGGAAATAAAATTTCTAAAAAAATGGTTTTAAAAATACCATTTATTAAAACTATAGAACTAGAAAAATCGATCGAAGAAATTATTGAAAAAATAGTAGATAAATCAAAAAAATCAACTATTAATTTAATTGATAGTGTTCCTAAAAAGAAATCTATTTCTTTTGCTTTTATAGCTCCTTTTAACTTAGATAATATTGAAATTGACTCAATTGAAAAAACAAAAATATATTTAGAAAAGTTAAATCTTTCTACTCTTTCATTAGATTTTTACAGTGGGACCTTAATGGCTCTTCAAAAAGCAAAAAACCTAGGAATTAATCTTCAAGTTGATACTTATGATAATAAGAATAGTTTTGAAGAAATTGATAAAATTGCCAATTCTAAAAAAATAAAAAACTATGATTTTATTTTAGGTCCTTTCATCCCTAGAAACATAAATAGACTTTCTTCAATGTTAAGTGAATTTAACACTCCAATTGTATCTCCTCTTACATCCAAAGAAATTAATTTAAACAAAAATATTTTTCAATCAATTCCCCCAGTAGAATTACAAAGAGAATTAATGTTTAGACACGTTGACAGTTTAATTTTACAAGATCCTGATCCATGTGTTATGATTATATATGATACTTCGACTGAAAATGTAAAAGAAGAATTATTGAAACGCTTTCCTTATGCTGAACTTATAGATACTGACTTAACTATGGGATTAGTTGATCCTGAAATAACTGATTCTCTATTAGTCGAGCAAAAAAATAATTTAGTTTTTTTAGAATCTCAAAACTTGAATGTAATAACTAGTGTTTCTTCCTTGCTGAACTCTCAAATTTCTAAAGAAAGAAATATTAATATGTTGTCTAGTTATCGTTCAGAAACTTATGAAAATGAAAATATATCATTTCAACATTTGGGAAATTTAAAATTCACTTATCCAACATATTTTTATCCAAAATATGATGAAGAATTAAATGAGCTTAATGATTTATTTTTTGAAAATTTTGGGAAGCTCCCTAATAAAATAGTAATTAGAGCCTATGAAATTACATTAGATTTGATTTTACGTTCAGCATATCGTAGAAAATTAGTTAAATCAATAAATATTGGTGAGACAAAATATTATCAAAATAGATTTAAGTATAAAAAACTTAATAATGGATATATTAACGAATCAGTTTTACTAATCCAGCATGATGATTTAGATGTATTTGAAATTACATCAGAAAAATAGTTTCCTAATCATTAGAATTTTTAATTTACTCACTTTCTTTTTGTATTTTTGATCGCTTAAATTATAGAATGTCTAAAACGAAGTATATTTTTGTCACTGGTGGTGTGAGTTCATCTTTAGGAAAAGGAATTATATCAGCATCTTTAGCAAAACTTCTTCAGTCCAGAGGACTTGATGTTACAATTCAAAAGCTTGATCCATACATTAATGTAGACCCTGGGACACTAAATCCTTATGAGCACGGAGAATGTTATGTAACATCAGATGGAGCTGAGACAGATTTGGATTTAGGTCATTATGAAAGATTTTTAAATGTAGAAACCTCGCAAGCAAATAATGTAACAACAGGTAGGATTTATCAAACAGTTATTGAAAAAGAAAGAAAAGGAGATTTTTTAGGCAAGACAGTCCAAGTTATTCCTCATATTACTGATGAAATTAAAAGAAGAATAAAGTTGCTTGGAGAAACAAATAATTATGATGTTATTATTACTGAAATTGGTGGAACTGTTGGCGATATTGAATCGTTACCTTACATAGAATCTGTTAGACAACTAAGATGGGAACTTGGAAAGTCTAATAGTCTTGTTATTCACCTTACTCTAGTTCCTTATCTCTCTGCAGCTAAAGAATTAAAGACAAAACCCACACAACACTCAGTAAAAACTTTAATGGAAAGTGGTATAAATGCTGATATATTAGTTTGTAGAACTGAACACGATATCTCTGATGATATAAAAAATAAATTAGCTCTTTTTTGTAATGTTGATGTAGACTCAGTCATTCAATCGAAAGATGCCTCAACAATTTATGACGTTCCACTCATGATGGAAAAAGAAAAGTTAGATAAAGTAGTTCTCAAAAAACTTGAAATTTCAAATTATAGTTCAACTAATATGAATGTTTGGGCTGATTTTGTAAATAAATTAAAGTCTCCAAAAAACACTATAAATATTGGTTTAGTTGGAAAGTATGTTGAGCTTCAGGATTCTTATAAGTCAATCTTAGAATCTTTAGTTCATGCGGGATCAGTTAATGAAACAAAAGTTAATGTTCATTCAATTCATTCTGAACACATAGACGATGAAATCAATGAAAAAATTTTAAAACTGGATGGTTTAATAGTCGCTCCTGGTTTTGGATCTAGAGGGATTGAGGGAAAAATTAAATCTATTAAATCCGCTAGAGAAAATAATATTCCTTTTTTTGGAATTTGTCTAGGTATGCAAATGGCTGTTATTGAATTTTCAAGAAATGTTTTAAATCTTAAGGATTCTAATTCTACTGAAATGGATAAAAATACATCAAACCCTGTTATTAGCTTAATGCAAGATCAAAAGAATATAACAAATATGGGTGGAACTATGAGATTAGGCTCATGGGATTGTGAATTAATTGAAAATTCAAGAGCAATGAGTATTTACAATTCAAAGCAAATTAAAGAAAGGCACAGACATCGTTGGGAGTTAAATAATAAATACCTTGATGATCTACAAGATGCAGGTTTAAAAGCAAGCGGGATAAATTCTAAAACTGGATTAGTTGAAATTGTTGAACTCCCATCAAATGATTGGTTTATTGGTGTCCAATTTCACCCTGAATATAAGAGCACTGTTGAAAATCCACATCCCTTGTTTGTTTCTTTTGTTTCAGCATGTTTAAAATATAATAACTCAAAAAAATAGAATGGAAGAAAACAAAATAGATATCTACCAAATTATAGGATTTTTATTACTTATTGCTGCTTTTTTTTGGTGGTTTAATGTTACTATTCCTGATTTAGAAAAATCTGCTCAAATTGAAAATCAATCAATCGAACAAGAAGATTCCAATGATATAGTAGTTGAAGATTTTCAAGATATTTCTGAAATATCTAAAAACACCACAAAAAATCCTATTGGTTCTAATATCAATCAAGATATTATAATTGAAAATGATGATGTTATTTTTAAATTTAACACCAAAGGAGGATTGTTAAATGAAGTGAAATTAAAAGGTTATTCAAATCATAAAGGAGAATCTTTATTTATTGTAAATAATAACCAAAAAACAAATATAAATTTTCAAACTATTAATGGCTATGATATAAATACTTCAGATTATAATTTTTCATATGAAGAAGTTGAAAGGGGGAAAATCAAATCAGTAATAATGAAATTGGTTATTTCTGAATTTCAGTCTATATCTTTTGAATACAAAATTCCTGAGAGTGGTTACATGATTGATTTTAACATTAACTCTACTGGATTATCTTCACTATTGAATAATGATGAAAATATCACCTTAAACTGGAGTCTAGATGCTTTTAGACAAGCTAAAAGTGTAGATTATGAAAACAGGTACAGTCAGCTACTCTATCAATATGATGGAGATGATACAAATTATTTAAGCTCATACTCAGATTCTGATGATTCTGAAGATTCTGTAAATTGGATATCTTATGGTCAACACTTTTTCAATTCTATTTTAGTTTTTGAAAATCCTATAGATAATATTGAATTTAGCTCAAAAAAACTTTTTGATGATGAAGGGAAAGATGTGGTTTATACTAAAAATTATTCCTCAATAATTCCCTTAAGCTTATCTAATAAAGAAATTAGTAAAAAAATGAAATGGTATATAGGTCCTAATGATTATGATATACTAAAAAATTACGATGATAAAATATATGATTCTATATATTTTGGCTGGGGTATTTTTGGAATGATTAATAGGTTTATTTATTTCCCTTTCTTTGGTTTTCTAGTTAAATATTTCTCTGCTGGAATTGCGGTCATTTTAATGACTATTGTAACTCGACTAGTAATGTCCCCTGTTACTTATAAGACTTATGTTTCTCAAGCTAGAATGAAAGTAATAAAGCCTGAAATTAACGAGCTTAATGAGAAATTTAAAAATGATGCAGTTAAAAGACAACAAGAAACAATGAAATTATATAATAAAGCTGGCGCTAATCCATTGCTTGGATGTGTTCCTGCTTTATTGCAACTTCCAGTATTTTATGCCTTATTTTGTTTTTTTCCAATTGCTTTTCAATTAAGAGGAAAGTCTTTTTTGTGGGCTGAGGATTTATCTTCTTATGATACTATTGCTGAACTTCCTTTTAGTATTCCGTTTTATGGAGATCACATTAGTTTACTTCCAATTCTAGCTTCAATTGCGATTTTCTTTTACACCAAAATGTCATCTGGGGCTCAAATGCAAACAACTCAACCTGGAATGCCTAATATGAAATTTATAATGTATTTGATGCCAGTTATGATGTTGTTCTTCTTTAATAATTATGCAAGTGCTTTTAGTTTGTATTATTTTATTTCAAACATTTTAACAATCTTGATAATGATTTCTATAAAGTACTTTATTATTGATGAAGATAAAATAAGGTTGCAAGTTCAAGAGAATAAAAAGAAACCCAGAAAACAAAACAGATTTCAGCGTAAAATGCAAGAAATGATGGAAGAGGCTGAAAGACAAAGAAAGCTTCAGGGTAAAAAATAAATAATTTTAATGTCTAACAAAAACACAAGAGTTGTAGTTGCTCTTTCTGGAGGAGTAGATTCTAGTGTAGCTGCCTACATGTTAGTTAAGCAGGGCTATGATGTTATCGGAATTTTTATGAAGAATTGGCATGATGAGTCTGTCACTATTTCAAATGAGTGTCCATGGGTTGAAGACAGTTATGATGCAATGATGGTTGCTGAAAAATTATCTATTCCATTTCAAACAGTCGATTTAAGTAAAGAATATCAAACAAGAATTATTGATTATATGTTTGATGAGTATAAAAATGGACATACTCCAAATCCTGATGTATTATGTAATCGAGAAATAAAGTTTGATGTTTTTTTAAAAATTGCAGAGTCTCTAGATGCTGATTATGTAGCTACTGGCCATTATTGCAGAATTAAAAGTAAAAAAACTGATAATCAATTTATTTATAGTCTATTCTCAGGAAAAGACACTAATAAAGATCAGTCTTATTTCTTATGTCAACTTTCTCAATATCAATTATCAAAAGTTATGTTTCCTATTGGGGATTTAGATAAAAAAGAAGTTAGGTTAATAGCTAAGCAGCAAAATTTAATTACTGCTGAAAAAAAAGATTCTCAGGGATTGTGTTTTGTTGGAAAAGTAAAACTTCCAGAATTTTTACAACAAAAACTAAAAGTTAAAAAAGGAAAAGTTATTTTAATTTCAAAAAATAATGAAATTTTTAACTCTGTTTCAGACCCTAATGATTTTTCAGTTCAAAATTTGAAATTAATGTCAAATCCTTACAATTATTCTATTGATAAAGGTTCTGTTATTGGAAATCATGATGGTGCTCATTTTTTTACAATTGGACAGAGAAAGGGCCTAGCCATTGGTGGGACTAAAGAACCTCTTTTTGTTATTGGAACAGATGTTGTCAACAATTTAGTTTATGTTGGTGAGGGTAAAAATCACCCTGGATTGTATAGAAAGGTTTTGTTTGTTTTAGAGAAAAATTTTCATCGTCTTAGAGAAGATTATGATTATACAGATTCTAAATTATTTGACACCAGAATAAGATATCGCCAACCTCTTCAAAAATCCCAATTAGTTTTTACTGAAAATGGAACTTTTTTTATTTTTGACAAACCTCAATCTTCTATTACCAAAGGACAATTTGTGGTTTGGTATAATGGACATGAACTTATAGGGTCCGGTGTGATAGATTAGTTTATATATCTATTACGACTTGATTTTTTAAAATATCTTCAATAGTTTCCCTTTTTCTTATCTCAAATGGTTTATTATTAAAAAATAAAATTTCAGAGGGTTTGTATCTTGAGTTATAGTTACTAGCCATTGTGAAACAATATGCTCCTGCATTTTTAAAACAAAGCACGTCATATTCATTTATTCTAGAAATTCTTTTGTTGTTGGCAAAAGTGTCCGTTTCACAAATATAGCCTACAACAGAGTAAAATCGTTCGCTATCATTGGGATTTGATATATTAATTATGTCGTGATTTGATCCGTACATCATTGGTCTAACAAAATGATTAAATCCAGAATCAACTTGAGCAAATACAGTTGATGTTGTTTGTTTTATTGAGTTGACGGAGCACAAAAAACTACCAGCTTCACTTACAAGAAATTTACCAGGCTCGAAAGCTAATGTTAAATCTTTTCCATATTCCTTGCAAAACTCATTAAATCTTTTAGAAAGCTTTTCTCCTAGCTCTTCAATGTTTGTTTCGTTATCACCAGTTGAATAAGGAACTTTAAATCCACTTCCAAAGTCAATAAAATCTAAGTCTTCAAATTTTGAGGCTGCATCAAAAAGAATTTCAGCAGCATGTATGAATACCTCAATGTCTAGAATATCACTTCCAGTATGCATATGAATACCATTAACTTTTATATTAGTATTTTGAATTATTCTTAACAGTAATGGGATTTGATGAATACTGATTCCAAATTTTGAGTCTATATGTCCAACAGAGATTTTATTATTGCCACCAGCCATTACATGTGGATTTATCCGTATACAAATAGGAACATTTGGATTTAAATTACCAAATTGTTCTAATACATTTAGGTTGTCAATATTAATATTAACACCCATTTCAGCAACTTTTTCAATTTCTTTTACAGAAACACCATTTGGTGTATATATTATTTTGTCTGGATCAAAACCTGCCTTTAGACCCAAAATAACTTCTTGAACAGAAACTGTATCAATTCCAGCTCCAAGATTTTTAATGTATTTTAATATAGAAATGTTTGAAAGCGCTTTAACTGCATAATTTATTCTTAGATTTTTAACTTCTTTAAATGAACTTGTTAACCTTTTGTATTGTGATTCAATTTTTGAAGCATCATACACATAAGTTGGTGTTCCAAATTTTTTAGCAATTTTTAATAAATCTTCATTTTTCATTGCGTAAATCTATGGTAAGTTTTTTTTTTGAGATAAAAAAAACACTAATATTATAAAAATAAAACAAATTGTTATAAATATAACTTTATTATATAGTCTGAGACCCTTTATAGTAATTGATATTCACTTATATTTGTAAATTAAATTTTTGAAATGAATTTACACGAATACCAGGGAAAAAAAATATTAGAAGAACATGGCGTTAGAATTCAAAGAGGTGTTGTTTTAGACAACATTGATGAAATAGATAAATTCACTGAAGAGTTAGTTGAAAAAACAGGAACAAGTTGGTTTGTAGTTAAAGCTCAAATTCATGCCGGTGGACGAGGTAAGGGAGGAGGAGTTAAATTGGCAAAAAACATGGATGAACTTAAAGAGGTTGCCTCTGATATTTTAGGTATGCACTTGATTACTCCTCAGACATCTAAACAAGGAAAGTTTGTTAGTAAAATTTTAATTGCTGAAGATGTTTATTATCCTGGTGAATTCGATACAGAGGAGTTTTATGTTTCTATTTTACTTAATAGAAAGACAGGAAATAACATGATTATGTACTCAACTGAAGGTGGAATGGATATTGAAACTGTAGCTGAAAACACACCAGAGTTGATATTTTATGAAGATATAGATCCCTCATTAGGTATTCAATCTTTTCAGGCTAGGAAGGTGGCTTTTAATTTAGGTCTTTCTGGTGAAGCTTTTAAAGAAATGGTTAAATTCATTACTCTTTTGTACAAATCCTATGTTACATCAGACTCATCTCTTTTTGAAATTAATCCTGTTTTAAAAACTTCTGATAATAAAATAATGGCCGTAGATGCTAAAGTTTCTTTGGATGACAATGCTCTTTTTAGACATAAAGACTATTTAAGTTGGAGAGATTTAAAAGAGGAAAATCCAGTTGAGACTGAGGCAAGAGAAGTTGGATTAAATTATGTTGATTTGGAGGGAAACGTGGGTTGTATGGTTAATGGTGCCGGTTTGGCAATGGCAACTATGGATTTAATTAAACAGTCGGGTGGAGAGCCTGCAAATTTCTTAGATGTTGGAGGGACTGCCGATGCCAAAAGAGTAGAAACTGCGTTCAGATTAATTTTAAGAGATCCAAATGTAAAAGCAATCTTAGTCAATATTTTCGGGGGAATAGTTCGTTGTGATCGTGTTGCCCAGGGTATTGTTGATGCATATAACAACATGGGTGATATTTCAGTTCCAATTATAGTTAGGTTGCAAGGGACTAATGCTGAAATTGCAAAAGAGATAATTGATAATTGCGATTTTAAAGTATACAGTGCAACGGAATTTCAAGAAGCAGCAGATAAAATTCAAGAAGTACTGACTTAATTGTCAAAATGTCACAATATTTTTAGTTTTTTTAGACAAAATGTCATGTATTTGTAAATGGCATCTATTTTGAACATTTCGTAATGTAAATATTTGTATAATTTAAAATAACACATTATGAATTTAATTAAAAAACAACACAATTTTTTACCATTAGTTTTTGATAACTTTTTTCGTGATACATGGGATATAATGCCTGCAATTAGAAATAATTCACCTGCAACAAATATCAAAGAAAGCGACAAAGATTTTATTATTGAATTTGCTATTCCTGGAAAATCGAATAATGATTTCGAAATAGAACTAGATAATCAATTATTAACTGTAAAAACTATTGATAATATTAGCAAAAATGACTATAACTATATGCAACAAGAATTTGATTACTCATCTTTTTCTAAATCATATGAATTACCTCAATCAATAAATCTAACTAAAATTAATTCTTTTTACAGAGATGGGATGTTAACTATTACTCTTCCAAAGAGAAAAGAGTTTTATTCGCAACCCAAAAGAATAATTTCAGTAAATAAATAATTAAAATAAGAGGATAACGAAGTTATCCTCTTATTTTTTTAACTCCTTAATAAGATCTCTGATTCTAGCTGCTTCTATAAAATCTAAAGCTTTAGCAGCTATTTCCATTTTTTTTCTGTAAGTTTTTATTGTCCTATTTTTTTCTTCGTTAGACATTTTAGAAACATCTATGTCCTTCTTAGTTTTATTTAAATCAGACAACTCATTATCAATTTGTTCGTTTGAAAAAACTTCCTTAATTTTTGTTTTTAGTGGTGTCGGAGTTATGTTGTTATTTTTATTGTATGATTCTTGTTTTTTTCTTCTGTATTCTGTTTCATCCATTGTTTTTTTCATGCTTTTAGTCATTTTATCAGCATAAAAAATTGCTTTTCCGTTGATATTTCTTGCAGCTCTTCCAATTGTTTGAGTTAATGATCTATGACTTCTCAAGAAACCCTCCTTATCTGCGTCAATTATTGCAACTAATGAAACCTCTGGAAGATCCAGTCCTTCTCTTAATAAATTTACTCCTACAAGGACATCAAATAACCCTTTTCTTAATCCCTGCATAATTTCTACTCTCTCAATTGTATCAATATCACTATGTATATATCTTGACCTTACATCTATTTTATTTAAGAATTTAGTAAGTTCTTCAGCCATTCTTTTGGTAAGAGTAGTAACTAATATCCTCTCATCTTTTTCTACCCTAATCTGAATTTCATCTATCAAATCATCTATTTGATTATTACTTTTTCTAATTTCAATTACTGGATCTAATAATCCAGTAGGTCTAATTATTTGCTCTGTAAATACCCCTTCAGTTTTTTCTAATTCATAGTCAGAGGGAGTTGCACTCACATATATTACTTGATTTTGTATAAATTCAAACTCTTCATATTTTAAAGGTCTATTATCCATTGCTGCAGGAAGTCTAAATCCATATTCTACTAGATTCTCTTTTCTGCTTCTGTCTCCCCCATACATAGCATGAACTTGAGAAAGAGTAACATGACTCTCGTCAACTACCATTAAATAATCTTCTGGAAAATAATCTAATAAACAGAATGGTCTTGTTCCTGGTGAGCGGCCATCAATATATCTTGAATAATTTTCAATTCCCGAACAATATCCTAGCTCTTGAATCATCTCAAGATCAAAATTTGTTCTTTCTTCTAAGCGTTTGGCTTCTAAAAACTTCCCAATTTCTTTAAAATATTCTATTTGATTTTTTAAATCAAATCTAATTTCATTCATTGCATTTTGCAGAACATCAGGGGAAGTTGCAAACATATTAGCGGGATATATGTTTAGTTTATCTAAAGATTGTAGTGTTTTTTTTGTAATAGGATCGAAAATTTCTATAAGTTCAATTTCATCTCCAAAAAAGTGTATTTTAAAACCATGATCAGCATAACTTGGAAAAATATCAATTATATCGCCTGAAACTTTAAATGCTCCACTAACCAACTCAGTTGTAGTTCTTGAGTATAAACTTTGCACTAGATTATGTAAAAACTTAGTTCTTGATAAAATTTGATTTTTTTCAATTTCTATAATATTTTTTTTAAACTCAACGGGATTTCCAATTCCATATAAACATGAAACGGATGCAATAACTATTACATCTCTTTTTCCAGAGAGAAGAGAAGAAGTTGTGCTTAATCTTAATTTTTCAATATTTTCATTAATAGATAAATCTTTTTCAATATATGTTCCACTTACAGGTAAATAGGCTTCTGGTTGATAGTAATCATAATATGAAACAAAATATTCAACTGAGTTTGACGGAAAGTACTCTTTAAATTCAGCATACAGTTGAGCAGCTAGAGTTTTGTTATGAGCCAATACAAGAGTTGGCTTATTCACTTTCTCAATAACATTGGCAATTGTAAAAGTTTTTCCTGAACCAGTAACTCCTTTTAAGGTTTGAAACTTAGTTTTTTGCTCTAAACCTTTTACAAGTTCATTAATTGCTTCAGGTTGGTCACCAGTTGGTTTGTATTCTGATTCTAATTTAAACAATGTAATTTTTAAAATTCAAATTTACAATAATAACAGTCTAATTGATAAATTCTTACTTTTATAAATAAAATTACATCAAATGACAGAAAAATTAATGTCTAAAAAAAAACCATTTTTTCCAATATCTAAGGAGTTGAATGAGTATTTGTCATTATATAATCGAAATTTAAAGATTCCCATTTTTTACGAAGATTTAAAGCGATTTTCAGGATCTGTTGTAGTGTATAATAAAAATGATAAAGATACTCTGTGGGTTAGGGTATTTTATTCTGAACATGAGAGGGCTGATATTGATCTTTCTCTAAAAAAAGTATATAATTTATTGCATTCTGATGGAAATGAATCTAATATTGATTTTTTAAATATTGATGCAATAGATTACTGTACTTTTGGAAATTCAAAACCATTTAGAATAAAAATAAGAAATAAGTTAAATGATAATTTTACTTATTTCTATGTTAAAAAAGCTGATGCATCAAGAGTTTATGGTTTAGAACTTGAAAATTTATTATCTCCATATAACTTAAATTTTCTAATTAATCAAGATACATTAATAGAGGAACATGTAGCAGGTATCCCTGGTGATGAGTTTTACGAAGAGTACTTAATTAACTGTAATAACTCTGAAAAATCTCAAATTGCAAAAGAGTTTGTTAAATTTAATGAGAGGTGTATGATTAGATTACTTGGAGATATGAGATCCTATAATTATGTAATTATACCAACACATGATTTTGATCAAGTTGTGTACAAAATTAGGGCAATTGATTTTGATCAACAGTGTTTTGAGGGAAATCTAAAAGTCTATAGACCTCAATTTTTTAAGGAAAACAAGCAGGTTATGAATCTTGTCAAAGATAAACTCGATTCTAAATCAGTTGATCAATATAAAATAGAGGAAAGGTCTATTATTGCAAAACGAATACTTAGTTCTGAAAACAGAACAAAAGAAATATTAAAATGTATGATGTCAGATAACATTTCAACTAAAGAAAATGTTAATATTTTGTCCAAGCAAGTTTTTAGTTTGACTAGAGATAAAAATTTTAATAATGTTATTAATATGGGAGAAATATTAAGAGGATCTTTTAATTATGTTTTAAAAAATTACGAAAACCACGAAATGTTGGGGGTGAATTAATAATAATTATACGGGTCATCATCAAAGCTTTCCTCAAAATTATCATGATTTTTATTGTCTTCAATAAAAATTTTATCTGGAGCACTTTCTGGAACTTTTCCGTTTGAAAAAATTGTTTGAGGATAATCGATAAATTTATTCTCATTTGATTCATCAACTACTTCTACAAAAAACGTCCATAATTCTAAAAAATCGTAAACATAAATAAAGTTTGTTTGCAAATCATTTATTTCTGAATTTAAAAGACAATTTTTCATTACTTTATCTTTTCCAAAAGATTCTAAAGTGATTTCTGCACCTTGTTTCCAATTTTCATCGCTTAAATAAAATGAAGCCATTTCATTTCCTTTTAAATTAAATGCATCGACAATAGCAAAGTGCAGTTCCTCAAATGAAGAATTTGATTTAATTTCTAAATCTCTTAAAACATCGTCTTTTGTATCTAAAATAATTCGAATTCTATAAATCATTTTTAAATTTTCTTGTAAAAAATAAACTCCAATAAAATTGGAAACCAAAAAGTATCGTTGCTAAAAATAAATGTAAAGGTTGGCTAAAAATTGGAAAATCTCCATAATACATTATAATTCCTAATAGAATTTCTAAAAAAATTATAAAACTTATCCAAAGTATTGTATTTAAAGGATACTTCCATTTAAAAGTTAAATATAGTATAGTCAAATTTATTGCAAATACAAGTAACGAAAAGGTTCGATGAAAGTAAAAATTAAAATTAGGATTTTTTAACCATAGTTCTTTATTTAATGAAAGTTCATATTGTATATCTACAAATTCTCTTACTTGAGTTCCAGTAAAAACTTGAACGAGAGTTACAAAAAGAGATAAAAAAATTAAATATTTTAAACTAGTATTTTTAAGAATTTTAATATTATTATTTGAAATAAAAATTAAATAAATTATTAATGCTACTATCACTAATGCCA
This sequence comes from uncultured Bacteroidota bacterium, assembly GCA_902559035.1. GTDB lineage: Bacteria > Bacteroidota > Bacteroidia > Flavobacteriales > Flavobacteriaceae > MAG-121220-bin8. The sequence continues at coordinate 136,264 of CACEGG010000004.1, forward strand.
TTAACATATGAACAGTTATTTTATATGGAGCCAAGTTAGAATCAACGACCAATTTTCCTAGCCAAGCTTGAAATCCCATTCCTAAAACAATTAAAAGAGAAACTAATGAGTAGATTTTATTTTTTTTCCAAAACTTTAAAGAAAATACTAACATTAATAAGGTAGATAGTCCCGCAATTGCACCAATTAATCTGTTTAAAAATTCAATCCATGTTTTAGTTGCATTAAATTCAGAATAATCGTGCTTTGTATATGGGTACCAATTCGTATAGTTAAATTCATTTTTTGAGACAAAATCATCTTTAGCAACAATAAGTTCTCCGTTGTATCTCAATATAATTCCTTTACTGTATTGCTGATTTTTATTCCATTCTACCTGTTTTTCATTGGTTGGAGGAATTAGTAAACCAAAACATTTTGGCCAATCTGGACATCCCATTCCACTTCCAGTCATCCTTACGAGGGAGCCAGCTAAAATTACTAAATAGACCAGTATTAAGCTTATTTTAGATATTTTAATAAATCTATTCAATGGTATTACTTTTAAGACCTAATGATTTTCCTTTTTCTATCATCAATAACTTTGCCGATTCTTTATCATTTTTAATTTTACCATCCAAAATAGAATTTTTAATAAATTCTTTTATAATACCTATTTCTTTTGAGGGTTTTAATTTAAAATATTTCATTATTTCTTCTCCACTTATTGGAGGTTGAAAATTTCGAATTGAATCTCTCTCCTCAACAATTTTAATTTTTTCTCTAACTATCTGAAAATTATTTAAATATTTTTTGAATCTGGAGGGGTTTTTAGTTGTAATATCTGCTTCACATAATGTCAATAGATCATCTAGATCTTCATTAGCATCAAATATTAATCTCCTTATAGCTGAATCAGTAATATTATTATTTGAAAGTATAATTGGTCTAGAACTTAAATAAATTATTTTTTGAACATATTTTAACTTATTGTTTAATGGTAGATTTAATCGCTTAAAAATTTTGTAAGCCATCTTTGATCCCTTTAATTCATGACCGTGAAATGTCCATCCAATTTTTTTTACAAATTTTTTTGTTGGAGCTTTTCCAATGTCGTGTAAAAGAGCAGCCCATCGTAACCATAAATTAGTTGTGTTATTGCAAATATTATCTAAGACTTCAAGTGTATGAAAAAAATTGTCTTTGTGTTTTTGACCCTCAATTTCTTCAATTCCTTTAAGGTCTGTCAATTCAGGAAGAATAATTTTTAAAAGCCCTGCTGACTCCAATATTTTAAATCCAATAGAGGGTTTTTCTGTATTGATTATTTTATTAATTTCTTCGGAGATTCTTTCTGGTGAAACAATTTTAATTCTATCTTTTTCAGAGATTAATCCATCAAATGATTTTTTGTCAATTTTAAAATTTAATTGACTAGCAAATCTAGCTCCTCTTAACATTCTTAAAGGATCATCTGAAAATGTTTTTTTTGGTTCTAAAGGAGTTCTAATTACTTTATTTTTTAAATCATCAATTCCATTAAATTCATCAATTATTTTCCCCCAAGAATTTTTATTTAAGCTTATCCCAATTGTATTAATAGTGTAATCTCTTCTGTTTAAATCATCTTTTAATGAACCAGGGGAGACCTGAGGATTTCTACTGTTTTTATTATAACTTTCTTTTCTTGTTCCAACAAACTCAATTTCAAAATTTTTGTACTTAAACATTGCCGTTCCAAAGTTTTTGAAAACAGTAACTTTTGATTTTAGTTTTAATTTTTTTGCAACATTTTCAGCTATTTTAATTCCATTACCAACAATAAGAATATCGATATCTTTTGGAGTTTTTTTACCAATTAAAAGATCTCTTACATAACCTCCAATTACATAACACTCTAAAGTGTTTTCTTCACAGCATTCTGAAATTATTTTAAAAATTTCATTATTTATGCTCTCTCTTATGTTATCTAAAAACATTTTAGTCTCTTAAAGTTATAAATTCATCGTTTTCTATTTTAACGATTTTTGAAGGCTCTTGAAGCTTTACATCTCTTTTTAAATTTACAGCATAATCAACTTTGTTCAAAATATCTGCTTCAATGTCTTTAAAATATTCAGGATAACTTTTTCCAGAAAAATTAACTGAAGTCGATGTTATAGGTTTGTCTAATTCTAAAATTAATTTTCTACAAAAATTATCGTTGGGAATTCTTACAGCTATTGAATTTTTATACGTTCTAAGATTTTTTACTGAATTGTAAATAATAGTTGTTGGTTTTTCTTGAGTATTTATATAGTTTTTTATTTTGTCTGTAATACTCAAATATCTCTTGGCCATTTTAAAATCACTCATTAAACATATTAGAGGTGAGGATATATTTCTTTTTTTTAAGTTATAAATTTTATTAATTGCATCTTGATTAGTAGCATCACATCCCATTGCCCATATGGTATCACATGGATATAAAATTACACCACCACTTCTAAGGTACTGAGCTGCTTTAAAAATTTCCGATTTCATTTTAATATTAAGCAGAAACATTATAGTCTCTTAGTGCATCATTAAGAGAGGTTTTCTTGTTTGTACTTTCTTTTCTTTTCCCAATTATCAAAGCACAAGGAACTTGGTATTCACCTGCATTAAATTTTTTAGTGTAAGATCCAGGAATAACAACAGAGTTGGGTGGAACCTCACCCTTTGTTTCTATAGGATTATTACCAGTTACATCAATAATTTTTGTGGAGGCAGTAAGTACAACATTTGCACCCAAAACAGCTTCTTTTCCAACTTTCACCCCCTCTACAACAATACATCTAGATCCTATAAAAGCGTTATCTTCAATAATAACAGGTGCTGCCTGCAATGGTTCTAAAACACCACCAATACCAACTCCACCACTAAGGTGAACATTTTTTCCAATTTGAGCACAACTTCCAACAGTTGCCCAAGTATCAACCATAGTTCCCTCATCAACATACGCTCCAATATTCACATAACTGGGCATTAATATTACACCTTTACTAATGTAAGCACCATGTCGAGCTACTGCATGTGGAACAACTCTTATACCTTTTTGTTTATAATTCTTTTTCAATGGAATTTTATCATGAAATTCCAACGGGCCGGCTTCTAATGTATTCATTTTTTGGATTGGAAAATATAGTACAACTGCTTTTTTCACCCATTCATTAACTTTCCATCCGTTGGAATTAGGTTCAGCAACTCTTAATTCACCTTCATCCAAACTTTTTATAACAGAACGAATTGCTTCTTTTATTTCTGTTTTTTCAAGGAGAGATCTATCATTCCATGCGGATTCAATAATTTTTTTCAAAACTTTTTTTTTCAAAGATACGTTGATATTAATAAATAGTTTAAAGAATTTTAACCTTAATTATTAATCGTTTAACTTTGATAAATGCCTAAAATAGTAGCATTAGATTTTGGTTTAAAAAGAATTGGATTAGCCATCACAGATGATTTAAATATTATTGCATCTGGACTGGATACAGTAATGACTCATGAGATCATTCCTTTTTTGAAAGATCTTACAAAAAAGTTTGAAATACAAACTTTTGTTATAGGGAAGCCTGTTCAAAAAGATAATACTCCATCTGAAATTGAATATGATATTTTAAAATTTATTAAAATTTTGCACAAGGCTTTTCCAGATATTAATATTGACCGTTATGACGAAAGATTTACCTCTGTTATAGCACATAAAACAATAATTAGTAGTGGAATTAAAAAAAGTAAAAGAAACAATAAACTTATAGTTGATAAAATAAGTGCTACTATTATCCTTCAATCTTATTTAGAAAATTTAGATAAATGATACTACCAATTGTTGCTTTTGGACATCCAGTTTTAAAAAAAATGTGTAAAAATATTACATCAGATTATGAAAATTTAGATTTATTAGTAGATAATATGTGGGAAACTATGTATGCTGCTAGTGGAGTTGGGTTAGCTGCCCCTCAAATAGGACTTTCAATTAGACTTTTTATAGTTGATGCCTCTCCCTTTTCAGAGGATAAAAATTTAAGCTTTGAAGAGAGAGAAAAATTATCAAAATTTAAGATGGTATTCATTAATCCTGAACTAAAAGCTATAAGTGATGATTTAAATACTTTTAATGAGGGTTGTTTAAGTATCCCTGAAATAAGAGAAGATGTTGTCAGAGAAAATGAGATTATTGTAGATTACTATGATCAGGATTTTAATAAACAGAGTTTAAAACTTGATGGACTTAGAGCAAGAGTAGTTCAGCATGAGTATGACCACATTCAAGGAATTTTATTTACTGATAAGCTTAGTGCCTTTAAAAAAAGACTAATTAAAGGAAAACTTAATAATATTTCTAAAGGTAAAGTCAAAGCAGATTATTTGATGTCATTTTATTCTAAATAAAAATGAAAAATAAAAAATCATATTCCATTGATGAACTATTAAATATAATGGATGAGTTGAGAGAAAAGTGTCCTTGGGATAAAGAGCAAACTATGGATAGTTTAAAAATCTTAACGATAGAAGAGTCTTACGAGCTTACTGAAGCTATTGATGAAAAAAATTATGAAGAAATTAAAAATGAGCTTGGTGATTTACTTCTTCATATTATTTTTTATTCAAAAATTGCAAGTGAGACGTCAAAATTTAATTTTAATGATGTTGTTAAATCAATATCACAAAAGCTAATAAACCGTCATCCACATGTTTTTCAAGAAAGTAAAAATATATCTAAAAAAGAAGTAGAAAAAAATTGGGAAAAAATTAAATTAAGTGAAGGAAAATCAAGTGTTCTTAGTGGTGTTCCAAAAACATTGCCCTCACTGACTAAATCAATTAGAATCCAAAAAAAGGCTTCTAATTCAGGATTTAAATTCAATTCATTAAAAGACTCTAAAAATAAGATAATTGAGGAGCTGAAGGAAATTAATTTAGAAATCAAAAACAATAATTTAGAAAATATAGAATCTGAGTTTGGTGATTTACTCTTTGCTTTGATTAATTATGGTAATCATTTAGGTCTAAATCCAGAGAATGCCTTAGAAAAGACAAATAAAAAATTTATTAAAAGATTTATGAAAATGGAGAAAAGTATTATAAATGATAATTTTACTTTTGACCAACTATCAAAAAATAAGCTATTACAATATTGGCAAAAAAGTAAATAACTAGCTAAGCAGTTTCTTTTTATGATGTTTTAATAAATCTATTTCTTTTTTATTCTTTTTTATTTTTTCGTGAACTTTATTAAGAATTTTATTTTCTTTTGACTTTTCATTAAAAAAAGAAAGATTGTTTTCTTGTTGTGTTAGTTCTTTACTTAATAACTCTAATTTAGAATTGATATTTTGTATTTCAGTATTTTTTTGTTCACTAGACATCAGTTTTGACTTTATGTCTGAAATCTTATCGTCAATATTTTTACTATTCAATCCTAAATCTTTTAATATTTTTTTAATTTTTTTGTAAAATTTAGTTTCGTTTTCAGTACTTATATTTTTAAATGACAAAAATTCTTTCGCTACAATTACTAAATCTTCCTCATTTCCACTAAAATCATTTAAATTTTCAATTATAACTTTCTGCTTTTTGTTAGATTCATTTTTTTCTTTTGAATGATTGTCTTTTTTATGAATTAGCTTTTGAAAATACTCATCACATTTACTTTTGAAGAGTTTCCAATTTTTTTCATTTGTCTTGTATGGAACAGGTTTTATTAGTTTCCAATGTTTCTGAATGGAAATGACCTCGGATCTGAAATTTTCTAAATTTTCTTCTTTGTGAATTTTATCAACCTGATTAATTAAGTTTTTTTGTTTTTCTAGATTTTCTGAATATATTTTTTTTAACCTTTTAAAGAAAGAATTTTTTTCAGAGTAAAATGTTCTAACAATTTTTTTATAATCATTCCAAAATGTTTTTTTTGATTTTTTTGGAATAGGTCCAGTAATTTCAATATTATGTTTTAATTTATCAAAATCATTAATTTTTTTTTGCCACCCTTTCACAGAATCAGTTTCTTTTTCAATTAATATTTTAATATCATTTAGAAGATTTAGTTTTTTTTCAATATTTTTTTCTAAAATGGAGTCTTTATTTAAATCAAACTCTTTTTTCTCTTCAATAATTTTATTTTCAATGTCTTTAAATGATTTATTTAAATTTTCTTCAACCTCTCTATTCACAGGCCCAAGTTCATATTTCCATCTTTTTTTGAGTCTCTCAAAATCTTTAAAAGCTTTTATTTTATCATTTTGTTTAAAAAGAGACTCTGCATGTAAAATAATTTTTTCTTTTTCTTTTTGGTTGTGAACTAAATCTATTTCTTTAAATTTTCTATTTAAATGTAGATAATCATAAAAGTTTTTAATGTGATGTTGAAAATTATTCCAAAGTATTCCATTTTTTGTTCTAGGAACAGGACCTATTTTGAACCAAGAATTTTGAATTTTTTTAAATTGATTGTATTTCTCATTAATACTAGTATCTTGATTAATAAGATTTTTTAATTGTTCAATTAAATCTTTCTTTTCGTCAAAATTTTGATCTAGATTAAATCTTTTCACTTTAAATTAAGTTTTAAGTAAACATTAAGTTAGGAATTTTTATTTAACTATTCCAAATCTTCCAACTTTCCATAGCTTGATTTTCAAGCATCTCATTTCCATTAATTATTGAGGCCCCTTTTTTTTCTGATAATATTAAAAACTTAGTCTTAATCGGGTTATAAATTAAGTCATAACACAAGTGCCTTTCTGTTATATACTCATATGGGATTTTTGGACACTCTTCAATATTTGGATAAGTACCGAGTGGTGTACAATTAATAATTATAGTATGATCTTTAATTATTTGATTAGAAACATCTTCATAAGTTATACACTCCTCTCTATTTTTTCTTGATACAAGTAATGTTTTAATATTTAATGTTTTTAAAGCATAAACTATAGCTTTTGATGCACCACCTGTTCCTAAAATTAATGCTCTTTTTTGATTTGAAATGTTAGATTCTAAACTTTGTTTAAATCCTATATAGTCAGTATTATAACCTAATAGTTTATTTTGTTTATCAATTTTAATAGTATTAACTGCTCCAATTTTTTTTAGCAATTGGATCTATATGATTTAGTAATTCAATAACGCTTTCTTTATAAGGTATAGTTACGTTTAGTCCTTTAATTTTAGTATCATTTATAACTTCTAACAATTTGGAAATTGAACTAATATCATAGTTTTCGTAGCTACAATTATTTAAACCATCATTAATGAATTTTTGAGTAAAGAATTTTTTTGAAAAGGAATAACTAATGTCCTTTCCTATTAATCCAAATTTATCAATTTGTTTTTGCATATCTATTAAAAATTAAAACAATAAAAAATCCTAACAAAATCCATAACAAGAGGAACAAATTTTGTAAACTAAAATCAAAATTATTAATTGAATAGTTCCAAGGCCAAACTATAAATAACGATCCAAAAACAAAACCAATTATTAATTGATTAATTGTTTTTTCAAAATTAGTAATTAAATAACTAAGGATACTTGAAAGTAAAACCAATCCTGAAATTGAACCTAATGTAAAGACCAAAACAATTTTTATAAGTTCGAAGTCGTGATAAATGTCACTTCTAATACCAAAAATTATTAAAATTGAATTATAAAGTGAGTTTACAGAATCAACTAGAAGTAATTTAAAATTTCCTAGAATTATCAATAAAAAAGACCCTGACAATCCAGGAATTATCATTCCACACACACTTATTAATCCACAAAAAAATATAAAAAATAAATTTCTATTCTCTGAAATTGGTTCAGAGATACTCATAAGTAATCCGGTTAATAATCCAATTCCGATCATAATCATTGATTGGAAATCCCATTTTTTATTATTTAAAATTAAAATAAGATTAGATGCTAATATCATTCCAAAAAATACAGACCAAACATGTAATTCGTAACTTTGGAAAAATATATCAAGTATTTGAGAAGTAGTAAAGTAACTGACTACAATTCCTAAAAAAATTATCAATAAAAACGTACCGTTATAATCTTTGTTTATTTTTTTAAAATTTAAACTGAATAATAACTTAATTACATTAAAATCTAATTTTTTGAGTGAATTAATCATCTCAATATAAAATCCAGTGATAAGTGCCACCAGCCCTCCAGAAATTCCAGGAAGTTTATTTACAGTCCCCATCAAAACACTCTTAAAAAATAAGAGAGTTAAAAATGATTTATCTCTTTTTTTCATTTTTATTTGAAAATAATTCTAAAATTAAGACAATTAATACCCCAATTATAAAAAATATTAATCCCTGATTGAATTCTGAATTAGAGAAATAGCCCTCAGGAACATATAAATTATCAGTAAAAAATTCTGAAGATATTTTTTCTTTTTTCCAAGGCCACAAAGACGGAAGTGAGCCGATCATAAAGCCTATTAGACAATAAAGTGTTTTATTTTTATGAAATTTATATGACCAGGTTAAAAATTTAGAAAATAATTTTATACTTAAAATTGCTCCTAGAGAAAAAGAAATAAATTTTAAAAAATAATCTGAATTAAATTTAGTCACTTCTTTGAATGTTTCTAGCATAGTTTCATATGCTCCAAGTAAAACTAAAATATATGCTCCTGAAATTCCAGGTAGAAGCATTGCAGTTATACTAACCATTCCACAAAAAAATAAATAGACATAGCTGATGTCTGAATTACCAGGTTTTATTGTTTGGACATACACAGCTAAAATTAAACCAATTAGTAAGAAATAAACATTTGTAGGAATAATGAATTTAGTTTCTTTAAAGTTTAGTCTTTTTGTCTGATTAATTAAATAGAATATACTAGCAGTAATCAAACCTAGAAAAAGAGACCAAAGAGCTATAGGGTAGTTATCTAATAATAGTAATATAAAGTGACTTAAAATTACTATACTTAAGAGAATACCTGTTCCTAGAGAAAATAAAAAAGAAAAATTATAGTAATCCCAAACATATTTAAAGCCATTATTCTTAAGATTTTTAATAATTTTAAAATTAAGTCCATCTAAAGTCTTTAGAAGTTCTTCGTAAACACCTGTTATAATTGCAATTGTACCACCAGAAACACCAGGAACAATATCGGCAATTCCCATGAACATTCCTTTTAAAAAAACAATAAGATTTGAAAAATAATTTTTTCCCACAGCAATAAAATTAAGATAAATAGATTTAATATTTAGCTTGCATTCATGTTTTTAAAAACATGAAGTTGAGGAATAGTCGGAAATATATCTCTGAAATAGTCGTAAATAGCTGGATTGATGCTGTAAGCTTCTTTTAGGTTGAAATTAGCTTTTTCAATTTCTCCTAATTTTGAGTAAATGACATATCTTATATATTTTGCCTCTGCTGTGAGAGATTCTGTTAAATTTTCAGTCCGTTTTAAAAGTCCATCACTTAATAAATTGTTATTAGGGGTTTCTAAAACAGTTTTGGTTAATAATATTAACGTACTTAAATTTAATTCGCCGAGGGAAAGTATTTCTTTAAAAGATATCTCGACTTCGTCAAATTGATTTAGGTTTAAACATATCTTACAATACAATTCCCAATATTTAATATTTTCTGTATCTATTTCTATAGCTTTAATAAGATGATTTTTAGCCTCTATAAAATCATTTTGTTTAAAGTAGATTGTTGATAATGACATCCATGCACCATCATGAACGGGGTCCTCAATTATTGTTTTGTTGTAAAAAGAAATAGCTAAATCTAAATTACCTAGTTTATTATGACAGCATGCAATTCTATTTAAAGCAAATGGATTTGGATTGTCTATTTTACTTACAATTTCATATTGTTCAATTGCTTCGTTTACCTTATTTAACTTTTCAAGTACTTTACCCATTTCTAAATACGCACCTACAAAAGAATCATCAGAAATAATCGCAAAATCAAATGCAGTTAAAGCTTCTTTTAACAATCCTTTTTTTAAATATTGTTTTCCAAGTTGGTGCCATCCAACTTCACAATATGGATTTTTTTCCAGAAAGTCGTTCAAGTAATTGATGGTATCTTCTGTATTACCTATATTATCAAAACAATACAATAAATTATTAAGTACAGCATAATCTAATTGATAATCATTAATATATTCAATAAATTTTTCCTTTGCATTTTTAAATTCATCTATAAACAGAAATTCTTTTCCAATCATAATTATGGCGTCAGAGTAAAATTCAGAATCTTTGGGAATTGTTTTTAGAAGTTTTATTGATTCTGTATGGTTTTTTCTTTTAGAAAAAATTCTAGATTTTTGTAAGATTATCTCGGAATTATTGCTTTCCAATAAAAATAATTTGTTAACTAACTTCTCTGCTTCATCAATTTTATTTTGAACAATTAGTGACTCTATTTTTAATAGTGAAATTGCAGAGTTTTCAGGATATTGTTTGGATGCCATTTTAATGGCTTTATTGGCCAAGGAAGTATTTCCTGACTCTAAATAATATATGATAATTGATTCAAATTCATCGACATCAAAAAATAAAAATTTATTACTTTTTAGCATCGATTCAAATTTCAAAATAGAATTTGAAAAAAAATCTTTAAAATCCTCACTCATTTTAAGTAAAGATATTGTGAGATTTCTTTTAAATCGATTTGAACCTCAATTGTTTTTAACAAATTAATGAACATGTTTTTCAATCTTGTCCAATTCGCTCAAAATTATTTTACACCCTTTTTTAATCTCATTTTCAGAAATAGTTAATGGTGGAGTAATTCGTACTGCTTTTGGCTCAAAGAGTAAATAAAATAAAATAAGTCCATTATCAAGGCAACCTTCAACTAATTTTTTTGTTAAATCTGGTTTTTTTAATATTAATGCTAACATTAATCCTTTTCCCCTTATTTCAATTATTAATTTATGCTTTAAAATTCTTCTTATTAGATTTTCTTTTTCCTCAATTTTTGACATTATGTTAGAGCTTAATGTTTCTTTCAGGTTAGAATGTGCAGCAGCTGCAATAACAGGATGTCCTCCAAAAGTTGTTATATGACCTAGGATTGGATTTTGTTTGAACAACGCCATATATTTTTTTCTTGTGGTAAGGGCACCAATTGGAAATCCTCCACCAAGTCCTTTTCCATAGACTAAAATGTCAGGTATGATATCGAAATGCTCAAAAGCAAAAAGTTTTCCGGTTCTACCAATACCAGGTTGTATTTCATCTAAAATTAAAAGAGCACCAACTTCATCGCATTTTTGTTTTAATTTTTTTAAATAATTTTTTTCTGGCAAAATAAAACCTGCACCACCCTGGATTGTTTCTACGATAACTCCAGCAGTTTTATTAGTTATGATTGATATATCTTCAATATTGTTGAATTCAATAAACTTAATATCTGGTATTAAAGGTCTGTATGCTCTTTTTCTTTCTTCAAAGCCCATTATGCTCATGGCCCCTTGAGTATTACCGTGATATCCATTTTTGGCAGCAATTAATTCACTTTTTCCTGTAACTCTTTTAGCTAATTTCATAGCAGCTTCAATCGCTTCAGTTCCTGAATTTGTTAAATACGTATTAGACAATAACTTTGGTAAGTTTTGAGAGAGAAGTTTACAAAGTTTAACAGTAGGTTTTTGAATAAATTCTCCGTAAACCATTACATGCCAATAAAGATCAATTTGTTTTAAAACAGCTTTTTTAATTTTTTTATTATTGTGTCCAAGATTAGAGGCAGAGACGCCAGCTACGAAATCTAAATATTTATTATTATTTGTGTCATAGATGTATGACCCACTTGCTCTTAAAATCTCTAAGCTTATTGGATTATTAGTTGTTTGAGCCTGATATTTAAAAAAATTTTCTTTCAAATTAATTATGAATTATTTCATTTTTATTTAAAATTTTTTCATTAATTCTCCAGTTGAATCCATTTAAAACTTTTTCATTTACTTCTAAATCTTCTTCAGGGTAAACTTTGCCTTCAGGATTTGTAAAAAAGATAATTTCTTCAATTTTATTATCATTTATTATCATT
>CACEGG010000005.1 GCA_902559035.1 uncultured Bacteroidota bacterium
AACTTCTAAAACCCAGAGAAATCGAAGGTTTTTTCTTTATATTAGTTTTATAATTTTTAATAAATGCCAGTAATAAAAACTGACTATAAGCCTCCCTTGCTTTTTAAGAATAGACATATTAATACTATTTATAGCTCATTATTTAGAAAAACAAAACGACTTTCTTTCAAACGAAAGCGAATAGAAACTGTAGACGATGATTTTTTAGATATTGACTTTATTGAAAATGGAAGTAAAAAAATTGTAATATTATGTCATGGACTAGAAGGTAGTAGTGATTCAAAATATATTCAGGCTACAGCAAAATTATTATCCTTAAATGGATATTCAGTCGCTGCTATGAATTATCGTTTTTGTAGTGGAGAAATTAATCGTCAATTGGTTACCTATCATAGTGGAAAAACTGACGATTTACATGTAATGATTAAATATTTACTTCCAAATTATGACTCTGTATATTTAGTAGGTTTTAGTTTGGGCGGAAATCTTATTTTAAAGTATAACGGAGATGGTTTATTTTCTTTAAGTCCCAAAATCAAGGCAAATGTAGCCATTTCAGTTCCAGTTGATTTAAAGGGTTCTTCCATAAGTTTAAAGCGTTGTGAAAATGTACTTTATCGTTGGCGTTTTTTAAGAACCTTATCAAAAAAAATGCTCTTAAAGCATCAACAATTTCCAAATCAACTTGATGTATCTCCATTGAAAAAAGTGAAAACTTTAACAGATTTTGACGATTTTTTCACTAGCAAAATAAATGGTTTTAAAGATGCAGAAGATTATTATTTAAAGGCAAGCAGTAAACAATTTATTCCCAATATCACAAAACCTACTCTTTTAATTAACGCATTAGATGATCCCTTTTTGTCCGAGTCCTGTTTTCCAATTGTTGAAGCAAAAGAAAATTCAAAATTTAACTTAATGACCCCTTCGTATGGTGGCCATGTGGGTTTTATTTCCAAAGGAGCTTTTTATTGGTCGGAAATCCAAATTTTAAATTTTCTTAATAGTTATTAAATCATGAGAAAGTATATTATTTTATTTATTCTACTATTTTATTCTTGCTCTCCAATTAAAAAGTATAAAAACACTGCAAGTGTATTTGAAAAAGAAATTTTGAACTTAGAAAAACTCGACTCTATAAAACAGGCTAATAAAGAGGATTTGCTTTTTATAGGTAGTTCTAGTGTTAGATTATGGGATGAAATTGAAAGAGATATGAGCCCTTATAACGCCATTAAAAGAGGGTATGGAGGTGCACATTATTATGATTTAATTCATTTTATAGAAAGATTAGTTGTTAATCATTCTCCAAAGGCAATATTAATTTTTGTGGCGAATGATATTACGGGATCTGAAGATGTATTTAAGTCAAGAACTGATTTGTCCGCAGAAGAATTAAAAAGATTATTTGAATATTGTTTTAATTTGATAAGAAAAATACACAAAGATATACCTGTTTATGTTATTGAAACTACCCCCACACCAAGCAGATGGAATGCTTGGGACAAGATCTTGAAGGCGAATAACTTAATTAGATCTTATTGTGAAAAAACCCCTAACCTTTATTTTATTGGCACAAGAAATAAATTTATTGGAAATGATGGTTTGCCAAAAAAATCATTATTTATTGCTGACGAACTGCACTTAAATGAATTAGGTTATAAACTTTGGTCTCAAATTATAAAATCAAAATTATTAGAAACTAATATTTAGACTAAGTATTAATTTTTTTTGGTATATAATTTTAACCTCTTTATCTAAAAAGAGAATTATTATTTAATTTTTTTTAGATATTTCAAATATGAAATGGCTCCTAATATTACTCTTACCTTTTTTTTCTTTTACTCAAAACCTGAACAATACTAATAGTTTATACCCCAATGAAAATATATTTATTAAATACCACGACAAATGGGGAAGAAATAATTACAAGAAAGTAGTAAAAGAATTTAAAAAATCTCCTTTGAGTAAAGGGGATATTGTTTTCTTAGGTAATAGTATTACTGCTGGTGGAAATGATTGGAGCATAAGGTTAAATTATCCAAATATCAGAAACAGAGGAATTGGAGGGGATGTTACTGAGGGAGTATTACACAGGCTTGATGAAATTACTTATTATAAACCTAAAGCAGTTTTTTTGTTAATAGGAATTAATGATTTGTGGAATACTTCTCCTATTGAACCCACTGTTGATTATATTTCAAAAAATATAATTAGAATTACACAAGAAATTAAAAAAAAATCACCTAAGACTAAAGTTTTTGTACAAACCATTCTACCTGTTGAAAAACAGATATACAGAGTTCCTATAAATGAAATCAATAATTTTTTAAAATCTGAAGAATCTAAAAATTCTTATTCAATTATCGATTTACACTCATTTTTTGTTGATGATAAAGGGTTAATTATTGAAGACTTTTTTAGTGATGGAATTCATTTAACAGAAGAAGGCTACAATAATTGGGTTAAAATTATAAGGCCTATAGTTCAATCTATTAAATAGAAAGTTTAAGTCATTTGACATTGTAAGTCGAATGTTTTTTATATTAGCATAGCAACAATAAATTAACTATAATGAAAAAAACAATCCTTTTATTATCATTCTTTTTTATAATCTCTTGTCAAGAAACTAAAAAAGTTGAAGAAGCTGTAAAACTATCACCAACAGCAGAAGCTATAAAAAATTACAAAGTAAATTTTGTATGGACAGAAGGCTATGAAGCATGGTCAAAAGTACCAACAACAGATGATTACCATATGTCTGCTCCTTTGATTGGACTTGAGGCTACTGGGCCCGCCGAAATTGAAGAAATTATTTTTGGATTTGTTACTGAAAATGAACTTAAACAAGAACTTGTAGATATAGTAGAGTTAGGGGATTATATTACTTGTTTTTTAAAATTAACAACAAAAACTGGAGATGTTATTGATGGCGTTGAAGTTTTTAAAGTAGATAAAGAAGGAAGAGTCGAAAAAATATGGGCTCTTTAATATTAACAACTAAATATTTATAACATGAAAAATTTATTAACACTTTTTTTAACCCTATTAATTGTAGGTTGTTCTCAGCAACCCAGTGAACAATGTCAAAACTTAGAATCAGCAAACACTCAACTTGAAAATAACCTGAACACATACAAAACTGCTTGGGACATATTTTTTGAAAATAGAGACCCAAGTGCTATTAACACTGAAAGTTTTGATGAGCAAGTAACTGTTGTTACTGCTTCTGGTGATGTTACAGGAATTGATGCTTTCAGAGACTATTATAGCAATTATCTTACTGCATTTTCTGATGCCGAATTTACTTTTGTTCACATTTTTGGACAAGGCGATAAATTAGTTAAACAATGGAATTTTAAAGGAACACATGATGGAGATTTTTTTGGAATTCCAGCAACTAACAAATCATTAGATCTTTCAGGAACTACAATAGTGATGATGAAAGACGGAAAAGTATTTAAAGAACAAGATTTCTTTGATAATCATACGTTTTTAATGCAACTTGGTCTTCTAGAATAATAATTTTTTTTATTCTAAACCAGGGCTAATATATATTTATGGAATTTATTGGCTTCTTCTTCGCGTTGTTCATTGGCTTTTCTATTGGCTTATTTGGCGGAGGAGGATCAATATTGTCCGTTCCAGTTTTAGCTTATTTGTTTTTATTGGATGAAAAAATTTCAACAGCTTATTCATTATTTATAGTAGGTGTCACTGCACTTATAGGTGGAGTCAAACAAAACTTTAATAAAAATGTTAATTGGCGAACAGCTTTATTATTTGGAACACCTTCTGTATTAGGGGTTTGGTGTATAAGAAAATTTGTAATTCCTGAATTGCCTGAAATATTATTTGAAATAGGTGATATTGCTGTTTCAAGGAGAATGGGAATGTTTGGAGTCTTCATTGTTTTAATGTTTCTGGCATCTTATTTTATTTTGAATGAAAAAGTCTATAAAAAAGAAAAAACAGATAAAAAGACTAATTATTTTCTGGTAATTTTTGAGGGTTTAATTGTTGGGGCTGTCACTGGTTTTGTTGGAGCTGGAGGAGGTTTTTTGATAGTTCCTGCTTTGGTTCTTCTAATAAACTTAAACATGAAAGAGGCAATAGGAACCTCATTAGTTATAATAGCATTGAAATCGATTATTGGTTTTTTTCTTGGAGATGCTTTGATAATAAATATTGATTGGAACTTTTTAATTCTTTTTACCAGTATTACTATTTGTGGAATGTTTTTTGGGATCTATGCTGGAAAGTTTCTAAATAATCAATCTTTAAAAAGAGGGTTTGGATACTTTATTTTATTTATGGCTTTTTTTATGTTATATATGGAATTTTAAATAAAAAAAGCCTCTCTTAGAGGGTTTTTTTATCTCTTTCAATTAAGTTATAGATAAGTAATATAATAAGTCCAAACACAATACCTGAAATAATTAATAATATACTTGTTAGTCCAGAAACCGAAAAAGATAGCCTGAGAAGTATTGTAGAAATAATAAACCCTGTATTTCTTATTAATTGACTGTATCGTTCAGTATATTGAAATGACATTAGAAGAATAAATACATCAGCTAAAATCATAATTGTAAAAAATTCGTTAAAGAATAAATTATTTAAATCCTCATCAAAGGCTTGTTCTATAAATACGCCGTTAACCCAATTTCCAAAGCTAATTATACACACAAAAAATAGGGTAGGAAGTAAAATGATACTTACTAATTTTTTTGAGGCAATGAACCTATCTAGTTTTTCTGAAACTGGTTTAATGGGAAGTTTTTCTTTTGTTTCCTTAAAAAGATAAATTAAAAAGAATATAATTAAGACTCCAATTAAATCATATATGAGTTGGAGATTATTTGAGTTTTCAAACCAATTGGCATTTAGATCAACAAGAGGAATATCTTTAAATATTTTTCTAATTACAATTAGAGACATTATTTGATATTGTTTACCAACCGCAGTTGTAAAGGATCTAGGTATGTAGTAAACCAGTAAAAACGCTTCATAAACAAGTATGAAAGAAAAGGGAGTGTATAAAGCAGAAATTGGATTCGAAAATAAATCAGTTCCAACAATTGAAAGCTCTATTAAATTATAGTTGTTTAGAAGAATTATTAGTAGATGTAGTACAAAGCCAAATGATGCTAAATAAAGTATATATTTTTCAAATTTTTCAAGAACTTTTTCAGAAAAAATTTTCAAAAACAAAGTTTCTATATTTTGCTGGATTGTCATAACGATATGATTATTAATTAATTAAAAGTAGTATTTTTTAAATTAAATTTTATATTTTTATTAAATAAGGTTGACAGCCTTAATCTTCAAAATATTTGAAAACCCGTGTGGACTGGGTTTATAATATAGTCGCGGGTGGAGAGAACGCATCCGAAAAAATCGTTACATAAGTTTAACGCCTAAAGATAATAATCATGAGCGAAGAAATTATGTTAGCACTAACACAAAACAACGGACACGCAAACGCTATGAACGAAATATGGAAAGAATGATTTCCATAGATTTTGTAATTTTAAATTGTTTGAACCCTCTTTGAAAAAAGAGGGTTTTTTTATGTAAGGTTTTGTATAGGTTGTTTAGTTGTTAATCTTTAAATAAGATGTTAATTTGATAAAAAAATAATATGACAAAAAAAACATTGTTTATTGCTTTTGTTGTTTCTCTGGGAGGATTTTTATTTGGATTTGATGCAGGTATAATTTCAGGTGTAATGTCATTTGCAGGCCCAGAATTTAATTTAAATGATGCTCAAACTGGTTGGGTGGTGAGTTCACCTTCCTTTGCTGCAATGATAGCTATGTTAGTTTCAGGCAAGTTAAGTGACAGAATTGGAAGAAAAAAAATTTTAATAGTAGTAGCTTTTTTATACGCCTTTTCTGCATTAGCATCAGCCTACTCTTACAGCTATGAAACCTTATATATTGCAAGGATGATTGGAGGTTTAGCTTTTGGAGCTGCTTTAATATTAGCGCCTACTTACATTGCAGAAATTTCAAATTCTCAAAATAGAGGAACATTAGTTTCAATCCAACAGCTCAATATAGTTTTAGGTTTTTTTGCAGCTTTTTTAAGTAATTATTATTTCAATAATTTAAACTCTTCAAGTCAAATTTTCTCTGATGAAATTGTTTGGAGATGGATGCTTGGAGTGGAGTTTATTCCAGCAATTATATATTTTGTTTTAATGTTTTTTGTGCCCAAAAGTCCTAGATGGCTTTTCAATCAAAATCAAACAACTCAAGCAAAAAAAGTTTTATTACAGATTCATGGTTCACAACAAGCAGAAATTGAAATAGAAGCTATCAAACAAAATATTAATACGTCCAGCAATGTTGTTAAGACAAACTTTAAAGTTTTATTTAGCCCAGCCTTAAGATATATTATGGGAATAGGCTTATTGTTGGGTGTTTTACAACAAGCCACAGGAATTAATGCTATATATTTTTATGCAACATCAATTTTTAAACAAACAGGAATTGGAACCGATGCTGCTTTTTCATCCGGAGTTTTACTTAGCTTAACTACAGTTATATTTACTTTAATCGCTATGTATTTAGTAGATAGAATGGGTAGAAGACCATTATTATTAGTTGGAATTACAGGGATAGCAATTAGTCTACTTACTTGTGCGTATGGATTTAATCAAGCAAAATATCAATTAACAGAAGACGGTATAAACTCACTGAGTTTAGTAGATTCTTCTAAACTATTAAAATTCCAAGATTTAGAATTTGAAAGTGATGTTGAATTTAAAAATAAACTAAAATCTGCAATAGGAAATCAAGTTTATGCTAAAAATGAAGGTGCGATTCTTGAAGCAGCTACAAAAATGAATTCAACTTTAGTGCTTTTTGGAATTTTTGGATTCATTGCCTGTTTTGCTTTTTCATTAGGCCCGATCATGTGGGTGATGTTATCTGAGTTATTTCCTAATAAATATAGAGGTTTGGCAATTGGGGTTATTGGATTTATAAATTCATTTACCAGTTGGACAATTCAACAAGTTTTTCCATGGGAATTATCAAATTTAGGTAGTTCATTAACTTTTTTAATTTATGGTCTTATAGCTGTTTTTGGAGTCGTAATGTTCACGAAGTACCTTCCTGAAACAAAAGGTAAATCTTTAGAAGAAATAGAATTAGAATTCGTAAAATAATAATATGAACAAAAAAATAATAATAACATTTATAATACTTATTGTAGGATATTTTATAATAGTTTTTGGAGCAAATAGCAAAGTGAATCAAACAAATAAATCCAACGATCTTTGGGAGGTAGATTTTAGAGACGACTTTGATACTTTTAACTTAGAAAATTGGCAAGATCAAAGAATATGGGTTAATAATGAAAAACAATGCTATGTTCCAAATGGAGATTATAATACAAGAGAAGTAAGTGAAGGTACTCTTAAAATTAGAATAGTGAATTTAGGAGACAAAATTGAATGTGATAATTTAGATAAATTTGGTAAACAACATCCACAAACACCCTATGTGGCTGGAAGAATAGCTTCGAAAAATAGAAAAGAATTTATTAAAGGTAAATGGACCGCAAGATTGAGAGTTGTTGGAGGAAGTCAAAAAAGTATGTTTCCGGCATGGTGGATTTTAGGAGCTCAAAACAACGAATCTCCAGTTCAGGAGGAAAACGAAAATATATGTTGGCCAATGACTGGTTCTGGTGAAATTGACATTTTTGAACATCATGGAGATTATAATCCTGATCATTTTACAACAGGTGCAATTAAAAATTTAGGGGAATGTGATAAAGGTGATTGGTGGAGTTACAGAGCTGGATATGATGTCTCATTGAGTGAATTTCACGAATATTCTGTTGAGTGGGAAAAAAGTGATTTAGTTTATAGATTAGATGGGGAAGAAGTACATAGAAATATTGGCCTTGGAGATAATTATCCTGAACCTATGTTTGCTATTTTAAATTTTGCTAAAATTACTGATAACCCAATGCAGGGCGAATGGGTAATGGAAGTAGATTGGGTTAAGCACGAATTTAGAAATAATTAAAAATGTTCAATTTTTTAAATAAAATCAAATCTCGTTTATTTCAATTTATATTATTTTCTCTGGTGTTTTATATTTTTTTTCAAATAGAAAATTTTCAGAACTTTTTATTAATTAATCTCATTTCACAAATCGTTATTTTTTTATTTATCGTTTGTTTACCTGCTTATTTTACTGATAGAATGTCATATGTAGATATAGCTTGGCCTTTTGGACTTGTTGCAATTGGTGTAATCTCATTTTTTTGTGGAGATGGTTATTTATTAAAAAAATCAATTATATCCATGTTATATATAATTGCTGGTTTGAGGATGGGAATTGGAGCATTAATTTTATTAAAAAAAGGATATCTAAATAAAGAATTACCAAGATACAGCTATCAAAGAATTAGATGGAAAAAGAAAGGGTTTATTAATGATAAATTTTCAGTCCAATATGAAATACTTCTTCAGTGTTTTGCTAATGCAACATTCTTAGCTATTCCTGCTATTTTGATTTCTAATAATAGTTCTCAAACTTTTTCAATTATTGAAGTGATTGGGTTTTTAGTCTGGGTCATATTTTTCTTTTTAGAACATATATCTGATTTACAAAAACAAAAATTTTTAATAAATGCAAAAAAAAATAATTTGAAAAATCAAGTTTGTAACGTTGGTCTTTGGAAATATACAAGACATCCAAATTACTTTTCTGAATGGATGATTTGGAATGGTCTAATCATCGCAAGTTTTTCATCTTTGCTAGTAAATAATTCAATGATTGTTTTTTTAGGTACAACTACATCCTTACTTTATATTACGATTTTAATGTATCAAACTTTAGTTTTTTTAACTGGAGCTATTCCATCCGAACATTATTCATTAATAAAAAGACCAGATTATAAAAAATATAAGGAGACTACAAACATGTTCTTTCCAAATTTTTTTAAATGAGTTTAAAAACAATTTTATTGATTATTTTATTTATATGGGGAATTCCAAGTACCTATTTTAGGAGTAGGTTTAGAAAAATTGTTTACCAAACAGATGATTGGAAAATAAATATTAAACCGGTATTTTTCAAAGAAATAAAAGCACTTTTTATAAATTTCTTTCCCGAAGATTCTGAATACATTAAAATAAGAAATTACTACAGAGTTTACTTAGTTATTTATTTAATTATTTTTATTTTCTATTACATTGCATGAACAATAAAAAGCTCCAAACTTTAAGCTTGATCCCAATTGTAGTTATTAGTCTTTTCTATTTAACCTATTTAATAAAATGGGAACCAATAATTGTTGGGGTTTTTAGGGAACTTCTATTGTTGCCTAGTATTTTAGCTCAGCTAGTAATTTCAGGATATTTTTTATTTAAAATATTTAAAAAAGAGAGTAAGATTAATGCTTATATTTTATTAAATTTTTTATTCACTTTTCTATTAATTTTAAGTTTTAATATTTAATAATGGAAATATTCATTATTAGTTTAGTTGCATTTTTAGCTTCTTTACTAACTTTTTTTTCAGGATTTGGTTTAGGGACAATATTAACACCTGTGATGATGATTTTTTTTCCAGTAGATGTTGCAATAGCTTTCACTGGGATAGTCCATTTTTCTAACAATATTTTCAAATTATTTATTGTTGGGCAAAAAGCAGATAAAAAAGTATTAATTCGTTTTGGAATACCTGCAGTATTTGCAGCCTTTTTGGGATCATATGTTTTAATAAATATGGACACTGATTATGTGATGTACTCTTATAATTTAATGGGTGAATTACAATCAATTTCTTACGTTAAATTTTTAATTTCTTTACTTCTAATAGTGTTTGCGCTCATTGATTTAATACCATTTTTTAAAAAACTAAAATTTGGTGAAAAAAGTCTTCCTATTGGAGGTTTTTTGAGTGGGTTTTTTGGAGGTCTTTCTGGAAATCAGGGAGCATTAAGAAGCTCTTTTTTAATAAAGTTAAATTTAGAAAAACAGACATTTATTGCCACCACCGTTATTATTTCATTTTTTGTTGATTTAACCAGACTAGGTGTTTACTCAACAAACTTATTAAAGATTAATATTGGAGATTACTTAATACTAGGAGTATGTTCAGTTACTGCTGCCATTATAGGAGCATTTATAGGAAATAAACTATTAAAAAAAGTTACAATAGATTCAATAAGAACGTTGGTAGCTTGTCTAATTTTGGTGTTAGCAAGCGGGTTACTTTTAGGCTTGATCTAATCAAAATTTAAATGATTATTTAAATCTTGTACACCAATTATTAGTAGTTTCGGTAATGAAATTGTCTGATAGTTTTATTTTATATCTAAATTCATTTGTTCCTTCGTTTATTTCTATAGTAGCAACTTCAATTATTTCTCTTGAACAATTATCGTCACAATAGCAAAACTCTGCTTGACTTTCGCTAGTGTTAGATGATAAGTATGCCTTTTGAGATCCTCCTCCAGTATTTTCATTTGTCAATGTTATATAATTGACCTTTTCATAAGAGAAAGCCTGAGTGTAGTCAGATGTCTCATCTGAGCTACATGATATTGTAATTAATGTTAGTAATAAAATTATTTTCTTCATTATATTAAATTTTTAATTTTTAATTCTTTTTTACATTTTTTCCAGTAACTAAAAAAAGATTTAACATTTTCATGACTGTCAAACATCCAATCCCTTGAGTCTTCATTTCCTTTGTATTCATTTAATGGATGTTCTTTAAAAAATATGTTATTAATATTATAATTATTCATTAAATCAATAAACGAGCCAACATATAATTGAACACCCTCAATATTTTTTGAAAGATCTATGGCAAATTGTAGACATTTTAATGAGACAGGGTATTGTTTAAATATTTTTGGTTCTAATAAAAACACTCTGTTGTATTTTTTTTCTTGCCTCCAGTGAGGATCTAAATTGTAATAATTATAGATTAAGGTATCTAGGTTATCTTCAATTTTTAATGTTTTATTTTCTGGTAATTTTGTTGATAGATTTATATTTGCAGTCTCAATTAACGACTCAGGTATGTCTAATGAATCGAACTTAGAATATTCTATATCTAGAAAAGTATTTTTTTGATTTGTGTAGCAATATTTATTTATATTTTCTTGATTTGCGAAGTATTTTTTATTACTGTTAGACCCACATACCCATTGCCAACTAAGCGCATTACTTCCCCAGTCTCCGTCAAGTAAGTTGTAATACATCCACTGCGCGGGTTTTAACCAATGGCTTTTTGCAATATTACATGCTATTGAAGCTAGATACATCCTATTGTGATTGTGCATGTAGCCTGTATTGTAAAGCTCTTCTATGCTTTCGTCAATAGCTGTGATTCCACAGTTATTTTCAAAAAGAGCTTTAGAAAATGAGTTATTGAGGACATCTTCTTGAGGTTTTTTTAAATCATAATTGATTAGATGTCCTTTTTGCTTCCAAATTATTTGCCAATAATCTCTCCAACATAATTCCTGAATAAATTTTTCTACTTTCCAAAAAGGAATATTTTTTTCTAGAATTTTTTCAAAAATAAATTTAGTAGAAATCATTCCTCTTGAAATGTATGGAGATAGTCTAGTTACCGAACCATCAATAAAGTTTCTATTTTTTGAATATTTGATTGGATCTATTAAATCAATTTTGTTAATGATTTCTGAATATATTGTTTTCATATAATTCCTTAAAAAATTAGCTTTATTAATTAGGATTTTAAACCATCCTATTTTAATTTTATATCAAGTTCAATATCATTATACAAATAACATGCAAAACAGCTCCAACTCGTCCGGCAAGTGCCCATTTATGCACGGTGCAACATCAACTCAAGAAAATTCAGTCACCAAGTGGTGGCCTAAATCTCTAAATCTTGATATACTTCACCAACACGATTTAAAAACTAATCCTTATGGTAAGGATTTTAATTACAGAGAATCTGTTAAGAGTTTAGATTTTAAGGCATTAGAAAAAGACATGCACAATTTAATGACTCAGCCTCAAGACTGGTGGCCTGCAGATTGGGGACATTATGGAGGTTTGATGATTCGAATGGCTTGGCATGCTGCAGGTACGTATAGAACAGGAGATGGAAGAGGAGGTGCAGGAACAGGAAATTTAAGATTTGCACCTCTAAATTCATGGCCTGATAACGGAAATCTAGATAAGGCAAGAAGATTACTTTGGCCTATCAAAAAAAAATATGGAAATAATATTAGTTGGGCTGATTTATTTATTCTTGCAGGGAATATAGCATACGAAAGTATGGGACTCAAAATGTTTGGTTTTTCTTATGGAAGAGTAGATATATGGCACCCTGAAAAAGATATTTATTGGGGATCTGAAAAAGAATTTTTAGCCCCTAGTGAACAGCGATATTCAAATCTTGATGACGCTACTACTCTTGAAGAACCCTTAGGAGCTACTCATATGGGTTTAATTTATGTTAATCCAGAGGGTGTTAACGGCAAACCAGATCCTTTAAAAACTGCACTTCATGTAAGGGAAACGTTTGCAAGAATGGCTATGAATGATGAAGAAACTGTTGCTCTTACAGCTGGAGGACATACCGTAGGAAAGGCTCATGGTAATGGTGACGCTGATATTTTAGGACCAGAGCCAGAAGGAGCTGAGATTGAAAATCAAGGTTTTGGTTGGATGAATCCGAAAGGAGATGGTAACGGAGTTGATACAGTAACTAGCGGACTAGAAGGAGCCTGGACAACTTACCCTACAAAGTGGGATAACGGATATTTTGATATGCTTTTCAATCATGATTGGGAGCTTAGAAAAAGTCCAGCTGGTGCATGGCAGTGGGAACCTGTTAGTATAGATGAGAATAAAAAGCCAATTGATGCTAATAATCCAAATATTAGACAAAATCCTATAATGACAGATGCTGATATGGCTATGAAAGAGGATCCTATATACAGAGAAATTTCTTTAAAATTTAAAGATGACCAAAAATACTTTTCTGAAACTTTTGCAAGAGCCTGGTTTAAATTAACTCACAGAGATATGGGCTCAAAAAGTAGATATATAGGACCTAACTATCCATCTGAAGAATTAATTTGGCAAGATCCAATTCCTGTAGGAAATAAAGACTATGATATTGATAAAGTAAAAAATATAATTATAGAGTCAGGATTATCAATTTCTGATCGTATCACAATAGCTTGGGACAGTGCAAGAACTTTTAGAGGTTCAGATTTAAGAGGAGGTGCAAACGGATCAAGAATAAGATTAGCTCCACAAAATAATTGGGAAGGAAATGAACCTTCTCGTTTATCAGAGACAATATCAGTTCTTGAGCCAATCGCATCTGAACATGGAATTAGTTTAGCAGATACAATTGTTATTGCTGGAAATACTGCAGTAGAAGAAGCTGCAAAAGCTGGAGGATACAATATAGTGGTGCCATTTAAAGCTGGAAGGGGTGATGCATCTCAGCAAATGACAGATATTAATTCTTTTAGTAATCTTGAACCACATGCTGATGGATATAGAAACTGGATCAAAAAGGAATATGCAGATAATGCTGAAGAAATGATGTTAAATAGAACACAATTATTAGGTTTAACAGCACCCGAGATGACCGTTCTTGTAGGTGGAATGAGGGTTTTAGATACTAATTACGGAGGTAGTTTAGATGGTCTTTTTACAAATCAACCAGGTGTTTTATCCAACGATTTCTTTGTCAATTTAATGGATATGAATAACAAGTGGGGTGTTGTTGAGAATAATAAATATGAGATAATAGACAGAAGATCTGATAGAGTAAAATGGACGGCTTCTTCTATTGATTTAATTTTTGGATCTAATTCAATACTTCGTTCTTATTCTGAAGTTTATGCTCAAGATGATAACAAAGAAAAATTTATAAATGATTTTGTATCAGCTTGGTCTAAGGTTATGAATTTAGACATGACATAAAAATTATTTTCTTGAATTTAATTTAGCAAGAAGTCTTAAAATTTCAAGATAAAGCCAAACAAGAGTAACTAAAAGGCCAAATGCTCCGTACCATTCCATGTATTTTGGAGCACCCTTTTCTGCACCCTCTTCAATAAAATCAAAGTCTAGGACTAGATTTAAAGATGCAATAATTACAACAAATAAACTTCCACCTATGCTAATTAAAGACCCATTAGTGGGGTCTAGAAATGAAAGGCTCATTCCAAAGAAACTTCCAATAAACCCAAATAAATAAACTAAAAATATACCACCTGTAGCAGCAGCAATACCAAGTTTAAAGTTTTCGGTTACTTGGATCAAACCTGACTTATACACAAATAGAAGTGATATTAAAATAGAAACTGTTAAAATTATAGCATTTAGCACAATTCCTTCAAAAATTTGACCATACATATATGAAACAGACCCTAATAAGAGTCCTTCTAACATTGCATATAATGGGACTGTGATTGGTGCCCATGTTTTTTTTAAAATCGTAACTATAGCAACAATAAACCCTCCTAAACCACCAACTATCATAAATGAAAATCCATCTGGAACATAAGCAAAATACCCAGCAAATATTAAAAGCGCAAGAGATATACCTGTCTTGTCAACTGTACCTTGAATTGTCATTACATCATCTCTCAGTACTGGTCCATTTTTTGGCCTTTCTAAGTTTTCAAAAACTTTTGAGGTTAATGTAGGATTTCCAGATCTGAATGTCGAATGTCTTCTCATTTATTTAATTTTTTTCAAATTTAAAAAAATGTTTTTTAATTTAATTATAACTTTATAAAGAAACACTCTACAAAACAATATAATTATGAATTATAGCTCAATAGATATAAGTAATAAGTATAAGTTATTTAATGATCAATGGCAGCCAAAAGTAATTGCCGAAATGAATGATTATCAATTTAAAATCGCAAAAATCGAGGGTGAATTTATATGGCATGCTCACCAAGATACGGACGAGACTTTTATAGTCATTAAGGGTGAAATAAAGATTGAATTTAAAGACGGTTGGGTTAAGGTAAAAGAAGGAGAAATGTTTGTTGTTCCGGCTGGAGTTGAACACAGACCAAGTTCTGAAAACGAATCTCAAATTATGTTAATTGAACCTAAAGGTGTAGTCAACACTGGGGAAAATGAATCAAGTGATTTAACTGCTAAAAATGATGTTTGGATTTAATTGCTTCGTAAAATCAATTTTTTTGACAAATAATTAAATCTAATGTAAAGTAAAATTGAAGCTACGAATAGCCCTGTAAATAGACCAATCCATATCCCTACACTTTCAAGTGAAGTATAAAGGCCTAAATAGTATGAAACAGGGAAGCCAACAATCCAATATGAAATAAACGTGATAAAGGCAGGAATTTTAACATCTTGTAAGCCTCTTAGTGCACCTAAAATTGCAACTTGTAATCCATCAAATATTTGAAAAAATGCAGCAACTAATAATAATTTGGAAGCTATAAGTACAACTTCTTTATTGTCGTTAATATTAACTAGGGTATCCCCATCAATGTACAAAGTAGGAAGCCAATCTCTAAAAATTAAGAAAAAGGAAGCGAAAATAATTTCAATAATAAATGTTAAAAAGAAAATTGAAAAAGCAATTCTTCTTAAAGAAATAAAGTCGTTTAATCCTTTCTGATTACCAACTCTGACCATTGCAGCAACAGATAAACCTATACCCACCATAAAGGTCATGCTTGACAAGTTAAGTGCAATTTGATTTGCTGCTTGTGGATTTTTACCTAAAACTCCACTGAGCCATATTGCTGCAGTAAAAATACCTACTTCAAAAAACATCTGTAGTGCAGATGGAAACCCTAGATTGAAAAGTTTAGCACTTATTTTTTGTTCAATTTTTTTAAAATTAAAGTTTGTTATGTAAGGCCTGAATTTATCTTTACTTTTAAAAATCATCCATAAAAAATAAACCATAATAATTCTTGAAAATAAAGTGCCTATTGCAGCTCCTACTATACCCAATTTTGGAAATCCAAATGAACCAAAAATTAATAAATAATTGAGAACGATATTTATAATATTAGCTAAAATGGTTGCATACATTGGATATTTAGTATTGGACATGCCATCAGAAAATTGTTTTAGGGCTTGAAAAATAATTAATGGAATTAGTGAAAGCGCTACGTAATTTAAATACGGAATTGCAAGTTCAACCACTTCTTTTGGTTGGTCCATGTAATACATTAAAGGTTTTAATAATAGTATTATTAAAAAAAGGATTACACTTAATAAAGCACATAATATAAGTCCATGCTTAAAAGCATTTTTTCCCTGTGAAATATTGTTAGCAGAATCTGCTTCAGCAACTAAAGGTGTAATAGCGGTTGAAAAACCTATACCTAGTGACATGGCTATAAAGACAAAGCTGTTACCAAGAGAGACCGCAGCTAGTTCTGCAGTTCCTAATTGTCCAACCATTACATTATCGGCAAATGCTACAAATGTATGCCCAAGCATTCCTAACATCACTGGAAATGATAACTTTAGATTATATCGAAATTCTTTTGTGTATTGGGCAATCAAATTTTGAAATTTTCACAAATGTAAGTCAGTTTTAATTACTATTTTAATAAAAAATTTTTTTAATGAGTTCTGGCTTTTCAAGAGTTATTCAAGGTTGTATGAATTGGGGAAAATGGGGTAATTCTTTATCGACCATAGAAATGGAGAAATTAATTCATTTTAATTTGGAAAGTGGTATCAGTTCGTTTGATCATGCAGACATTTATGGAGATTATACAACAGAATCTGATTTTGGAAAGGCATTTAAAAATTCTACTGTTAAAAGAGAAGATATTCAATTAATATCAAAATGTGGCATACAGTATGTTGGAAAATCAAGACCAAATAATACAGTAAAGCATTATCAATACGATTCAAATTATATAATTTATAGTGCAGAGAAATCTATAAAAGATTTGAATGCTGAATATTTAGATCTTTTTTTACTTCACAGACCAAGTCCGTTGATGCATCCTGATGAAATCAGGGAAGGAATTGAAAAATTACTAAATGACGGCAAAATTAAATCTTTTGGAGTTTCAAATTTTAGTAATGGTCAAACCGATTTGATTTCTACAAGTTCAAAAGTAAGTGCAAATCAAATTCAATTTTCTCTTTCACACAATACTCCCCTTTTTGACTCGACCTTAGATTATATGATGATTAACAACATAACTCCTATGAGTTGGAGTCCTCTTGGTTCATTTTTCAAAAATCAGAATGATAATAAAAAAGTTCATGATTTACTAAGTGATTTATCCAAAAAATATAACGCATCTAAAGATCAATTATTACTTGCGTGGGTTCTAAAACATCCATCCTGCATTCATCCTGTTATAGGAACAACTAAAACAGAACGAATAAATGCAGCATCTACTTCCACTCAAATCAAATTATCCGAAATTGATTGGTTTAGGATGTTAGAAACTTATTTAGGGCATAAATTGCCATAATTAAAAATTTAAAAAATCAATTTTTATCTCTTTTTTGACTGTTTTTGATCAATTTTTGATGATTTTAGATGAATTTTGGCTATTTTTTTCCCATTTTTGAATTATTGAATTTTTAAAAAATTAACAATTCAAAATTAATTAAAATTAAAATTTAAAAAAACACGTTTTTTTGTCTTTTTTGACTGTTTTTGACCAATTTTTCACGATTTTAGATCAATTTTGGCTATTTTTTAATCATTTTTGTGTTTTATTGAAAAAAATTTTCTCTTCAATTGATTTCCAAAGTAAAAGTGAAGCAATAGTGTTGAAAGGAGTCCATTTTTTAATAAATGAATCTAATTTTTTATTTGATAGATCTTTTATACTATAATTTATTTTTATACTGTTTAATAATGCTAAATCACCTTTGGAAAATACATCTGTCTTAAAAAGAATAAAAATTAAAAACATTTCTGCTGTCCACTTGCCTATTCCTTTTATTTGTGTCAGTTCTTTAATAACCCCTTTTTCATCTAAAGTTTTAAAATCGATCTTATTTTTAATAAAGTATGAATAGGTATTTTTAATATAATTCACTTTTCTATGAGAAATTCCAATGCTCTGCATCTCTGAATCATCAATATTGATAATTTCTTTACTGGTTTTATTTAAGATTAAGTTTAAAAATCTTCCTTTTATTGTTATTGCTGCTTTAAAACTAACCTGTTGCTCTATAATCAATAATGATATCGCTTTAGCAAAATCTTTATCATATCTATCCGTCAATGTTACTTGATTTCCAAGTTTCTTAATTAAAAAAGACATGACCTCGTCTTTTCTCAGATGATCAAATGCTTGAGAAAAATTCAAAATGAAAATCTATTTTTTATCGTGAGTGTCATAAAGATATAACGGGAAAGCAAGTGAGAACCCAACTAAAAATAGGCATACTATATATTTAAGAATTTTTAAATTATTTTTTTTTGATTGATAAATTAGAAAAATCAAGAAAGCAGTTGCTGCAACTGTCAGATCCATGGCAATCATTGAAACTGGATAAGAGCCAAAAAAAATGTCGTTCCAAAACCCTTCCATTGACCAATTATTATTTGAAAGAAAATTTATCAAATGATAATAGGGTAAAACAATTCCTAGAATACACAATAAAAAATATAATTTTTTCATTTCTTTTTCTTTTTAGCTAGAATTTCTTTTATCTGTTTCTTAATTTTATTAATCCTCATTTTTCTGAATTCTACTTTTGAGGTATTTCCACTAATTTCAGTCCTTGATATTCTTTTTTTTAGTTGATTGATTTTGTGCCCTAATTTGGATATGTCATCTTTTTTTAATTTCCCCATTTTTGTAAAAATTAAACGTTATTACCTAAAGTTAGTAAATCAATTGCATACAATAAAGAATTACTATATTTATTAAAACAACTACTTAAATATGGGGTTTATAAAAAAAGAATATTCTGACGGGTTCTTTAATGTTGGAAAGAAAAATGGATTTCTTCCTCAGCAAAAACCACTTGAAACTTTACCTAAAAGATATTCAAAGCTTCAGGAAATTTTAGATAATATGCCTGTTAAAATCAATGATAAGTCAGGTTACTTAGATCATCCAGGTCAAATTCATAAAGAGGTTAATAGTCTTCCCAATTATTATGAAAAGGTTTGTGCTGAATTAGATATAATGATTATTCAAGCTTTGTATAGAGGGTATTGTTTTTTAGCATCTGCTTATACTTTAGAACCCTCGTTTCAACATTTTAGAAAAACAGGAAATTATGGGAAAGCGACAAGTTTTTTGCCTAAGCAAATTGCCCAGCCCTTTGTAGAAGTTTCCAAAAAACTTGATGTGTACCCTTGGCTAGATTATCACTACGCATATTCATTAGGAAATTTCAAAAAAATTGATCAAAAAGGAGATCACAAATGGTCAAATTTGGATATGTGTGTTCGTTTTTCTGGTCAACCTGATGAAGTCGGATTTATCATGTTACATGTAGATATTAATCAACATTCTCCTAGTCTTGTAGGTTCAGTTATTGACGTATTACATGCTTTAAATAATAACGATACTGATGCTGCTATAAAGTCACTTAAAGAAAATCATGATACTATGAAGCTAATGAATAGCAGTAGACGAGAAATGTGGAAAGCATCTAGATGGAATCATTATAATGATTTTAGAGTTTTTATTATGGGTGTAAAAGGTAATGAAGAATTATTTGGAGACGGAGTTATTTATGATGGAGTGTGGGATGAGCCTAAACAGTTTAGAGGCCAAACGGGGGCTCAAGACGATATAATTCCCATGGAAGATATTTTTAGTGGTGTAATTAAACATTACCCAAAAAACGAGTTAACGAAATATTTATTAGACTTAAGAAGTTATAGACCAAAATGTATTCAACAGTTTTTTAAAGATTTAGAAGAAACAGTCTTAAGCTTAAGTAATGATGGTATTTCCTCAATTTTGTTTGAACAAAAGAATTTTAACGGACTTAGTTATTTATTAGGAATTTTAGAAGAGATATATCATTTTAGAAATGGTCATTGGCAATTCGTTCAAAAATATATTATGGCTAATACTAAGTATGCAAAAGCAACAGGTGGGACACCAATTATAAGTTGGTTACCTAATCAAATGAAAGCAGTAATGAATGAAATGAAAAACGTTATTAAATTAATTGGAAACAACAAACTTCATGATGCTTCTGCTAAACTTTATATTGAAGTTAAAAATAATATAGACAGAAAGGTAGATTTACTTAATCACCAACTTGAAATAATTAACAAGAAAACTTTTTCAGCAAAAAAAGTATTTGATCTTAATGAAAAATACAATCTATCTGATAAATCAAATTAATTTTTCTTTTTAAAGAATCCTTCCTTAGTATTTTTTAATACATTATTTGGGTTGAAGTATTGCCCTTGCATAGTTATGTAAACTCCATTTTTTAATGATTGAGCAAAAGATAAAGCACAGCCTAAATTAAAAAAACCATCTGATGAACTTCCAAATGCGTATGGAATCATAGCTCCAGTAAGTATTATTGTTTTTCCAATAATTTCTGCTTTTTGAATTTTTTTAGCACTTTCAACTATTCTGTCCGTTCCGTGTGTAATAACTATTTTATTTGATTCACATTCAATACAATTAGTAATTATATTATCAATATGAGATTGATCCATTTCTAAACTGTCGATCATCATAAGAGTTTTAACATTTACATCTAAATGACAACGGCTTCTTTTGAGCATTTCAGGAATATGTGTTTTTTCAAAATATAAGTCACCATTTATATAGTCATAACTTTTATCAAAAGTTCCTCCAGTTATAAAAATTTGAATTGAATTGTTTTGACTCATTTAATTTCTTGTGCTAGTAAAATGTATATTGGGAAATGATCACTATATCCACCTAAAAATTTTCCCCCTGCAAAACTTTTGAATGGATAACCCTCATATTTACCCTCAGAATTTATCAAATATTTTTTGTTAAAAACCCCAGCTTTTAAAAAAAATATTCCAGAGTCGTCCAATAGTTGGTTAGAAATCATTATTTGATCAATCATGTCCCACTTTCCACGATATCTATAAGTCCCATAACCTTTCTTAAATAATTCCTCAGTTGGGTTATATAGTTGATTTTGTTTTGTTCTAGTTTTATTAGAGTTTGTTAATAGTATTGGTTTGACACTTTTATCTGTTGGGTTATCGTTAAAATCTCCCATATTTATAATTTTTGCGTTTGGGTTAGTTGATAATATTGAGTCAATTATTTTTCTATTTAGGATTCCAGCCTTAATTCTTCCTGGTTCACTTCTCATCATACCTCCAGCTCTACTTGGCCAATGATTAACTATAAAATGAATCATTTCATTATCTAAAAACCCCGAAACCAATAGGTGATCTCTTGTATAATCAGTATCACCATTTTTTCTCGTTAAATACAAGGGATAAGCTTTAGCAAAAGTGGGTCTAAATTTAGATCGTTTAAAAAGAAGAGCTACATCAACTCCTCGTTCATCAGGTGAATCAAAATGTGCTATTGAATAACCTTGTTTAATTAATTCTTTATTTTTTAATAGGTCAATAAGGACATTTTTATTTTCGATTTCACAAAGACCTACAATGGATGGAGAAGTGCCAACAATATCTTTTCCAATTTCTGAAATAACTTTGGCAATGTTTTGAGATTTCATTTTATAAATTTCATCAGTCCATTTATCTTTCCCGTCTGGTGTTCTATCATCATCATTAGTTTTAGGATCATTAACAGTATCAAATAAATTTTCAACATTGTAAAATGCTACTGTATTAACACTATATTTTTTTGTTGGATCTAATTGAGACCAACATGTAAATGAAATAAGGAAAATTAATAAAGAGAGAGTTCTGTACATAAAATTAAATTACAAATATTTTTTTATATGAGTCATAGCATTAATTATTAAACATACCGTATCGAATGTTTAAACAATTTTTTATATTTTTATGAAAATCAACACTAAAAATTAAAAATATTATGAAAAAAATTAATTTAATAATTGCTTTACTATTTTCTGCAATTACTTATTCACAGATTATTAATTACACATCTATTAGGCTAGAGGATGGTCAAGATGCTGATTACATTAAATATGAAGAATTTTGGTCAAAAATTCACAAACAAGCCATTGAAGATGGTTTAGAGAATGGATGGATGATTTGGGAGGTTGTACCAATTGAAGGTGATGAAAATGCTGCTAATCAACCTGATTTTTTAGTTATGCAAATATTTCAAGATTCAGTTCAATTAAATAAAGAATTGGATTATTATAAACTAGGCAGAAGTGTTTACAATAAATTATCAAAGAAAAAGTTTGATAAAATATGGGAAGGGGGTCCATTTGGGACTAGAAATTTTTATCAACTTGAAAGATTAGATAATACAAGATGGATTTTTGGAGAAGTTGAAATAGGAACAGTAGCAACATTAAATGCATTTAAACAATTAGAAGATACTTACGAGCAGTATGAAATGGAGTTCTATAAAAAATGGCATAATAAAGGCATTTTGAACGGAGCAAGAAAGTGGTGGGAGCTTAATAAAGTATTATCGAGTAGTGAGAATGGAAATAAAGAAATAACACATGTAACACTTGATATTATGGGTAGAGAAATACCTGAAGAAGAAGCTGAAGAAGCTTGGGGAAATCCAACATTTACTGATAGAATGATGTGGAATAATGGATCCAAAACTAGAGAAATGATCAATCAAGTTAATCTAAAACTCGTAATGTATAGATTTAAATAGTTTAACTAACCAAGTTATTTTAAACCAAAAAGCCTGCTTAAAAACTAAGCAGGCTTTTTAATTTTTGGTTAATAATCTATGATTATTTTCCTTTTACGAATGGTAATCCAGTTTTTGGACTCTCAACAACTTGTTTTCCAGCTGGTAAGTCACAAGCTTCAGCTCTTTCGTCTTTGGCGAAGTAATAAATAGTTTGGTTTCTACCTCCTTTTAATTCTACATCTTTTGAATGTAAAAAGTAAGTTTTTCCTTTACTGTTTGTGTGTTTGTATCCCATTGTATTAGTTTTTAGTTAAACATTAATTTATACTAATCTATAAAAAATTATTCTTATCTGAAGATATTTTATCTTCTCTGGAAAAAAATATTGTTAATTACTTTTTTTTTAAAAATTTTAAAAATTCTTTAACTATATCTTTTCAAGAAAATTAAATTTTTTATTATTTTTATAAATTACTGTAAATCAGCACATTAAGTCACATTTAATTAAATAAACATTTTTCAAGTAGTTTGTTTTTTTTACAGATGTACAACAGGGATAAAAATTTTATGTTTTTTAAAATTGTTGACAACTATTATCTTTATGATGAGTAAAATCATACTTTTTAATCAGTTTAATTATTATGTTACATAAAAAAATACTGTTTTTTGCTTTTTTCTTTATTTCTTTTAATTTGTTATCACAAACCATTACAAACCAAGAAATTAAAAATCTAGCATTTGAAATTATTAAGGATTCTAAAAATTCTGTATTAGTGACTATAGATTCGCTTGGAAAGCCAACTAGTAGAATAATGGATCATCATATCATAAGTAAGGAACTAAATATCTATTTGGTTACAAATCCTCTTTCTAGAAAAGTTAATCACTTGAGATTTAATTCATCTATTTCAATAAACTTTCAATCCCCAGATGGAAAAAATTATGTTTCAATTAATGGGATAGGAATTTTAATAGATGATCTTAATTTAAAAACAAAATACTGGAAAAATGAGTGGACACCTTATTACAATAATATAGAAACTGATTGCATTCTAATTCAAATCGTCCCTGACAGTTTAGAGTTGGTTAGTTTGTCTAACTATATTATTGGTGACCCTAAAACATGGAAACCAAAAACTATAACTTTTTAAGTTAAATTTTTACATCCACCTCTAAGATTGTATCAATATTATTTATTTTTTCTTTATCTAAATAGATTTTTAAACTATTTTGTTTGTAAGAATATTTTACTTTTTGGTTAGATCCAAAATATTTTATGGACCTAATTTTTTCATCGAAATTTTCTAATACTATATTTTCTTTTGATGAATCTAGCACATGTAAAAACACTTTACCATCCTTTCTAGTCGAAACTAATTGATCAGTTGGATCTATAGGTCCTTTTCTTGTACGGTATATCGTTTCACCATATTTTTTGACCCATTTTCCTATTTTTTCAAGTGAATTAATGTGTTCTTCTTGAATTTCACCATTGGGCATAGGACCCACATTTAAAAGAAGATTACTTCCATATCCTGCTGCTTTAATTAGATATTGAATTAATTCTTTTTCTGATTTATGCTTACGATCCTTAAGGTTGAATCCCCATGATCCATTTATAGTTTCACATACTTCTAATGGCAAATTACCTATATCATTTTTTGAGGTTGCAAAATCTTTAGTTCCCTTTCCAGGAAGATCTTTTTCAAACATTTGAAAATCCTCACCTGGATTTGGAGCTAAGTGGTGATTACTACCAATAAGTGCATGAGGCTGTAGTTTATGAATTAAATCGTA
Source organism: uncultured Bacteroidota bacterium (assembly GCA_902559035.1). Taxonomy (GTDB): domain Bacteria; phylum Bacteroidota; class Bacteroidia; order Flavobacteriales; family Flavobacteriaceae; genus MAG-121220-bin8. Next base: position 24,547 of record CACEGG010000005.1, read on the forward strand.
AACCTCCTTAAGTTTAAAATCTACATTAATTTTTCCAAATCTTTTACCATCCCATTCATGTTGATCCCATTGTCCATCAAACCATATGCCTCCAATTTTACCGTAATTTGTTAAAAGTTCGGTTAATTGTGCTTTCATGAAATCTATATAATTCTCCCATTTGCCCTCACCTCTTCCATTTATTCCTAATCCTGTTCTTCCTCTTGGAAAATAATCGTCCCTATACCAATCCAACTGTGAGTAATAAAAAAATAATTTTATATCATGTTTTCTACAGGCTTCGGCAAGCAATTTGAGGATATCCTTTCCATATGGAGTCTTCTTTACAATATTATAATCTGAAGCATTTGAGTCAAACATTGAAAATCCATCATGATGTCTACTAGTGATAGTTATGTATTTCATCCCTGTATTTTTTGCCATTAAAACCCATTTTTCTGCATCGTATTTAGTAGGATTAAAAAATTTGGGTAGTCTTTCATATTCTGATTTTGATATGTTTTGATTATTCATTACCCATTCACCATCACCTAGAATACTATATACTCCCCAATGAATAAAAAGTCCAAATTTTGCATCTTGAAACCATTCCCTTGCCTCTAAATTTTCTTTTGATGGCTTATATTGTGCATTATTAATTATGGAAGTAAATAATAGAATTATCAGGATATATTTTTTCATTGTAATAGAGTTAATTGTATATTTAATTTATATGAAAATACTAAAATGGTTTTTATTTGTGCTATGTACCATATTGTGCATAGTTAGCTTGGTTGTAGTTTATTTAATGTATAGTAACTTATCTTTTATTGACTATCCTTATGTCATTTCAGCTTTAGTTAATGCTATTGCAGCGACTTTGGCTTACAATTATAAAGTAAAATAAACTTTAGTAAATAATATTTTGAATTTCTCTCCACGTTACTAATTTGATGTTGTTATCCTCAATTGCTTTTCTGAACTCTTGACTTGAAATTACATCAAGATCCAAGTTTCTCCATTCAGAACCATAGTTTGGATGATCTACCGTAATATTTTGCATTTCTTTATCATCATATCCAAGATGAACAATAATTTCATTTAAACCAGGACCAAGATTATTTAAGACATTAATGTAATACTCGTCCCATTTGGAAAACTCTAAGTCAGGAAGAGCCATATACATATTATCAACTATTACTACATTTTTAGGCTTAGGAAATGATTTATCAAAATGAACTGCTACTGGTTTGGGAACAAATACTGGTAGTTTATTTTCTTCGCCAACTTCCAAATAAGCTTTGAATAATTTTTGATCAAAAAACAAGGCTCCTTCGTGACTATCAATGTGCGTAGGGTTTATACCCAATGATTTAGCCAAATTAATTTGAGCCTGTAATTCTCTCTTTAAATCGTCAGGATTTGCGTTCCATGTGAATTTCTTTTTATTTTCAAATAAATGTCCTTTTTTGTCAATTAACGAAGGAATACTTGAAGAATTGGAGACACCGCCCCATTTATAGTCTCTCCATTCGCTAGTTACAGTTAAATGGAGCCCTAAATCTATTTCAGGATTTTTAATTGCAAATTCTCCTACATCCAAAATGTAATCACAAGTCATCATAATGCTTCCGGAATTGACCAGTCCTTTTTTTAGAGCTTCAAAACTAGCATCGTTAACAGACTTGGATAAACCAATATCATCTGCGTGTATAATCAATAATTTGTCACTTTCTGAGTAGCCTAGTTTTTCTGCAAGTCCCTCATACTGCTCATAATCTGAAACTCCCGTAATAAATTTGTAAGCAACTTTAAGATTATAAATAGGAATTTCATTTATTTCAAAATAAACAAAAATCGAAAAAACCAAACCTAGAAATGCTATAAAGGTCCATTTCAAAAATTTAATAATGAATTTTAATATTTTCAAAATTATTACTTATTAGTCCCAGGAAGATCTACTGGTTTAATTTGTTCCCAATTAAATTCAGCTTTGATCTCTTTTGGATAGATTTCATTTAAATTATCAGCATCATACAATCTTCCATCTTTCATTACCATTTCAACAGTGTTTGTATTTCTTATATTTTCCAAAGGATTATTAGCTAATATAACCAAGTCTGCTAATTTCCCCTTTTCGATACTCCCCAGATCATTTTCAAGACCTATAGCTTCAGCTCCAATGATAGTTGCTACTCTAAGTGCATCGTGTAAATCTAGGCCTCCTGCCTGCATACTCCAGAGCTCCCAATGATAACCCAAACCTTGAAGTTGCCCATGAGATCCAACCCCAACAATTCCGCCGTTTTCTACTAAGTCTTTAATAAATTTTCCCTGCTCTTCAAAAACATATTCGTCTTTATGAAACCATCCATCATTTCTTCTTCTAGATTTAGCATCTAGGTGAGCTTTAGGAGTAAAATAATTTAATTTTTTATCACCTTGAACATCCTCAGTTGCATAAAAATAGTTTTCAGCCCAAGGACCTCCATATGAAACCAAAAGTGTAGGTGTATATGCCATTTTAGATTTTGCCATAACTTCTATCAAATCTTTATAAACAGGGTATATTGGAATATTGTGCTCCTGTCCCGGATACCCGTCTAGCATTTGATTAATATTTAATTTAAGATGTAAGGCTCCCTCAGTAGTTGGCATTAATTTTTGTTCTTTAGATGCCATTAAAATCCACTGTCTATGCAATCTGTTTCCAGTTCTGTACATTTTAATGGTTTTAGTATTGTAATATTTAGAATATTGTTTTAAAACATCTTTAGTTTGTTCTAAACTTTTCAAATTATAACCCCAAAATCCAACCCCAGGTCCTGTTGAATAGATTCTAGGCCCGTGCATTAGACCAGCATCCACCATATCTGCATAGGATAAAATATCAGTTGTTCCAGTTTGAGGATCTCTAACTGTAGTAACACCATACGCTAGGTTCGCAGCAAAGGACCATGTTTCAGCTCTGTGAACATTTCTTGAGACTCTGACGTGAGCATGAGTATCAACAAACCCTGGAACAATTGTTTTTCCAGAAACATCAATTTCTTTTATACTTCCATCATTTATTATTTGACCAGATTTTCCAACTTCACTAATTCTATTATCAATAATTAGTACATCACCCTTTTCTATAATTTCTCTTCCTTTCATAGTGATAATTCTTGCATTTTTAAGAATTAGAGATCCTTTTACAGAATTTTTAGTTATGTATGTTTTTATTTCAATTTCTGAAGCATTATATGGATTGTACTCGTCTTTTTTATCCTTTTTGTTTTTTTCTTTATTTTTTTCAGTTTTAATTCTTTCATCATCAGCTTTTGCAATAGGAATATTGTAATTGAAAAACGATTTACCTAAAGAAAAATATACATTATCACCATTTGCTCCCCAGGAAGCAAATTCACCACCAAATTTTGTTAATTTTCTTGCTGGGAAACTTGAGCTTTTAGGGTTTGAAACATTTATGGATAAATCTTTTAAACCGGAATAAGGAATTGTAACAACATAAACATCATTATTAATTACAGCCAATGCCTCTTCTTTAACAGGTGATTTTATTATATAGCTAGCAGGTGAGGGAGGAGATTTTCTACCAGGTGTTCCATAAACTGATATACCAGTAATTTTCAAAACATTTTTTTCATCTGTTCCGTCCCATCTAATTGAGCTTAGACCGTTTGAACTGTTAGAAACATAGATTCTGTCAGAACTTTTAACAAAATGAGGGTTTGACCTTCCATTAGTTTTATCAATAAAATTATTATCACCCCCTTTTGCAGAAACCCACATAAATTTTGAGTCTACACCAAGAGAACCATAATTATCAAAATCATTTTCTGAAGCTTTAATAAAAACTATTCTGTTACCTGAATTATTAAATGTAGGAAATGAGTAAACACCATTTTCATTTGTTAATTTTTGAGTTTTTTTATTGTCAACATATGATTTATAAATAGCCCCTCCTTCTTTTTCATCCCAGCTAACAAAAGCTATTTCTTTTCCGTCTGGAGACCAAACTGGCATACCCTCTACAGAACTAAGATTAGTCAATCTTACAGGTTCACCATGAGGAAGATTTTTAATATAAACTTTATTAAAAGAAGTGTAAGCTAGTTTTGAACCATCTGGTGAAACTTTTGGATTTCTAATTTGATTGGATAGAATTTGAGAAACATCTTCAATGGGATAATTAAATTTTAATTGTGGACCCAATTCAATTTCTTCCTCAACAGTGAAAGGAACATTAATTGCATCACCACCTTTTATAGGGATTTTATTAATTTTTCCTCCGTATGATGCTATTAAAAATTCACTATCAGGTGTAAAACTCATAACCGGAATTGATCCTAAAGTATTTTGAGATTCGATATCATCTTTTTGAACTGGATATGCTAACCAATTTTCCTTACCAGTGTTTAAATCTCTTACTATTAGCCCTGTTTTGTCATTCCATCTTGAACCATAAACCAACCAATTTCCATCGTTTGATAAAGTTGGTCGGAATGCCGATCCATATCTACTAATTATATTTTCAATGGATCCAGTTTCTCTATCGTATCTGGCTATTGACATTTGAGGGAATCTAGCATTATATTGCCAAGCATTAGTTTTTCTAGAAAACCATATGTACCTATCATTTCTGCCTACTGCTACGTCGCTTACCTTTAAACTAGCAGGTTTTTTAATAAGTTCGACTCCTTTACCTCCACTAATGTGATTTAAAAAAAGTTTAGAATTTCTACCTCCCTTAGTACTTATAATATATTCCCCATCATTCGTCCATTCAGCAGTTTCCATAAAGTAATCCTTGCCTTTTGTTACCTGAGTTGAATCACCTGAATTTAAATTTATAATCCAAGCGTTTGGACCTCCAGATCTATCAGACACAATCAATAAGTCTTTACCATCAGGCGAAAATTTTGGGTGAGCATCAAAAGCAAGACCCTTTGTTATTCTTTTTGCTTTTCCTCCACTAATTGGGATTGTATAAATATCACCTAAAAGATCAAAAGCAATTGTCTTTCCATCAGGGCTAACATCAACAGACATCCATGTTCCTTCGTTGGTATTAAGCTTAACAGTTCTTTCTGCTTTTAAAGGCAAAAGAGCCTTTTTCTTCTTTAATGAATCTTTTTTTTCAACTTTACTTTTTTCTTCAGGCTCTTGAGAATTTAAAGAGTTTAAGTTGAATATGAAAGAAAGAAGAATTATTATAATGTAATTTTTCATTGACTAAATATTAAGGATCTTTAAGATATAAAATATATATGATAATAAAACTTTGAGCAATAATGCAATATATAATGGCATTAATATTGTTTATATTTGGTCGCTTAGAATATGAACTTTAATGAAAAGTATTTTTAGAAGACTGTTTTTTTTTCTTTCCCTTTTTTTTACACTTTTATCAAGTAGTCAAGAAGGCCTTCCTATTTATACTGATTATTTGACTGAAAATTACTATTTACTTCACCCATCAATGGCTGGAGTTAATTTGGAGGGAATAAAAATTAGAATGACCTCAAGAAAACATTGGTTGGATCAGCCTAATGCTCCTAATTTGCAAACTTTTTCTATTGATTCAAGATTAAATAATCGAAATGGAGTTGGAATGATATTATTTAAAGATGAAAATGGATATCATGCTCAAACAGGCCTATCATTAACTTATGCTCATCACATTAATTTTAATGAAGATAGGTCTAGAATGAACGAACCTAATCTTTTTAATTATGGTTCAATTAATCAATTGTCTTTTGGATTGAGTATTGGTGGTGTTCAAAATTCTTTGGATCAAACTTCTTTTGCTCCTTTTGTGGGAGAGGTTGATAATCTAATAACTCAAGTAATGGAAAGTTCAGGTTACTTCAATATGGATATTGGTGTTTCGTATGTAAACTTTAATTACTTTGCTCATTTAACTTTAAAAAATGTTCTTTTTTCTCCATCAAATATATATGGAGATGAGGTTTATGACTTTTCTAAAAATTATACAAGTTTTATTAAATATGTTGCATCATTTGGATATTTATTCTTCACCGAATCTCCATTTTCCTTTGAACCATCAGTTTTATTTCACGGTTCAAAACTAACAAGCGAAAAAGCTATTGATCTTAATGTCAAATCTTATTATAATTTAGATTATGGATATATGTGGTTAGGTCTATCTTACAGACAAAGTTTTGATGGAGCACAATATCTTGACGGTGAAAAAATTGGTAAACAGACTTATCAACTTGTCACCCCAATTTTTGGAGTTTCGTATAAAGACTTTGTTTTTTCTTATAATTATTCATATCAAAGAGGAAATATTGTTCTTGGCAATGGTGGATTCCATCAATTAACATTAGGTTATAATATTAACCTATTTAATTAGTATCTTCCTCTAATTAGACTAAAGTGCCCTTTAAATTCCCGCCCATCCTCAGATAAATATACCCTGAACCAATAATCTGTAGCTGGCATTGGCTTTCCTAAATATGTCCCATCCCAACCCTCAGTTAATGGGTCAAGTTGTTTAAGAAGTTTTCCATATCTGTCAAAAATATAAACCTTACTATCAGCATTGTAGTCTGGACGAATACCTAGAATTTTCCAAGTTTCATTAACTCCATCATTATTGGGAGTAAAGTATTTTTTGTAACCAATGACAGAGACTGGAATTTCAAGAATTCCACAGCCAAACTCATAGTAGTAATAACTATTCTTATCTCTTATATAGAGGTTATATATTCCAGGTTCAAGATTGGTAAAATTAGAATCAGTATTAGGCTCTGATGTATAATTAAAATTATCTAAACTAAATTCATAATCACCTATACCTAAATCAGGGATATTATTAATTTTAATGCTGTTTGTATTGTCATTTGTTAAATCAATCACCTCAACAAAATGATCGTACTCACTATCTAAAACTTCTCCATCATTATCTAAATCAATACTAGCAATTATGGATTCAGTTACCGTTATGGTTTTAATTATTGGGCAACCATTATCAAAGCTGCTAAATCTAGGGTCTGACACACTAACAGTGTAAACACCTCCTTTATCAATTTCAATTGTTGGTTGATCTGTAACGCTAGTAACGCTAAAGCTAGCGTCAGGGTTTCCATTTAAATCGGTTCTGGTCCATGAATAATCATAATCTGATGCTAAACTGGTAGGCCCTCCCCAATTATAAGTTCCTATTTTAATGGGATTATCTGGAAGTGGGTTTAAACAAACAACAGTTTCTTCATCAATATCAAAACTTGGACGAGGGTTAACTTTAAAATCAACTCGTACTTGATTTTCACAAATTAATCCATAACCTGCACTAATAGGATTAGTTAAATCTACAATAATATAGTCTCCTGTTTCTGCAGTAATAGTTGGTGGAAGCTCATCAGCTGGTAATCCCGTTGAAATTACAGTGTCTGTTTTATCATATAGTGTAAATACGTATTCAAAATTATTAAAATCTTGAACAGGTGTACTTCCAGTAAGTGAAGGATCTTTAAATAAATTTTCTTTAAAATCATCGAGATTTATTGTAAATATTGTTTTCTCATCATATTCACCACCAGGAGATGCAAAATCATCACAATCTTCCATTACAACTCCACTAAAGGGAGTTGGGGTTTCAAAAACCATAAAGTCAACTGAACTTTCACTTACAAAAGGGGCGGTTTCTCCTATCGGATTTGTTAGAGTTAATGTTATAGGCTGATTAGTTAGATTAATTTTAGGATCTAAAGTTGGAGTTGTGACAGGATTTCCATTATCATCGTCATAGGTATATTCAAAAATATAATCCGAAGTATCTTGGTAAGGTAAAGTTGTTGGATCAGTATTATTACCTATAAGTAAGTTTTCAAGTGTACGTGTATCGAATTCAGAATATCTGTCAAGAGTTAATTGTTCATCACATAGTAACAATACATCATTTGGCTTTGATCCTGTTGTATCCAACACGTCATAAATAACTGGTCTTTTTTCGACATAAAGCGTAGTAACATGATCAAGTCCTACACATTCATCTACCTTTAATACTAAATTATTATTAGTAATATTAATCCATATTTCTTGTTCCCACCTATTTTTATCAGAATTGTAATTACTTGTAGAAATAGTACCAGTAGCAACGTCTAAATGTTCAGTTTCACTCACGTAAACGGCTTTAGTTAAGTCTATAGGATTATTTTTTAGTCGAGCATCTCTTTCATTTCCATAGAAATTAAAATCAATGTTTGGAATATCAAATTCAAGAGGAACATCGTTTTTAAGTTGATCAATTATATTTTGAAAGATAGCCGTGTCAAACTCTTCTTTTCCGTCTTGAGATTGACCTGAAAGGTCAGTATCAGTGATGGTTTGTCCGTCTGTTTTAAAAAGATCTATTTTGTTTGCAGTAATAAAAGTTTGTGCAAAATCTGTAGGAACATTATTTCTAGAGACTTTAAGTTCAATTTGAGCAGTTCTAAAACATCCTCCTGTATTCTTTGAAATGTCTACTAAAATGATTTCGGCGTCTGTACTATTACCAGAACTAGTATAGTTTGTAGCATCTGTTGCAGAAATATTAACCCTATTTCCGCTAGAGTCAAGGTAATAATATGAAAAGCTTTCAGTTGTTGGGTATGTTGAAAGGTCATCTTCAAAATCTGTTAAATCAAATAATGCAATATCACATTGTTCTTCTTTATGAACGTCTTTCAAAAGAACAGGAAGAGGATTAACAGTTAATGTAAAAGAAGTATCGGCTCTAAAGCAAATAGTAGAGGCATTTGTATCAGTAACCCTTACAAATATTTCTTCAGTTTGGACTGTCGGGTCAGCTGGGTCAAAAGAGCTATCAGGCGTGTTGTAATGAGCCGTTGGATCCGTTATTCCAACAGGATAAGTAATTGGATCTTCAGCTTCAGCTTGTGTTAAGTGGTATGTTACTACAAATCCTCCAGTTGCAACTTGAGTAGCTCCTAAAATATCATTTTCTAAACTTGTTAAATCAAATTTAGAAGAACCATCAACATCGCTTCCTGAATCTATATCATCACAAACTTCTGGCATAACAACAACATTTGATTCTGGGGTCGAATTAACAACAATATCAAAAGTTAGAGAAGAGTCGTAACACCCTGTGGCCTCATCAGTTAATCTAACATAAATAGTTTGCGGGTCGTATAGATTTCCTAATGGATCTAATTCATTAGTATAAGGAGAACTAAGACCATCTGATGCAGGATAAGTTAAAGGATCACTAGCTTCTGCTAAACTTTTCCAATAACTAACAGTAAAAGGATTTGAGTCTCTATCAACTTTTCCATTAACAATTAAATCAGTTTGAGAATCTAAATCAAAGCTGTAAGATATTCCGTCAGTATTTGTTGAACTAGGGTCTGCTGTTAGGTCTATTTCATCACATAATTCAAGATCACCTACTGCAGTTGGAACAGGAAGCGGGTTTACTACATGCTTATATTCAACCTCACAAATTACTCCATTGGTATCGACCTCAAGAATATAAAATGTAGTAACGTCGGGATTAACATCAATTTCAGTTAGGTTTCCAGGAATTGCAGTTTTTGGCCCTCTATTTCCAGGGTTTGTAGGATCATCGGCAAGTTGATAATACCATTTAATTGTCGTAGTTCCGCTAAACTCGTACAAGGGATTAGAAGGGTATAAGTTATCCTCATCATTAAAAAATTTACCATCTTTTGGAACTCTATTAAAATGTGCATAATCTTCCATACCGTCCTCACCGGCTGCCCCTCCAGCGTCATTTGGTTCACCACTTGCCCACAAAGCCGAAGAGCTGGCTAACATTCGACCATCAAGCCACTGCCATCCCCCAGTTACAGTATTTCCTGGATTCAAAGCAGGTATTTGTTTTAATCCTAGCCAATATGGATTTCCGGCTAAGCCATTACTAACAATAAGATTCCAAACTGCGTCATGTTCATCTATATCATTTACTTGATACATAGAAGCACCAGTTCCATAAAAAGGAATTAGTGCTTCAGTATCAATATATGTTCGACCGCCAGCAATGGGATCTACAAAATAAGTTGAAAATTGGCCATCATTATCGGTGTGAGAACCAATTTTTTTTAGTGATGGATTAGCTAATTCAAAATCTAGAGCAGTTTGAGGGACATTATTTGCCGTAAGGGTAATTTCATCCGCAGGACAACTTTCTGGCATACTACTTAAAATTTCAGGATTTGATAAAAGCACTTTAGTTTCTGCTCTTGAAGATGCTACACAATCATTAGAATCTTTAACTTGAATAAAGTATATTGAACCATCACTTAGAGCATCAGTTGCGTTCAGCAAAGTTCCCACAGTTGGATCAGTAGGATCGAAATCATCGTATACTGAAATTACTAAACCAGTTGGATTTGCAGGAGGAGGAGCAATAATTAAATCACCAACAGTTGGATTATCAGTATAACAAAAGGTTTGAATCGGTTCAACAATTGGGGGTGCTGGAGGAGTGTTTACAGTTAAGCTAACACCAGAATCAGAGTCAGTTGTACATTGATATTCATCAGTCTTTAACTGAACTCTATATTCTCCAGCCAATGAAGCATCAACATCAGTAATTTCTAGTGTATCAGAATCCCATCCAGTGATTTTAGGGTTAGTTCCATCCAAATCTTTCCATACTGTAGCATCCAAAAACTGCCATTGGTAAGAGAAAATTCCACTAGGATGGTCTCCAACTACATTAAATTGGGCGGTTTCTCCAATACATGCAGACTGATTGGTAGGCTGATCAGTAATTGAAACTGCTTGTCCGACTTGTTGAAAATAATAAACCCCGCTAACAGCATCTTTTAATGGTAAAGGGGTTTCATAATTGTGAGCAGGTACTATTATACGCCCTCTGCTATCTACCTTAGAATCATCATAGGTTGGAACACCCTCTCCTAAAATACCGTCGCCATCCACATCATCAAATCCAGCTTCGGTAACATCAAAACAAATGTCTCCATCACTATCTAGGTCAAAGTAATCTGGAATAGTATCTGAATTTGTTGGATGACTTGTATCAGTATTTACAGTCAGATCTATTCCGACTATTTTCCCTTTAAATGTTGAAGAGCCTGAAGTGTTATTTGCATGGTGAGTAAATTGAATTTTAGATAGATCGTATCCAATAAATTCAAATTGTGGCAGAGAAGTAACAGATGAATTAAACTTGAATATAATAGAATTATTAGTATATATATTTTCTCCACCCACCTCTTCAAGTTCAGTAAAGTCATCAGAACCAGTTTGTTTTATAAGTAAGTGATTATTTGGATCAAGAAGAGTAATACTTCTATCACCATCAACTTTTAACTCAAAAAATTCTCCATCAACTATACTATGTGCAACGGATTGACTTGTAAATTTTATGTTTAAATTTTCACTAAATTCTAGTTTGTAAGAAAATTGATCTAAAGCTGTTGTAGGCATTTCAGTTTCAAATTCTCCATCAGTAAGTCCAGCTATGGATTTTCCAGTAGTTCCAGTTGTTAGATCTGTAGTGGTTGCAGTCGCAGACAAAGTTCTTGAAGCACTTAAAGCAGGGTTGTTATAATCTGAAAAATCAAAAGTAACCTCTCCGTCAGATTCATTCGAATTCAATATTCCGTCGTTGTCTAAATCTAAATCAATGTTATCGATGACCCCATCTTTATCAAAATCATCTGGACAAATAAATACGTTAATTTCAGGTGAAAAATATTCGGCACTATTACAAAGTAAAATACCTTTTAACATGTAATCACCCTCATCTGTTGGAGTATAAAATTGTCCAGTTTCACCAGGTATAGCCACAAAATCTCCAGAAGCATCATCTTTTTTTAACCATTCAATCGAATCAAATTGACTGAAATTACTAGCTTCAAATTCAACATTTGAGGTTCCGTCTTTATTTAAACACGATCCTAGTGTTTTTAGATCTGCATCGAGATCCACAGTTGGTGGAATTGTAAACCCGGAATAAAATCCTGCTGTTGTTGCAGCGTTATTTGAATTTACATAAGCAACATACAACTCATCATCACCTTCAACAGAAACATTTCCAGAGAGATTTTCAACTTTGTAAGTAACATAATCACTATTTCCATCAACTAGTCTTGGGCTAGCATTGTATGGAGGTGCAGTAACATCACTACCATTAACTAGTATCGTTGCACCATCTTTTGTAATAAAAGAGACAGTGGCTTGATCAGTAAAGGCTCTTCCTGCAACTTCATCGATATACGGAATATTATCAACGTCACCTCTAGTGGCACAGTTTAAAGGAGGTGCAAAATACATGGCTTGATTCGCTCCAGGATAAGTTGTGCTATAATTTCTTCCCGTCCCTTGATAGACAAAAAGTTTGTCGTCAGGGTTATTAGTGCTTATGTATAGATTTCCATCAGAATTGAACTTATCTCCACTAATTAATGAAAAATCTCCAGCATTAGGTAAATCTTGATAAAAAGCCCCATTTATATTAATTTGTGTGTTGTTTTGATCAGTCACAATTAAAACAGTTTCAATTTGATCATTAGCAATACCTTTAATCAAAATGTATTCTGACCCTACTAGACTAACATCAACAATTTGATCCATGCCATAATCTTGACCATTTGCATCGATATTAGAACCATAGGCTCCGGTATTTACCGCAATGGGCTTGTCAGATGTAACTAGAGTTCCAATTAAACTTAATTGAGAGCTTTTATTGGCAATGATATAACTTTGAAATTTATCCAAAGTAATAGAATGATCACCAGTACCATTAGTAGTTGTCCTTGCAGTTGGTAAATCAAAATCAATTGTTGTATTGTTTTCAGTCGCCATTACACTTACAAAACCAATATGATCGTTACCAATTGGAGTTGTATCATTTTTTAGCATTCCAGCTCTAAACCTTTTTCCAAGCCCCGAAATTCCTTTACTGACAATTGCTGCAGCCTGAGCAGAGTTGGTACTGTAAAATCTATAGGAAACATAAATTTCACTATCAGCTTCAACTATTAGTCCTTTGTTTAAAGGGATTTCTACTTGACTTTGATTTACATAAAGTTCGGTGTAATTAGGTAAATTATTAATGCCATCTCCAGCAATAAATACTTCATAGGGATTATCGTTGTCAACCTGGTTAATTTCAAATGGAGTGCCAGATGTTGTAGTAGTTCCAATAACTCCCGCATAACGAACGGTGAAGTTTACAGGCGTTCTACTAGGAGTGGAAATATATAAACGTTGAGCACCTGCTCCTGATCGTTCAGGATGACCAGTAACAGGAGGAATATAATGAGTTTTACTTAATTGTGAAAAAAGAGAGGTTCCACTAAAGATTAAAAACAGAAAAATTAAATAGATCTTTTTCAATGGAAAGCTAATTTTTTAAAATACAAATATAAAAGTTATTATCAGAACGGTAACCTGATTCAAAATAAACAATTATTAAGCCACAAATCTTATGTTATTGATTTTGTTTTATATAAATTTATATTCATTAAGCTAACAACAACAGCAAGAATGAAAAATAAAAATAACAGGAGAGCGGCTCTTTTATACCACGCAAAACCTAAACCTGGTAAAATAGAGGTCAATCCAACTACCAAATACAGTAGTCAGAGAGATTTAGCTTTAGCTTATTCTCCTGGTGTGGCTTACCCTTGTTTAGAAATTGAAGAAGATCCAAACAAGGTATATAAATATACTTCGAAAGGAAATTTAGTCGCCGTAATCACAAATGGAACAGCTGTTTTAGGACTTGGAGATATTGGACCTGAAGCTTCAAAACCAGTTATGGAAGGAAAGGCATTACTATTTAAAATTTTTGCTGGGATTGATGTGTTTGATATTGAAATTGATGCTAGTGATCCCGAAAAATTTATTGAAACTGTAAAGAGAATTGCACCAACTTTTGGCGGTATTAATCTTGAAGATATTAAGGCCCCTGAGGCTTTTGAAATTGAAAAAAGATTATCAGATGAGTTAGATATTCCTGTGATGCACGATGACCAACACGGAACGGCAATTATTTCAGCTGCAGCGCTTTTAAATGCTTTGGAGCTTGCAGAAAAAAAAATAGAGGAAGTTAAAGTTGTTGTTTGTGGAGCTGGTGCAGCTGCAATTTCTTGTTCAAGAATGTATAAAGCTTTAGGTCTTAAAAAACAGAATATTATAATGACAGACAGTAAGGGTGTCATTAGATCTGACAGAAAAAAACTATCCAAAGAAAAAGCTGAGTTTGCAACTAAATTGAAATTAAATAGTCTTGAAGAAGCTATGAAAGGAGCAGATGTTTTTATTGGTTTGTCAAAAGCAGATATGGTAACACCAAAAATGCTTCTATCGATGTCTGATAATCCTATTGTTTTTGCAATGGCTAACCCAGACCCTGAAATAAATTATTCTTTAGCCATGAAAACTAGAAAAGACATTATAATGGCTACTGGAAGATCAGATCACCCAAATCAGGTCAATAATGTATTAGGTTTCCCGTTTATTTTTAGAGGCGCTTTAGATGTTAAGGCTACAAAAATTAATGATGAAATGAAGATGGCTGCAGTCCTTGCACTAGCTGAAATGACTAAAGAAACTGTCCCTGAATTTGTAAATATTGCATACGATAAAACAAAACTAACCTTTGGAAAAAATTATATTATTCCAAAACCATTTGACCCTAGGCTAATAACAAAAATACCTCCAATGGTTGCTAGAGCTGCTATGGATTCAGGTGTTGCCAGAGAGCCAATAAAGAACTGGAAAAAGTATGAGGAGGAACTTCATGGAAGACTTTACAGTGATAAGAAGATGGCAAGAATGCTTTTGAATAGAGCTAAGGCCAATCCAAAGAAAATTGTTTTTGCAGAAGCCGATCATATAGATGTTTTAAAAGCAGCTCAAATAGTTCACGAAGATGGAATAGGTTTTCCTGTTTTGCTTGGAAACGTTGAAGTAATAAAAGAATTAAAAAAGGAAATTGAATTTGACGATGAAGTGATCATAATTGATCCAAAGTCTGATGATCAAAAAGAAAGTAGGGAAAAGTATGGTAGGAGCTATTGGTCTAAACGTAAAAGAAAAGGAGCTTCTTTAGAGGATTCAATTGATAAAATGAAGCAAAGAAATTATTTTGCAGGGATGATGTTAAGTTCTGGAGATGTGGAGGCACTAATTTCAGGACACTCTAGAAGCTATCCTGTAACATTTAAACCAATAATGGAAACTATTGGAAAAGCTAAAGGTATTGAAAACGTAGCGACAACAAACCTTATGATAACAAGTAAAGGTCCATTGTTTTTTTCAGACACATCAATAAATATTGATCCTTCACCAAAAGAACTTGCAACTATTACAAATATGACTGCTGATACTGTAAAAATGTTTGGACTGAAACCCTCAATAGCAATGGTTTCATATTCAAATTTTGGTTCTAATTCTCATCCGTCAGCTTCAAAAGTTAACAAAGCAGTGAAGTATTTGCACAGGTATTTTCCCGAATTAGATGTTGATGGAGAGGTTCAAACTGATTTTGCTTTAAATAAAAAAATGCTAAAAGATAGGTTTAGTTTTTCTAAACTTTCTGGTAAAAAGGTTAACACCTTGATTTTTCCAAATTTAGATTCTGCTAATACCAATTATAAACTTGTAAAAGAACTAGACAATGCACTTTCTATTGGTCCAATCATGATGGGAATGTCCAAGGCTGCACACATAACTCAACTTGGCGCAAGTGTTGATGAAATAGTTAATATGTCTGCTTTAGCAGTTGTTGATGCACAAAAAAAATTAAAATTAGATTTATGATTACTCAAATTAAGGGAAGACTTGTAGAAAAATCTCCAACAGAGCTTGTTATAGATTGTAACGGCATTGGATATTTGGTAAATATTTCTTTAAATACTTTTTCATTACTTTCTGATTCTGAAAGTATTTCACTTTACACTCATCTCCAAGTAAAGGAAGATTCTCACACATTGTTTGGTTTTTTTGATAAAACAGAAAGAAATCTCTTTAGAAAATTAATATCAGTTTCAGGAATTGGTGCTAGCACAGCCAGAACTATGTTATCATCATTAAATCCTGAAGAAATACAACGTGCAATACTTTCAGAGAATGTGTCAACTATTCAATCTGTTAAAGGAATTGGACTTAAAACCGCTCAAAGAGTTATAATTGAACTTCGAGATAAAGTTAGTTTAATAAATGAAAATGAAGATACGAATATTGGGGTATCAAACTCAAAAAGAGAAGAAGCCCTTTCTGCACTTGAGGTTTTAGGTTATTCAAGAAAACAAACTACTAAAGTTGTAGATAAATTAGTTGGGGAAGTTTCTGAAATTTCTGTTGAGGAAATTATTAAAAGTGCGTTGAACAAATTATAAAAGTATTGATTAAAGTTATTTCAAAAAAAAGGATTCTATTTATTTCTTTTGCTTTTGTGTTGTTTTTTAACAACGTAATTGGTCAAAAGACTGTCAATTTAGATACAATTGAGAACACTGTTTATTTAGGAAAGTTTAAATTAAAAACACCTTCATTTTTTAAATCAAAATACACTTACGACCCTGTTTTAAATAAATACATTTATTCAACTAAATTGGGAGATATTGATGTTGGTATGCCCCTTGTTTTAACACCTGAGGAGTATCGGAAAAGAATAAAGGAAGAAAATATAAAATCTTATTTTTCTGAAAAAATTGATTTGTTAAAAGATGAAGATCCCGAGGATATCTCAAAACTTAAAAATCTTCTTCCAGACTTATATATAAATTCAAATTTTTTTCAAACTATTTTTGGTGGAGATAACATAGAGCTTGTTCCTCAAGGATCCATTTCTATGGATATTGGAGCTCGTTATCAAAAAAGCGACAACCCTTCTATCCCCTCTAGAAATCAAAGCAATATAGGTTTAGATTTTAACCAGAATATTAGCCTAAGTATGAATGGAAAAATTGGAGAAAGACTTAGCATTAGTTCTAATTACGACACGCAATCAACTTTTGATTTTCAAAATCTATTGAAGTTAGATTATACACCAACTGAGGACGATATTATTCAAAAAATTGAGCTAGGTAATGTTAGTATGCCGCTTAGCGGATCATTAATCTCTGGAGCACAAAGTTTATTTGGTTTTAAAACAGAATTAAAATTTGGTAATACAAATATTACAACCGTTCTTTCTGAACAAAGATCACAATCTCAAACTGTAGTTTCGAAAGGAAGTGGAAGCACAGAGGAATTCTCTATTTTACCTTTGGAATATGATGAAAATAGACATTTCTTTTTGGGACAATATTTTAGAGATAAATATGAGCAGACTGTCAAAACGTATCCTTATTTAAATACCCAAATTCAAATTTCTAGGATTGAAGTTTGGGTTACCAATAGGTCTAGTCAAACACAAAATGTAAGAAATGTTATAGCTCTTCAAGATTTGGGAGAATCTAACCCTGAAAAAACTAAATTAGATGATCTTTTTACAAATTTTTTCTTAAAGCCAGGTATAAGTGTTTATCCAGATAATTCTGTTAACAAATTAGATCCTGATGAAATAGACAATGGATTACTAACATCTAATATTAGAGATATTTCAAAATCAAGAGACGGTTTTGGTTCTATCTCAAATTTAGTTTCAGAAGGTAACGATTATTCAGTTTTAGAGAATGCTAGAAAACTTGAGAGTAATGAATACAAGTTGAACAATAAATTGGGATACATCTCCTTGACACAACCATTGAATAATGACGAGATATTAGCGGTTGCTTTTCAATATTCAGTTGGAGGACAAGTCTATCAAGTTGGAGAATTTGCTAATGATGGAATTGACGCAACCTCTCTTTCCGGACAAGTTGGTCAACAACAAATATCAAATAACAGTTTAATACTGAAATTATTAAAAAGTAGTGTTACTAATGTCAATCAACCTGTATGGAATTTGATGATGAAGAACATCTATTCTATAGGATCTCAGGTTACAAAGGATGATTTCAAATTAAATATTTATTACAGTAACCCATCTCCTTTAAACTATATACAAGCCGTAGATCAATCGGCTTGGCCAGATAATATCAATGGTATAACTCTGTTATCACTTTTCAATTTTGATAATTTAAACATGAATAATGATGTTGAAAATGGTGGTGATGGTTTTTTTGATTTTGTTCCTAATATAACAGTTGATACTAATAATGGATTAGTCATTTTTACATCAATTGAGCCATTTGGAAAATACTTATTCGACAAGTTAAAATCTCCTCAGGGATCAGGTGAAAACTATGAAAATCTAGCTTCTTATAATGCCAATCAGAAGAAATACGTTTATAATGAAATTTATAGTGTTTCAAAAACAGAAGCAGAAAAACAATCTGAAAAAAATAAATTTCAAATTAAAGGTTCTTTTAAATCTTCAGGAGATGTCGGAGGGATATCAATTGGTCAATTCAACATTCCTAGAGGTTCAGTCAAAGTTACTGCTGGTGGAAGGCTTCTTCAAGAAGGATTAGACTATACTGTCAATTATCAAGCCGGTAGAGTTCAGATTCTGGATGAATCTCTAAAAAATTCAAGTGTTCCAATCGAAATTTCTACTGAAAGCAATTCATTTTATTCTCAACAAAAGAAAAGATTTAGTGGAATTAATATTGAACACAAGTTTAATGAGAATTTTATAATTGGAGGAACTCTAATGAATCTTAGTGAAAGATCAATAAGTCAAAAAGCTAATTACGGAGTTGAGCCGGTCAACAATACTATGATCGGATTCAATGGTACCTTTTCTTCAAAAGTCCCTTTTTTTAACTAGACTGGTCAATAAACTTCCAAATATTAATACTGAAGTTGAATCTAATGTTTCTTTCACGACAGAATTTGCTTACTTACATTCAGGTACTCCAAAAAATTCTGGGTTTGATAATGTCGCAACAGTTTATGTTGATGATTTTGAAGGGTCTGAGACTAGTATTGATTTAAAAGATACATCGTCATGGAATTTATCAAGCACCCCTTTGAATGTTAAGGGTTCTGACTATGGTGTTGATGATTTGCGTTCTGGCTATAACAGAGGAAAATTGGCTTGGTATAATATTGATCCTATTTTTTACACCAGACAAAGACCTAGTGAAATAAATGAGAATGAGATTTCTAAAAATGAAACTAGAAGAATATTTATTGAAGAGATTTTTCCACAGCAGGATATCATTGAAGGTCAATCAAGAATTCAAAGTACTTTTGATTTAAGTTATTTTCCAGATGAAAAAGGTCCATATAACAATAATATAAATTCTAACTTTGCAAATGATTTAAAAGATAATTGGGCTGGAATTACCAGAGATCTTTCTTCCACTAACTTTGAAAAGTCAAACGTTGAGTTTATTCAGTTTTGGCTTCTAGATACATTTTCAGAAAATGAATCAAACTCAAATGATTTAGGTTCGTTAGTTTTAAATCTTGGTAATATTTCAGAGGACATTCTAAGGGATGGAAAAAAGCAATATGAAAATGGATTACCCGTTGTTAATTCTCAACTAACTGTTAATGAATCTAATTGGGGGAAAACACCTGCTACTCAATCTTTGGTGTACTCATTTGACTCGGATGCAAACAATAGAGCTCTTCAAGATTTAGGTTACGATGGGTTAAATGATAGCGATGAAATAACTAAATATAACAATGGGTCTAGTTTAGATCCCGCTGGTGATAATTATGAGTATTATATAGACGCTAGTGGAGGAATTGTAAACAGGTACAAGAATTACAATGGTACACAAGGAAATTCGCCCATAGAGGTTGGGAATACTGGCAGAGGTTCAACTACCATTCCAGACCATGAAGATGTAAATGGAGATAATACAATGAACACTATAGATAGTTATTTTGAATATAGTGTGCCAATTACTAAAAACATGAATGTAGGAAATCATCCTTTTATTAGTGATGTTAGAAATGATGTTAAAGTTGATCTTCCAAATGGAAACACAATTACAACAAGATGGATTCAGTTTAAAATTCCAGTTTCAAGTCAATTTTATAGAAGCAATAAATATAGTTCTTTCTTCAAATCAATTAATGGAATAGATAACTTGAGGTCAATTAGGTTTATGAGGATGTATCTGCAAGGCTTTACTAGTCCAATAACTTTTCGATTTGGAACCCTGGATTTAGTTAGAAGTGAATGGAAAAGATATACTAAGAATTTAAACTCTGGTAATATTAGTTATCCAAACACTTCGTTAGAGATAGGATCCGTTAACATTCTTGAAAATGAAAATAGAGTTCCGGTTAATTATGTGCTTCCGCCTGGAGTTCAAAGAGAAGAAATTAATTCAAATAGCACAATCATTAGACAAAACGAACAATCACTTTCTTTAAAAGTTAATGATCTTCAGCCTTCAGATTCTAAAGGAGTCTATAAAATGATAGACTATGATATGAGACAATACAAATCTCTAAAAATGTTTATACATGCAGAATCTGTTGAGGGAAGTAATAAGCTTCCGGGAGAGGGAGCGGAGGATGAATTTGATAAAAGATTAGTTGGATTTTTGAGACTTGGTTCAGATCTAACAGAAAATTATTATCAAATTGAAATTCCTCTAAAACCAACATCTTATAATAATGGAAGTTCAAATAGGTTTAGTGCTGACCAGGTTTGGAATCCAGATTCAAATTCAATTGATTTTTCTCTTGAAAAATTAACAAAAATCAAAGCAATTGCAATGAATCAGGCTGATTTTTCTAAGCCTATTTATTTCAATGAAAATTTGGATATCATTGACGAATTTTCTCCTATTTCAGAACTTCCAGGAGAAAAAAAATATAAGTTTGCTATTAAGGGAAATCCGACAATTGGATCAATTAAAAATATAATGATTGGTGTAAAAAATCCATCTCAAAATTTAGGGGATATTTTAAGTGCAGAAGTTTGGTTTAATGAACTTAGATTGTCAGATATTGATGGAAAAGGGGGTTGGTCAGCTTTGGCGTCTTTGGATGCAAATTTGGCAGATTTTGCTAATATCTCTGTTTCAGGTAAAATGTCTACAATAGGATTTGGATCCATAGATAAGTCACCAAATCAAAGAAGCAGAGAAGATTTGAAACAATACGGTCTAATGAGTAGTTTGAATTTAGGTCAAGTTTTACCTGAAAAATGGAAAATTCAAATACCAGTTTCATACAGTATTTCTGAAGAATTTTCAACACCCGAATATGATCCTTTTTATCAAGATATTAAGTTAGAAGATCGTTTAAGTTCAGCTACACGAAATAGCCAAAGGGATTCAATAAAAAACCAAGCTATTAGCTATAGAAAAATAAGTAGTATTAATGTTTTAGGACTAAAGAAAAATAGATCAGAAGAACAAAAAGAAAGAGTTTATGATATAGAAAATTTTGATTTTTCTTATAGCTATAATCAAGAGCTTCAACACGATTATGAAGTAGAAAATTACACAAAAAAAACTGCTAGAGTAAGTTCCCAGTACAGTTATAATTTTAATCCTTTTGTTATTTCTCCTTTTAATAAAATTAAGTTTTTAGAAAACAATAAATATTTAGAGTGGTTAAAAGAGTTTAATATAAATCCATTATTATCTAGCATTAGTTTTGATGCTAACATCAATAGAACATTTAATAGTCAAAGGTTTAGAGATATTTACATAGAAGGTGCTGATTCATCCAACCAAATTAAACTTCCAGAAATCCAACAAAGAAATTTTTTATTCGACTGGAATCTCAGTCTTAGTCAAAACTTAACAAATTCATTGAGACTAGATTTTTCTGCCTCAAACAATAGTATTGTAAAAAATTATTTTGAAACCGATATTTTAGGTGAAAAAGTGGTAAATAAAGAGCTAGATATTTGGGATGGTTTTTGGAATACTGGCGAAGCAATTTCACACAATCAATCTTTTCAATTGAGTTACGAATTGCCATTTAAGTTATTTCCTGTCATTAACTTTATTTCAAGTAGCTATAATTATACAGGAGATTTTAATTGGGAGAGAGGTTCAGATGCAATGGCACTTGTTGAAGATGAAATTGGAAATGTTTTGGGCAGGGTTAATACAGTTCAAAACTCAAACAGCCAATCCTTTACAGTCTCTTTTAATATGTCAAAACTTTATAGAAATTTAAATCTTCAGAAAAAGAAAAAACCAAAAACTTCTGGTGAAAGACTTAAAAATTCACTTGTCGGATTTGTTACGGGACTATCAAGATTCAAACTTAATTACTCTGAAAATAACGGAAAAGTCCTACCTGGTTATTTAGAAACATTAGGTTTTTTAGGAACTTCAAAGCCGTCTTTGGGTTTTGTTTTTGGGAGTCAATCAGATATTAGATATCAAGCTGCAAAAAATGGATGGCTTACTAGTTTTCCAAGTTTTAATGAGCAGTATACTCAAGTTCACAACACTAAATTTGATGTTTCTGCGGAAATTAGCTGGATTGATGATTTAAAAATTTCACTGAAAGCAAATAGAAATTATTCAGAAAATTATTCAGAAAATTTTATTGTTGTTGACAATCAGTACAATCCTCTTTCTCCAAATTCTTTTGGAAATTTTGAGATTTCCACAGTATTAATCAAAACTTCTTTTTCAAAAAGTGATGAGAATTACTCAGAAACCTTCAAGGATTTTCAGGACAATAGATTAATAATTGCACAAAGACTAGCAGCATTAAATGGAGATTCTTCTGGAACTGTTGATGAGTTTGGCTTTCCTATTGGATATGGAAAAAATAATCAGGCTGTTTTAATCCCATCATTTCTTTCTGCCTATTCAGGTAAAAATGCTGAAAATATTTCATTAAATGCCATTACTGATAACCCTTTACCAAATTGGTCTATTAATTATAGCGGATTAATAAATATTGATTTTTTCAAGGAAAGATTTAAAAAGTTTAGTTTAGGACATGCCTACAGGTCTAGTTATACTTTAAATAATTTTAAATCTAACTTAGAGTATAATCCATCTAACACTCAGTTAACGGATGACTCAGGTAATTACATAAATGAATTTTTATATACAAATATCAACTTGGTTGAGCAATTTAACCCTTTGCTTAAAATTGATATGGAATTAAATAATTCATTACAAATAGTAATGTCTTTAAAAAAAGACAGAGCTCTGTCTTTAAGTTTGGATAATAATCTTTTAACAGAATCTAACGGAACAGATTATTCAATTGGATTAGGTTACAGAATAAAAGATTTAAAATTTATAAATAGAGTTGGAGGAAAGCGTCGGGTTTCAAAAGGAGATCTTAATATCAAAACTGATTTAAATTTCAGAGACAACATAACCATCATAAGAAATTTAAATATTGAGGATAACAAAGTTACTGCCGGTCAAAAAATGTGGTCATTAAAAACGTCTGCTGATTACAATTTAAGTAAAAGTTTTAATGCGATATTCTTTTATGATCACTTGTTTTCAAAGTTTGCAATTTCAACAGCTTTCCCGATGACAACAATACGAGCAGGAATGACATTGAGATATAATTTTGGAGAATAATTTTTAAAGTAATAATGTTTTCAATTACATTTGTTTTCAAATAAAATTAAAATGGAAATTAAATCAGAATTAAAGTACACTAAAGATCACGAATGGATATCTATTGACGGTGATCAGGCAACAATTGGAATTACAGATTATGCTCAAGGTGAATTAGGAGACATAGTTTACGTTGAAATAGAGTCAATTGGAGATGAACTTAATCAAGAAGAAATTTTTGGTTCTGTCGAAGCTGTTAAAACAGTATCTGATTTATTTATACCAGTTTCAGGTGAAATTACTGAAATGAATGAAAATTTGGAGGACAACCCAGAGTTAATTAATGACGATCCATATGGAGAAGGATGGATAATCAAAATGAAGATTAGTGATGCTAGTGAATTGGATGGTTTATTGAGTGCCGATGACTACAAAGAGCTAATTGGTGGTTAATAACAAATCATCTTTAATAGTTTATTGTTACACTTTATTAATTATTATTCTGTCTTTGGTTCCTATACCAAACTTAAAAATCCCTGAATTCAATTTGATTCAAACAGATAAATTAATACACGTCATTGTGTATTTTGTGATGTTTTTAATTTGGGTTAAATCAAATGTTTTGAAGGATAATAATTTGAAATTTAAAACATTAATTGTTGTTTTTTTGATAAGCTTTTCTTTAGAATTTTTACAAGGCACATCATTTATTAAAAGATATTTTGAGCTTGCTGATTTGATAGCAAATTCATTTGGAATTATTTTATCATACGGATTGTTTGTTTTATATCCATATAAAAAATCACATGCTTAGTTTTTTTGAAAAAAAAAAATTACATTAGCGCTTATTAATTGAAATTTATGCAGCCTAAAAAGAATCCCAAATCTGATTTAAGGAATTACAGTAGTCTTTTCTTAGCCTTTGGACTATGTTTTATTTTATTTGTTTCGTGGAGAGCAATCGAAGCCAAAACTTATGAGGCACAATATGATTACGAATCTTTAAATGTTGATGATGATGATGACGAAGAAATTCCAATTACAGAGCAAATAAAGACTCCACCACCACCACCACCACCACCAGCTCCAGAAATAATTGAAGTTGTTGAAGATGAAGAAGAAATAGAGGAAACCATAATTGAGTCTACAGAAACTGATCAAGAAGAAATAGTTGAAGAGGTTGAGGTTATGGAAGAAGAAATTGATATGGACATTCCATTTGCAATTATTGAAGATGTTCCATTATTTCCTGGCTGTGAAAGAGTTGCTAAATCCAAAAGAAGAGATTGTTTTCAGGAAAAAATGAACCAACATATCAGAAAAAACTTTAGATATCCTGAGATAGCTCAAGAAATGGGAATTCAAGGCAGGGTGTTTGTTCAATTTATGATTGGAAAAGACGGTAGCATTAGTGGGGTAAGAACTCGTGGACCAGACAAAAATTTAGAAAAGGAAGCTAAAAGAATTATTGACAGACTTCCAAGAATGACACCAGGTAGACAGAGAGGAATTCCTGTTAGGGTACCGTTCAGTATTCCTATTACATTTAAATTACAATAGTATTAGCTAATTAGTTAGAAATGAGAGAAAAAATAATTGTTTTCTCTATATTTCTGCATTAACTTTGCACTCTATTTTTTTATATGAATAGTAGCTCCGTAAAGTTAAATTATTCTCCCCAGTTTTTTTTAAAATCATTTTTAGATTTAACAAAAGCTAGATTAGCAATCAGTGTTGTTTTTTCATCAATAGTTGGTTATTTATTGGCGGTCGATTCATTTGATTTTTACACTTTGACTTTATTATCAATTGGTGGATATTGCATGGTTGGAGCCTCAAACTCATTTAATCAAATAATTGAAAGGGATATTGATGCTTTGATGGATAGGACTAAAAATAGACCTATTCCCTCCAATAAAATTTCTGTTAATACGGCATTTTATATTTCCGTTATATTAACACTTGTAGGGATTGTAGTTCTTTATAAAATTAATCCTAGAACAGCACTTTTTGGTGCAATTTCGATTTTTATTTATACTTGTTTATATACTCCTTTAAAACCCTTGACTCCACTTTCTGTTTTTGTAGGAGCTTTTCCAGGTGCAATCCCATTCATGCTTGGATGGGTGGCAGCTTCAAACAGTTTTGGTATTGAACCAGGTACTTTGTTTATGATTCAATTTTTTTGGCAATTTCCACATTTTTGGGCTCTAGGTTGGATGTTACATGAAGATTATCAAAAAGCAGGAATTAACATGTTACCTACAAGAAAAAGAGATAAGTCAACTGCACTTCAGATTGTGCTCTATTCACTGTGGACTATCATCATTTCAATCTTTCCAGTGACGGGACTTACTGGAGATTTGAGACTTTCTGTTACTTCCGCCATTATAGTGGTTATACTGGGTGTAGTTATGCTATATTATTCCATAAATTTGTACAATAAAATGGATATTAGTGCTGCCAAAAAACTGTTTACAGTTAGTGTAATTTATTTAACACTCTTACAACTAACCTATTTAATTGATAAAATTTATTTATGGATTTAGAGAAAAATGAATTAAGAAAAAAACATAGAAGAGCAAGAAAAATGATGTTACTTTTTTCTTTGTTAAGTATAACTATGACTTTTGCAGGTTTAACAAGTGCGTATATTGTTAGCAAAGCAAGACCTGATTGGTTAAAAGATTTTGAGTTACCTGATTATTTTATAATTAGTACTCTAATAATATTAGCCAGCAGTATTACAATGTGGCTTGCAAAAAAAAATGTGAAGAAAAAACTTGTATCCAGAACCTCTTTTTGGATAGCTATTACTTTTTTATTGAGTATTTTCTTTTTTTTATCCCAGTTTTTGGGCTTTCAAGAATTGATAAATAAAGGCTATTATTTCACAGGTGCTCAAAGCACTGTAACGACATCCTTCTTATATGTATTAGCGCTTTTACATTTAGTACATGTTTTTGCTGGAGTTATAGTTTTAATTGTAGTGTTTGTAAATAATAAAAACAAGAAATATAATGAAGAAACACTTGGTTTTGAACTGGCTGAAACTTTTTGGCACTTTTTAGGATTTTTATGGCTCTATTTGTTTGTGTTTTTATATTTCTTTAGATAGTAAAAATATGTAACTTTGTAACCTTAAATTAAATATTTAAATGAGTTCAACAATATCAACAACAACAGAAGATAATAATGACGTTTGGGGAGGAGGCAATCAGCCATTAAATGCTAGCTATGGAAAGCTAATGATGTGGTTTTTTATAGTGTCTGATGCTTTAACTTTTTCAGGATTTTTAGCTGCTTATGGTTTTTCAAGATTTAAAAACATTGATACTTGGCCAATTGCTGACGAAGTGTTTACTCACTTTCCCTTTTTACATGGAGTAGATGCTCCAATGTATTACGTAGCATTGATGACATTTATATTAATATTTTCATCTGTCACTATGGTATTAGCTGTTGATGCAGGTCACCATATGCAGAAAGGAAAAGTTGCTTTTTATATGCTTTTGACAATTATTGGAGGTGCAGTATTTGTTGGTTCTCAGGCATGGGAATGGAATAATTTTATTAGAGGAGAATATGGAGCTGTTGAAACTACAGGAGGTCAAATTTTTCAATTTCAAAGTGCTGAAACTGGTAAAAGGGTAGCTCTTAGTGATTTTGCTGCTGAAATACCAACATATAGAGCTCAGCATGAAAGTAAAAATGGACTATGGTATGTCAATGAGGGTAGCCTACCATCATACACTACAGAAGAAGTAATTGCTGGTTTTAATGCTAGCCCTGATATTGTAATTAAGACTGAAAAAATTGATGAAACTGGACATAAAATCGTCCTTTCAAGAGAAGAGTCTTTAATAAAAATAAATCAAGCAGTTAATGTTGTTGAAGGAGCAAACTTGATTAACAATGAGTACGGCAATAGACTTTTTGCTGATTTCTTCTTTTTTATTACTGGATTCCACGGGTTCCACGTTTTTTCTGGAGTAGTGATTAATATCATTATTTTCTTTAATGTTTTAGTAGGAACTTATGAAAGAAGAGGGCATTATGAAATGGTAGAAAAAGTAGGTCTTTACTGGCATTTCGTTGATTTAGTTTGGGTATTTGTATTTACTTTCTTTTACTTAGTTTAATATTTTAAAAATGGGAAATAACACACATAAATTAGAAATTTTCAGAGGATTTTTAAAGTTCAAATCCAATCAGACCAAAATTTGGGGAGTCCTTATATTCTTGTCTATAGTAACTATAATTGAGGTTGCTCTTGGAATTTTAAAACCTGAAGTATTGATTGAGAATTATTTTTTAAGAATGAAATTGATCAACTGGATCTTCATTATATTAACTATTGTCAAAGCTTACTACATTATGTGGGATTTTATGCATTTAAGAGATGAAGTAAGAGGACTGCAATTTTCTGTGGTGGTTACTTTAATGTTCTTAATCGCTTATTTAGCCTTCATTTTATTAGTTGAAGGGAATTATATATTTGATGTGATGTATGAAGGATTTGTAAGTTGGAATTTTTAACGACTAAACTTTTTTAAATGAGAAAATATATAGTTCTCACAATTCTTTTTGTATTACCATTAGTTGTTTACCTTTTTTTTGCATCTGGGATAAATCATTTTGCTCAACTTCCAGTATTAAAAAATAATGTAACAGATGTTTCTGATTATTCTCAGGAATCTTTTAAAAATAAGATTACAATTTTAGGATTTTTTGGTAGCAACGTCCAGGATAAGCACGGTGATGCTTTGAATTTAAATCAGAAAATATACAAGAGATTCTACCAGTTTAAAGATTTTCAGTTTTTAATGATTCAGCCCATTGGGACAGATAGTTTAGTGTTGAATCTAAAAAATGATTTAAAAAGAGGAACAGATACGGATTTAATAAATTGGAAATTTATTTCACTAGGTAACGAAGAATTAAATTCTGTATTTAACAGTTTAAACACTAATATTTCATTGGACTCAAATTATGGAACACCCTATGTTTTTATAATTGATAGAGACTCTAATTTAAGAGGGCGAGATGATGATGATGGGATAAAATACGGATATGATTCAAGATCAGTTGCAGATATTAATAATAATATGCTTGATGACGTAAAGGTTATTCTTGCAGAATACAGAATGGCATTAAAAAAGAACAATAGATTTAAAGAAAGTTTAGAATGAAAAAGTATTCTTATATAGGAATATCATTTATTGTTTTAATTTTTGGAATTATAGTTTTTCCAAAGATTATGGATCGAATTGAAAATCAATCTATAAACGATACAAAAAGATTGTCACTAAGTGACGAGCTTAGTTTCATAAAACTGAATGGAGAAAAACGCAAAGTTGAAAACTTTTTATTTTTAAATCAAGATAGCTTGCTTATTGGTAATGAAGACTTTAAAGGAAAAGTTTATGTTGCGGAGTTTTTCTTTACAAGATGCCCCTCAATATGTATTGAGATGAATAAAAACATGAAAATTCTTGATGATATTTTTGGAGAAAGAGAAGATTTCGGTATAGCATCATTTACTATTGACCCTGACAATGACACTCCAACTACTTTAAAAAAGTATGCTGAGCTTATTGATGTAAAATCAAAAAATTGGCATTTTTTAACTGGAGATAAAAAAGATATTTACGAATTATCTAATAAGGGATTTAATATTTTTTCATCAATTAATGAAGCGGTTGATGGTGGTTTCGAACATCAAGGTTTTTTTGCGTTAATAGACCAAAATGGATATATTCGGTCCAGATCCAATGAGTATGGCACACCAATTGTTTATTATTCAGGAATAACAAACGAAAATGAAAATGTTCAAGGAATTCAGATGATAAAAGAAGACATTGAAAAATTATTAAATGAAAAATAACTCTAAATTATATAATACACTAATTTGGGTTATTTCAGTCGTAGTCCCTCTAGTTGTTGCTTTATTACTTTTTGCTAAATGGGATTATGACAAATTGATTTTTGATTTAAGAATTCCTAATTATGAGCCAATCGTGATAATGGAAAACTTACCAATTGCAAAACCATTAACTTTTTTGCCTCCAATTTATGCCACAATTAATGGATTGACAGCTTTAATCTTAGTAGTTGCTGTTTATTATATAAAAAAAGGTAAAAGAAAAATTCATGAAAATCTTATTAAGGTTTGTATAGCTCTTTCTTTATCATTTTTGGTAATGTACATTGCTTACCATCTCACTTCAGACCCTACTTCTTTTGGAGGATCAGGGGCTATTGCATACTTATACTTTTTTATATTAATTACTCATATTTTACTTTCTATTGTTGTTATTCCTTTGGTTTTAATTAGCTATTTAAAAGCTTCCCAGTCAGATTTTGCAGCTCACAGAAAAATTGCTAAAATTACTTTTCCAATCTGGCTTTATGTAGCTGTGACGGGAGTGATTGTTTATTTAATGATTTCACCATACTACGTATGAGTCTAATGATCTTCTTAATGGATTTTCAATGTGCTATGTGCAGAGCAGTTCTTGAATCTGGTGCTGACCAAAGAACAGCAGAAAGTTTGAATGATGGTATAGTTTATTTAATGGTGATTCCTTATATCCTTGGAGCGGTGACACTATACTTTCTGTATACAAAGTTTTTTAAAAAATGATTTGACAGTATGAAATTTTTTTTTAGTTTTGCTACTATGTAATGCATAGTACTATGCAATAAATAATATAAAATGGATATACTTATAAGTTGGCGAGAAGTTATGGTGTTAATTATAATGCTGGTTTTTGCCTTAGTTAGTTACAAATCAATTAAAAATAAAAAATGAAAAAAATAATTTACTTATTACTTATGGCTTTTACTTTCACATCTTGTGGACTTGATGTAAAGCCAAATGTTACTGTTAATAGTGATATTCATTTAACAATTGACGATAAAAACCTGGAAGGAGTACAAGGTGAATGGACAATAACTTCAGAGGAAAAAAGGGAGGATGGAAAGGAGATTATCGTTATAACAATCAAAAAAACTGAATTAGAATAAAACTATAAAGCCGAATCTGAAATTATTCCACATATTTATTATTTTGATTTAAAGGACCAATTCAAGGTTCGGTTTTAATAATTATACTTTTACAAATTTAATTGAGTACAGAAAATTTTAAAATACAAATTAGAAAAGGACTATTAGAGTTCTGCGTATTACAGATTGTTTCCAATAAAGAAGTATATGCTTCGGAAATAATTGAAGAACTAAAGAATTCGAAAATAATTGTTGTGGAGGGAACGGTTTATCCTCTTTTGAGTAGATTAAAGAAATCCAACTCCATTCAACACAATTGGAAGGAATCAACTCAAGGTCCACCAAGAAAGTATTATTCAATTACTGATTATGGATCAGAGCATTTAAAAGAACTAATAGTTTCCTGGAGTGATATAAATAGCTCGGTAAAAAAATTACTCAAAACTAAAAAATGAAAAAACTATTTCTAAGATTACTGGAATTTAAGATTAAGATTCTAATTAAAATATTAAAATGGTTCAGGAATTAATTATATAACAAAATGAAAAAAACGTTTACAATTAGCTTAGGGTATTCAGTTTTTAATGTGGAGGAAGATGCATATGATATATTAAAAATGTACCTAGATTCAATTAAGAATTATTTTCAAAAGATGGAAAATGATTCTGAAATTATTAGTGACTTTGAACTTAGAATTGCAGAAAACTTTTCGTCCAAATTATCTTCAGGGAAACAATATATTAATTTGAGTGATGTAAAAGAAGTCATCCAAATTATGGGTTCTTTAGACGATTTTCAAGAGATCTATGATGATGATGATCAAACTGAAGATGTAAAAGAAGATAAAAAAATAAAGAATAAACTTTATAGAGATTCTAGCAATAGAATTATAGCAGGAGTTTGCTCTGGAATAGCCGAATATTTTAAAATTGACCCAATAATTGTAAGAATTATATTCTTTATTTCAGCTCCATTACAGTTAATTATTTATACAATTTTATGGATTGGACTACCTTCAAAAGATTTTGATCCTAATCTAAGAAAAAAACTTTACAGAGATAAAGAGAATGGAGTAATTGGAGGTATAGCAAAAGGACTTTCTAATTATCTTAAGATTGATGTTAATATTATTAGGGTTGTTTTTGTGGTTAGTTTAATCACTGGAGGAGCTGGATTATTATTTTATTTATTGTTGTGGATTTTTACTAAAGAAGCCAAAACAATAGGGGAAAAAATGAACATGTCAGGCTTTAATGTCAATCTATCAAATATTGAGGACTTTATTAAAAAAAAAACCAAAAATCTAAATAGTCGAGAAAATACTTTAACTAAGATTTTTTTATTTCCATTCAGGCTTATAGCTCCCTTAATTAATGCTTTTTTAAAAATTGGAGTTTTTGTTTTTAAGGGTGTATTTTTTATAGTTTCCTCAACATTTATTGTTTTTTATTCCATTTTGTTGTTAGTATTTTCAAAAATACTTTTTGAAGATATCAACCGAGAACAAGATTCAGATTTTTATGAACTTTTAAATGCAATTCCAGATTACTTCATAATTTTTTCAATAATTTTCTTGATATTAACAATTGCTGTCTCTGTTGTTATTTCATTTTATGTTCTTTTTAAAAAGAAAATAAATACATATTTATTTATGTTAATGATTTTTTTATGGATCGCTTTTTTAATTCTAATTACTGTTTCAATCCCAAAAGTTATCCTAATCATACAAGATTTAGATCTATTACCTTTTTGGATTTCAGGATTTGAAAATAACTCATACTATTATAAATGGATTTATTAGGTTTATAAAATAAACTAGTTTATATTTAAAAACTTTTTAAATTAATTATTATGACAAAACAAGAACAACTAAATATTATTAACGATGCAATTAAGCAAACAAAAATAAATTTAAAGCCATTAGGTTTTAACCTGATTTTTTGGTCAATGGTAATAATTTCAATGAGTTTATTTCATTATTTTTTTCCTAAAATTGTTCAATATAGTTACTACTCAGCTTTAATTTATTGGGTATCAATACCTTTACTAGGAATGATCTATACAACTTACTATAATATTAAAAGTGGTATTAAAATTGGTTACGAGACGCAACTAGACCGAGTTATTAGAATTATCTGGGCAGTTTTTGGCTTGGCTTGGATTTTTACAGTTGGTATTTCCCTCTTATATAATGTTAATCCTGTTCAAGATATATTATTTCTTTTAGGAATAGTTTTAATTATGACTGGGTTAATAATTAAATTTCATAACATTACAATAGGAGGAATTGGATTGTTGATTTTTACCGTCTATACTTATTATAATCCAGGTTTAAATCTACTTTTAGTTAATGTTATTGGTATTAGTTTTGGAATGTTAATTCCAGGCTTGTCACTTTATTTTCAAAAGGAGAATGAATAAAGAGATCGAAAAATTATTATTTAATCCTATAAGACTCAAAACTATTTCGTTTCTGATGACAGTAGAGACTTGTAATTTCAAAGCATTACTAGAAATTACAGATTCAACTAAAGGAAATTTAAGTATTCAGCTAAAGAAATTAAATGAAGCAGGACTTATTAAAATTGAAAAATATTTTCAAAAAAGTTATCCTACAACAGATTATTCTATTACGAAAAAAGGAAAGAGTTCATTTGAAGAATTTTATAAACAATTAATATCATATAAAAAAGTAAAGTAAACATTACATTATGAATAATTTTTATAAATTTGCATGCCTTAAAAATTTTAAATTAAATGTAGATTAAACTTTGGGCACATTTATTGATCTAAATATGAGAACAACTAACAATTATGATTAAAATTAAAGATTTACATAAGTCCTATAAAATGGGCTCAAATTCTCTACACGTTTTAAAAGGAATTAATTTTGATGTCGAAGAAGGCGAACTTGTAGCGATAATGGGATCCTCGGGTTCTGGTAAATCCACTTTGTTAAATATTTTAGGAATGCTGGATCTCTTAGACTCTGGCTCTTATGAACTTGATGGAGTTCCAATCAAAGACCTTGATGAAACTAAAGCAGCTAATTACAGAAATAAGTTTTTAGGATTTGTTTTCCAATCATTTAACCTTATAAACTATAAAACAGCACTAGAAAACGTAACACTTCCTTTATATTACCAGGGATTAAAAAGAAAAGATAGAGAAGAAACTGCATTAAAATATTTAGATGATGTTGGACTTAAAGAATGGGCAACCCACCTTCCTAGTGAATTATCCGGAGGTCAAAAACAAAGAGTGGCTATTGCAAGAGCTATGGCTTCAAAGCCAAAGGTCTTATTAGCTGATGAACCAACAGGAGCATTGGATTCTAAAACATCAAAAGAAGTAATGGCTTTAATTCAACAAATTAATAAATCTGGTAAAACAATTTTAATTGTTACACACGAAGAAGATATCGCTAAAATGTGTTCTAGAATAGTTAGACTAAAAGATGGAGTGATTATGGAGGACAAGAAAAACAAAATGATAAGCGCAATATAATGTTTAGTAGAGATCGCTGGTTAGAAATATTTGAAACAATTAGAAAGAATAAGTTAAGAACTTTTCTTTCTGGATTTACAGTGGCTTTAGGAATTTTAATCTTTGTTGTTCTTTTTGGTTTTGGAAATGGTCTTAGAAATACATTTGAAGAATTTTTCAAAGACGATGCTTTAAACACCATTTGGCTGATTCCCTCTAGAACATCAAAACCTTATATGGGTTATGAGGCCAATCGAAGAATTGAATTTGATAATGATGATATGGAGGACATCCAAAAAAGATTTGATTTTTATATTGAAGGAATGACGCCAAGAATTACTTTTAGCGGAAATGTAGGTTATAAATTAGAATCAAACAATTATACTGTAAGAGGAGTAGGTCCCTATCATCAAAAAAATGAGATGACCATTATGATGAAAGGTAGATATATTAATGGATTAGATATTGAAAATAAGGAAAGAAATGTTGTAATTGGTAGGCTTGTTGAACAAGATCTTTTTAAAGGAGAGGACGGCATAGGCAAATTTATCAGTGGCGGCGGAAGGTCCTGGAAAGTTGTAGGAGTTTTTCAAGATGATGGTGGTGACAATGAGGAAAGAATGATATATGCTCCATATTCTACTGTTCAATTAATTAGAAAAAACACAGATAAAGTGGATCAAATTATTGTTTCATATAAACCTGAAATTGGCTATGCAGGAGCAGTGGCTTTTGAAAATCAATTAAAAAAATATATGAAACAAAAGAAATTCATAGACCCAACCGATGGAAGAGGAATTCGTATTAGAAGTGCTTCAAGTGACTTAAAAGAGAACGATCAATTTGCGTCAGTTCTTCAGTATATCATTTCGTTTGTTGGGATTGGAACTTTGCTTGCAGGAATAATTGGAATTTCGAATATTATGGTATTTGTAGTAAAAGAAAGAACTAAGGAATTAGGAATAAGAAAAGCTATTGGCGCAACACCAAAATCTATTATTGGGATGATACTTCATGAAGCCATTTTTATAACTACAATTTCTGGATACATTGGATTGTTGGTTGGTGTAATATTTTTAAACTACATAGGAGACAAATTGGAAGAAGAATATTACATAACTAATCCAAGTATAGACATATCTACTGGAATAGCAGCTACAATTTTGCTTATTGCTTTTGGAGCTTTTGCAGGATATTTACCGGCAAAACGAGCTGCTCAAATTAAACCAATTGAAGCATTAAGAGACGAATAGTATGAAAAGATTATTTGATAAAGACACTTGGCAAGAAATATTTGGTTCTATTAAAAAAAATAGAACAAGAACCATTATAACTATGATTGGAGTTCTGTGGGGAATCTTTATTTATATTACACTTGCAGGATCGTCTAAAGGTCTTGATAACGGCTTTGAAAGAGCATTTCAATCTATAGCTTCTAATAGTATTTTTGTTTGGGCACAATACACAAGTCTACCTTACGCTGGTTACAAAGCCGAGAGAGGAATTCAACTAAAATTAAGTGATGTTGATGTTCTTAAAAAAAGAGTCCAAGGCATAAAGTTTATAGCTCCTAGAAATGTAGCTGGCGTTTTTGGATCTGCCGGAGGAAGTATTGTCAGAGGAACCAAAACTGGTACTTATTCTATTTATGGTGAGTATCCAGAATATATTAAAATAGCAACCTCAAAAATTTATGATGGAGGTCGATTCATTAATGAATCAGACATTAAATATGAAAGAAAAGTTTGTGTGATTGGAGAAAGAACTCAACTAGAACTGTTTGAAGAAGATGAAGATCCAATTGGGAAGTTCATTAGTATAAATAAAATGAACTTTAGAGTAGTTGGAGTTCATAAATTTGTTCAAGGTGGTGGTTTTGGAGATGACGGTGATATTTATATTCCTTTTGCAACATTTAAAAAGATTTTTAATACAGGAGAAAATGTCAATTTTTTCATGATAGCTGCAGATGAAAATGTAAATGGAGTTAGAGTTGAAAAAGAAATAAAAGCAACTTTAAAAGAAATTCATAAAATACATCCCGATGATGAAAGAGCCATTGCAGGATTTAACTTGGGTGAAGTTTTTAGAAAGACAATGAATTTTGCAAACGGATTAACCTTTTTATCTCTAGTTGTTGGAATTACTACAATTTTAGCTGGAGTAATAGGAATTGGAAATATATTACTTATATCTGTTAAGGAAAGAACTAAAGAAATTGGAATTAGAAGAGCTTTAGGAGCAACACCAAGCGAGGTAAGATCTCAAATAATCTTAGAATCTGTGTTTTTAACAACATTAGCTGGTGTGATTGGAATCATACTTGGATCTTTTGTTTTGTATGGAATTAATGCAGCTACAATAGATATGACAGATTTCCCATACACTAACCCAACTGTACCTATTCCGTATGTTTTAGGAGCTCTTGGGTTCATGATAATTCTAGGAACATTAATAGGAATAATTCCTGCTCAAAGAGCAGTAAGTATAAAACCAATAGACGCATTAAGAGAAGAATAATTAAAAACAATTAATAACCATGAAATATTTAAAATACGTAGGACTATTTGCTTTAGGCTTTGGAATATTATTTTCAATTGCATTTTTCGTTAAATCAAATAGTACATCTGCAATTCAGTATGAAACACAAACTTTAATTACTGCTACAATCGAAGATAAAATAGTAGCTACAGGAAAAGTTTTGCCAGAAGATGAAGTAAATGTTGTACCTCAAATAGCAGGTATTATACAAGAACTATATGTTGAAGAAGGTGATGAAATTTTAACTGGTGATTTGATTGCAAAAATTAAAGTCGTTCCAAATGAACAAACTTTGAATAGTGCTGAAGGAAGAGTCAAAAGTGCTCAGATAGTCATGAACAACTCTAAAATTGAGTATGAAAGAAATAAAGTTCTTTATGAAAAAGAAATTATATCTGAACAAGATTTTAATTCAGCAACTCTGAGATACAATCAAGATATGCAGAATTTATCCAATGCTAAAAGTGATTTACAGATTATTAAATTAGGATCTTCAGGTGGCTCAACAATTACAAATACAAACGTTAGAGCAACAGTTTCAGGAACTATTTTAGAAATTCCTGTTGAAGAGGGAGATCAAGTAATTCAAGCAAATACATTTAATGCGGGAACCATAATAGCTACAATTGCTGATCTTAACAAAATGATTTTTGAAGGTCAAGTTGATGAGGGTGAAGTTGGGAAATTAAAAGTAGATATGCCTTTAGTAGTTACTTTAGGAGCCATTGAGGGCAAAGAATACGAAGCAAAACTTAGATTAATTGCACCAAAAGGAACAGAAGTAGCAGGAGCAATTCAATTTAAAATTGAGGGAGAAGTTTATTTAGATGACGAATATGTAGTTAGAGCGGGATACAGTGCAAATGCATCAATTGTAGCTAATAAGAAAGAGGATGTTTTAGCTATTAGTGAAGCATTATTGCAGTACGATTCTAAAACTAAAAAACCTTATGTTGAAATTGAAACTTCTTCTCAAAAGTTTGAAAGAAAAAATGTAAAGCTTGGTATTTCAGATGGAGTTAATGCTGAACTTATAAGCGGGGTTTCTAAATCAGATAAAATAAAAGTGTGGAATAGAACTGAACCAGATAAAAGAGGAGAAGTTGAGGGTGAGGATGCTGGATACGATAATTAAAGCAATAAAAGAATTATGAAAAAAATTATATTAATATTTTTAACGGTATTGCTTTCAGGTCACCAATTTGCACAAGAACCTTGGACCCTAGAAGCGTGTGTTAAAAGAGCCTTAGAAATGAACATTTCTATTAAACAATCACAATTAGACTACGTAAATACAGAAATCGAAAAGAAGGGAGCTATTGGAAATTTTTTACCAAACGTAAACATTGGAGGAAATCATTCATGGAATA
Organism: uncultured Bacteroidota bacterium; assembly: GCA_902559035.1. GTDB lineage: Bacteria > Bacteroidota > Bacteroidia > Flavobacteriales > Flavobacteriaceae > MAG-121220-bin8. The sequence continues at coordinate 62,417 of CACEGG010000005.1, forward strand.
TTGGTTTAAATCAGAATATTACAACTGGTTTATTAGAAAATGTGACTACGCAATTTTCATCAATGAATTTAAATTTAAATGTAGATCTATACAATGGATTACAAAATGTAAAAAGATTACACAGAGCTAATTTATCTCTTTTAGCTAGTCAATATCAACTTGAAGATATGAGCGAAAATGTAGCATTACTAGTTGCAAATTCATACCTACAAGTATTGTTTAGTAAAGAAGCTCTGTCTGCTCAAAATTTACAACTAGAAATTACTAAAAAAGAACTGGACAGAACCAAGAAGTTAATAAGCTCAGGTGTTATTCCAAGGGGAGACATTTATGAAGTTGAAGCAAACCTTGCTTCTCAGGAAAAAAGTGTAGTTGATGCACAAAATGCTTTCTACCTTTCTAAAATTGCACTAGCACAACTTATTCTGATTGATGATTACGAAAACTTTCAAATTGCTAACGAAAAATATGATATTCCTGTTTCTGATATTTTATCCAAAACACCGACTGAAATTTTTAGTTATGCTGTGGAAAATAAAAAAGATATAAAATTAATTGAAACTAATGTCGAAATAGCCAAGAAGGATTTAGAAATTTCAAAAGCATTATCCATGCCCAGGTTATCAGCTTTTTATTCATACAGTTCAAGAATAAGCTACAGTGATAGAATCGTTCCAACTGGTGAGTTTGATTTAAACACAATTGGTTTTGTCGAAAGTACAAATGAAAAAGTTGTTGCTCCATATCCAATATACAGAACAGAAAAACCATTATCCTTTTCAGATCAATTTGATTTAAATAAGGGGCAAAATTTTGGACTTAGCTTGTCTATACCTATTTTAAATAATTTTAGCACAAGAAATAATATAGACAGATCTAAAATTAATATACTTAGAAGTGTTAATTCATTAGAACAAAAAAAATTAGATTTAGAAAATACAGTTAATCAATCCTATAATGATGCTAAAGGTGCTATAAAAGCATATCAAGCGTCAGTCAAGTTACTAGCAGCAAGAAAGCAAGCTTTTGAGTATGCATCTGATAAATTTGAAATAGGAACAATGAATTCATTTGATTTTTCTCAAGCTAAACAACGTTATGAGTTAGCTCAATTTGAACTTATTAGAACTAAATATGATTATATTTTCAAATTGAAAGTTCTAGAATTTTATTTTGGTGTTCCAATTACTGTAAATTAGATGTGCTATATTTTAAATATTGAATCTTCTTCAACTAATTGTTCTGTATCACTTTCAAAAAATGGAGAATTACTTTCAGTAAAGGAAAAAAACGATGAAAAATATTCCCATTCCACAAAACTGCATTTATATATTGATAGTGTTTTAAAGCAACAAAATATTGGTATTAAAGATTTATCTGCCATTGCCGTTAGTAAAGGACCGGGATCTTACACAGGTTTAAGAATTGGAGTGGCTGCCGCTAAAGGTTTATGTTTTTCACTTGACATTCCACTAATTTCAATTTCAACATTATTAGTGCTTTCAAAAAAAATAAAAATAGATTCAGGTCTAATAATTCCAGTTTTAGATGCTAGGCGTGATGAAGTTTACTCTGCAATTTTTGATAGTCAATATAATGTAATTGAAAAAGATTCTCCTACAATAATTAATAGCGAGTCATTTAGTCAATACTCTAAAAAGAATAAGTTGTTTTTTATTGGGAGTGGTCAACAAAAATGTAAAGAGCTAATAAAGACAAACAATAATCTAAATTTTTACAAAACAGACGAATTACCCTCTTCCAAAGAAATGACGTTACTTTCTTATGAAAAATATAGGAATTCAGAATTTGAAGATATTGCTTATTTTGAGCCAGCTTATTTAAAGAATTTTATATTGGATAGCGTCAACCGTTAATAGCATTAACTTCTGAAATCATACCTGGTAGCATATCTTTTAGCATTGTCTCTATTCCACTTTTTAAAGTAATAGTTGATGAGGGACATCCACTACAGGCTCCTTGTAGAATTACATTTACTTTTTTAGTATCCTTTTCATAAGATTCAAAAAGAATATTTCCTCCATCAGAAGCAACTGCGGGTTTTATGTTCTCATCAATTATTTTGATTATTTCTTTAGACACATCATCATACTCAATATTTTGTTTTTCCGGTTTTGACTTTTTGATATTTTCTTCAAAAACAATTGTATTGTTGTCCTGTATAAAAGATCTTATAAACTCTCTTACATCCATTACATTTTCTTGCCAATCATATTCAGAGTTTTGAATTATTGACACAAAGTTAAAGTCAAAAAATACTTCTTTGACAAATGGAAATCCAAATAATGATTTAGCCAAAGGAGAGTCATTGGTTTCCTCGATTGATTTAAATTCAAAAATGTCGTTAACAATTCTTTTATTAACTACAAATTTCATTGCATTTGGGTTTGGCGTGCTTTCTGCATAAACAGTAACTGGAGATGCTTTTTTTATTTGATTTTTACTAACTAGGCCTCCGTTATTTAAGAAATCCTGCAATTGTGAACATAATTCTTCTTGAACATCCTCCCATTTTAAAATATTAAGTTTTTCAATATATATAGAGTGTTTATTTAAAGTAACTTTTTTTATAAAGGGTAAATAAAAGATTTGTTGAATTACAGGAAAATCATTGGTTTCTTCGATTTTATTAAACTCGATTCTTTTCTCAGATAAAAAAATATTTGAGTAAAATTCAAGTTCTTCCTCTCTGCTGGTTTCTTTAAATTTAATAGTATGTTGATTCATTTTATATGGTTTCAATTTGATATTTAGTACCTAATATTTTTTTTAAAGTTGTGTTAGTTGAATTACAATAAAATTTTGAATTTGACCCTTTTTTATTATTGAGTAAATCATGTTGACTCAATATACTTTTAGTTTGCTTAGCAACCGCAGTTCCACTATCCAGTATTTTAATATTATTTGGAATAATTTTCCTAATACTCTCAATAATTAAAGGATAATGAGTGCAACCTAAAACTAAATGATCGATATTAGTATTAAGCATTGGTTTTAAAAACTTATGTAACAAAACCTCTAATTTATTACCCTCGATTATGCCATTTTCAATTAAATCTACTAAACCTTCTCCAACTGTTTCAATAATGTTTATCTCAGAACAATAGTCATTGGAGGTCATATTGAAAAGCCCACTTGATAGAGTCCCTTTTGTAGCTAGCACACCAACAGACCCTGTTTTAGTATTGGTGGCTGCAGGTTTTATTGCAGGTTCAACTCCAATAAAAGGAACATTCAAATTAGCTCTAAGAAAAGAGATGCTGTTAGTTGTTGCTGTATTACAAGCCACAACGATTATTTTACATCCTCTATCTAACAGCCAATTAGAATTTTTTTTACTTAAGTTTTTAATTTCCTCTTCAGATTTTTGTCCATAAGGAGAATTGAGATTATCTGAAAAGTAAATTATATCTTCATTTGGCATTATTTCTTTTATGGAATTTAAAATTGTAATTCCACCTACTCCAGAGTCAAAAATGCCGATAGGATTATTATGCATAAAGTAAAAGTAAAAAAAAACTACCTAAGGAAATTAGGTAGTTATATTCTTAGTTTGAAAAACGTTTTTAGAATCCTAGTTCTTTTTTTACGTCTTCCATTAAATCTTTACCATCAGAAAGAATCAAGCTTCCTCCTTGGGTTCCATCAATAACATACTCAAATCCTTGAGCTCTAGCCACTTTTTGTATTGCAGCTCTAGCTTTTTCTATTAAAGGTCTAAGTAAGTCAGCTTGTTTCTTTTGAATATCTTGAGAAGCTGTTTGTTGGTATTGTTGAATATTTTGTTCCATTCCAGCTAATTCCTTTTGTCTTGCATCATTAGTTACCTGAGTCTGATTTTGAGCGTCTGCCGAATAAGTTTGAAGCTTAGTTTGGTACTCTTTCATAGAAGCATCAATTTCAGTAGCATAAGTTTTTTGTAACTTTTCTAATTGAGCTTGCGCTTCTTTAACCTCAGGCATTTCACTAATTAAAGTTTGACTGTCGATGTGAGCAATTTTACTTTGTGCAGTTGCAGTCATAGTAACAAATAGTAGTAAAAATGCTGCTGTTAGTTTTCTGAAAATTTTCATTTTTTAGATTCTTTAATGGTTATTTTTTTCTTCTTAATTTTAGAAGACTATCTCTTTTTTTTAAATAGGCTTCTCTTTTTTCTTCCTTTTGTTTCAAAATTAATTCTCTTCTTGATTTTATTTCTTCAGCCTTTTTTGCTTTTTTTTCCTCAAGAAGTTTCTTTTTTTCTTCTAATTCTGGATTAAAACTTTCATCACTAAATTCAAGATTAAGTTTTTCTAATTTATCCTCTCTTAGAATACTTTTTAAAACTAGGTCGCTAATATCGTATTTTTTTTCGGAATATAGCACAATTGCATCCGCAGATTGATCAAAAATTTTATCAAATTTCTTTTGTTTAGCTATAGTTTGAACAACATTTAGCACTTGATCTTGTATGGGTTTTATTAATAACAGTTCTTGTGCAACCCAATCTCCATTTACACCAAACCTTTTCTCTTTATATTCAGATAATTTATTGGTTTCAAACTCTATTTCAGACTCTCTATCATCAATTAAATCCTTTGTGAGTAATGGTCTTTCTATATCTAAGCTATCTTTTAAATTTTCTATGTATTTAGATTTAAGTTCAATTTCTCTTTTCCATTCTCCAATTTTTTCCTCTAGCTGTTCACTGGCTGTAGTATAATCTTCCATTTTAGAAAGAATATATTCCATGTCAATAATTCCTATTCTTTCACTTTTTTGTGCTGATAATTGATTTATAGCAAGAAATGAGGTTATAATTATGACAAGGTTTAATATTTTCATTTAACTAAATCTTAAGCTAAATATAGGTATTCTAAAAGTTTTGTCCGATAACAAAGTGTGTCTCCCATCCATGAGCATTAAGATCACCATCATATTCACTATCAAATCCATAACCAAAGTCAATACCTAGTAATCCAAATGCAGGCATGAAGATTCTAATACCAAGCCCTGCTGATCTTTTTGCATTAAAAGGATTAAAATCTCTAAACTTATCATACCCATTTCCAGATTCTAAAAATGTAAGTGCAAAAATGGAAGCTGCAGGTTTCAATGATATGGGATATCTTAGTTCCAAAGAAAACTTATTATATATGGTTGAGCCGTCTTGGCTAGAAAGGGATTGGTTTGTGTAACCTCTTAATGCGACAGTTTCTCTACCATCCATAGCATATTGAGACATACCATCACCTCCTAAATAAAATCTATCAAATGGAATGACACCTCTTTTATTGTTGTAAGCTCCTAAGAATCCAAATTCGGCATGGGTTTTAAGGACAAATTTGTCGATAAGTCTCGTGTACCAAGTCCCATTAAATTTAATTTTATAAAACTCTAACCATTTAAACTTTTCTTGATCAATTTTGGCTTGATCAGGTGTTCCATCATCGTTTTGATATTCAGCTTGGTTTTGTAAATCATCATAATCAATATCATCAAATAATGAATAAGGCAAAGAAAGTTTAGCGCTTATAGCAAATTGAGATCCTCCAAGAGGAAAGACCGGATTAACATAAGTATTATCTCTAGCTAAAGCTATTTCATAGAAAATATTATTAGACTTTCCATCTCCAAATGTGAACAGTCCAGTGTAATAGTTACTTAAATTATAATATTGGTATCCAAGAGACTGACGTAAAATAAAGTAATCATCAGGGACTCTTAATTTTTTTGCTATACCAATTTGTGCACCTGTAATTTCAAAGAATTGATTTTTATTAGCCTGTCCCGTGAAATAGTCATAACGATATTGTTTAGTTCTAGAAATCGATGTGGAAAATGAAACTGGAGCTTTTCCACCGAGCCAAGGCTCTGAAAAAGAAAAACTTGCGGTATTATAAAATCTATTAGCCTGTAGCCTTAAAGACAATGCTTGTCCATCACCCATTGGTAGTGGTTTGTACTTGCTTTTATCCTTTAATCCTTTTACAGAAAAATTGTTGAAAGACAAACCTAATGTTCCTATAAATCCACCACCACCATATCCACCTTGAAGCTCAACCTGACTTGCTCCTTTTTCAACTAATCCATATTCAATGTCAACTGTACCTGCGTTAGGATCAACATTTTTAAAATCTGGACTTATTTGCTCAGGATCAAAGAACCCCATTTGACCAAGCTCTCTCACTGTTCTTACAACTTGATCTTTACTGTATAAATTTCCGGGTTTAGTTCTAAGTTCTCTGTATATTACATGATCATTTGTTCTTGTATTACCAACTACACTAATTTTATTGAAGTATGCAGGCTTACCTTCAACAATTCTAATTTCAAAATTAATAGTATCATTTTCAACAGAAACTTCAACAGGATTTATATTAGAAAATAAGTAACCGTTATTTTGATATAGGTTTGTTAGATCTTCCCCGTCAGGCTTGGTATTATCAGCTATCCTCTTTTTTAATAAAACTCCATTATATGTATCCCCTTTAAATAAACCGAGTGCTCTAGCTAAATAATTATCAGAATATACCGAGTTTCCTAAAAAAGAAATATCTCCAAAATAATATTTGTTTCCTTCCTCTAAATCAATATTAATCGTTATTTTATTGTTATCTGTAATTACAGAATCAGTCAGAATTCTAGCATCCCTATAACCCTTTTCTTTGTAGAAGTCCAAGATTGAAGTTAAATCTTCTTTATATTCCTCTTCGATGAATTTTGATTTTTTCCAAAATCTTCCAAAAAGTTTCACTTTGGTATTCTTCATCTTCTTTTTAAGTTGAGAAGATTTTGAAATCTCATTTCCAATAAAGTTGATTTTATCAATCTTAACCCTATCACCTAAATCAACCTTAATTAACATTTTACTCAAGTTAACGTCACTGGTGTCAGGAACTATGTTAATTGCAACTTTAGTATTTAAAAAACCATCTTTTTTGTATTTATTGATGATGTAATTTTTGGTGGTTTTAATAAAATTTTCAGTAATTTTTTTACCTTTTTTAAGCTCAGTATCTGAGACTATCGTTTCTATTTTAGATTTTTTTAATCCAGTTATTTTAAAATCTGATAGAGTAGGTAGTTCAGTAATATCAATTTGAATTGAAGCTTCTCCATCCTCAATATTAGTTAGGTAAAAATTAATATCACTGAAAAGATCAAGTTTCCAAAGTTTACTAATAATTGCACTGATTTGTTCTCCAGGAATTCTTATTTTTTGCCCTTTTTTTAAACCTGTATATGTAATAACAGTTTGTTCATTAAAGTTTTTTAAGCCATTAACAGTAATATCCTTTAAAATATATTCGTCTCCTTTAATATAGGGTGTATCTTGGGCATGGATGTTAAGTCCAGCAAATAAAAACATTAATAATGCAAGAAATCTAAACTTTTTTAAAAAATCTAACATATTATTTTTTCTGTTCACTAATTTTTCCAAATCTTCTTTCTCTTTTTTGATAATTTCCAATTGCATCTAAAAAATCTTTCTTTTTAAAATCAGGCCAAAGTATGTCAGTAAAATACATTTCAGCATATGCTATTTGCCAAAGTAAAAAATTACTAACTCTACTTTCACCTCCTGTTCTAATCAAAAGATCTACGTTTGGTAAATTTCGGGTGTAAAGATGCTCATTTATTATGTTTTCATCAATATTTTTTACAGAAATTATGTTATTTTTAACTTTATTAGATAATTCCTTGATAGCTTCAAGTATTTCTTGACGAGATCCATAGCTAATAGCAAGATTTAAATTTAATTTGTCATTACCATTAGTTAATGAAATTATATCCTCTAATTTAGATTTAGGTTTGTTTTTTAAAGATTCCAAGTCTCCAATAACATTCACTTTAATATTGTTTTTAATTAAAGAATCTTTTTCTTTCTCAAGAGAGTGAACAAGTAAGTCCATAAGTGCATTTACTTCTAGTTTTGGTCTATTCCAGTTTTCAGTTGAAAAAACATATAATGTTAAATTTTTTACTCCAAGTTTAATTGAAGCGTCAATGCATTCTCTTACAGAATTAGTTCCATTTTCATGTCCAAACGCTCTTTTTTTACCAATTTTTTTTGCCCATCTTCCATTACCATCCATTATAATGGCAACATGTTTAGGAATATTGTTTTGATGAGAATCTTTCATAAATTATTAGTTAGGACAATAACAGTTTTTTTTGCCAAATAGGTAAGTAATAGAAATCCCACTAAACACATACCAGTCTTTACTTAAAGTTGATCCAAACATATCTGATTCTGTAGAATATTTTTTGATAGGATGACTTCCGTCTAAATTATCAGTGAGTGCGTAGTTTGCACTTATTTCTAAAGCAACGATAAAACTTTTAAGGGGTTTAACTTTATATCCAATAGTAACAGGAAATGAAATATTACTCCCTTTCCCATACTGAGTTGCATTGGCTACCCCAATTTCATATCTCAAAGCGTTGTAATTAAAGTAAGAAACTCCAGTACTTATGTATGGGGTCATTTGTAATGAACTTTCAAAAACATCAAATTCAAAAAAATTAAAATCAATGCCTAGTCCAACTTCAACTATTCTATTTTTAAAATATTTTCCTCTTTCTTTTCTGTAATCTACAGTTTGTGGCCAATTATCTGAACTTCCAATCTTTGAGTAATTAAGTTTAGCTCTTGCAGAAATTCTTCCATTAAAATTCTTTCTAAAAATAACTCCACCTACATAGTTTGTTGAAGCATTATAAGAGAAGGGGCTAATATATGTGGTAGGTCCTACATCACCAATATAGTTGGATCCGCCTGCAAAAATTCCAATTTCATTATCCTGGGAAAAAATATGCACAGTATTAAAGAAAAAAATTAGGAGTATTATTTTTCTAGTCATAATAGTGATGCAAATATAGATAAATTCAGTTTCGCTTAATATTAGATATTCCTTTTATCTTCTCCCCACAACAGTTTATTTCTCAATGTTTTATAAAAACTATTATTTGAAAAAGAAGCTAGCTTTATTTTATAATTTGCCTTTTTTATTTTGATTTTGGTGTCGTTAGTTAAAGATATTATTCTTGAATCTAGAGATAGTAAGTGCGATTCCTCTCTTCCTTTTACTGATAATTCAATATTTGTTTCGTCAGAAATAATTAAAGGTCTCGCATTTAAATTGTGTGGTGCTATTGGAGTAATTGAGAAAGTTTGACTGGAAGGAGTCATTATAGGTCCTCCACAACTTAAGGAATATCCAGTTGATCCAGTTGGTGTTGAAATAATTAGTCCATCAGCCCAATAAGTATTTAAATATTCACCATCAAGAGTAGTTTTAATTTCTATCATTGAAGTTGTATTTTCTCTACCAACACTCACCTCATTTAGTGCGTAATTAAAGTCTGATAATTTAGATTTTTTTTCAAATGATACTTCTAGCAAAGTTCTTTCTCTAATTTCATAACCTCCATTTAAAATTATATCTAGCTCAGAGTTTAGCATTTCTTGATTTAAAGTAGCTAAAAAACCTAATCTGCCAGAATTTATTCCAATTATTGGAATACCTAAATCTCTTACATAAGTAATAGACCTAAGTAATGTTCCATCTCCGCCAATAGTAATCATCAAATCGATTGAATTGTCAAGGTCGTAATGATTTGCAAAAAGTTGATGATTATGTTGATGGTTTTTAGAAATTATTGAATTGTATTTTTTTTCAATAATCAAGAAAATATTTCGATCATTTGCAATATTTAGAATTTCTGAAAAAATTTTTTCAGAAACTTTATCACTTGATTGCCCATAAATTGCAATTTTCATTATAAACTCAATTTGTTTGCAAATTAATTAAAATAACAGACTATAAATCTCTAATTTTGGAAAATTATGACAAAATTAAGTGTTAATATAAATAAGATAGCCACTATTAGGAATGCTCGGGGAGGAAATAACCCTGACTTGTTGAAAATGGCTAAAGATATTCAATCATATGGAGCAAATGGAATAACAATTCATCCAAGACCTGATCAAAGGCATATTACCTATAATGATGCTTTAAGTTTACCTAAGGTTATTTCAACGGAATTCAATATTGAAGGGAATCCAATTAAAAAATTTGTTGATTTGGTTTCTCAAATTAAGCCTGACCAAGTGACCTTAGTTCCCGATAGTATTGATGCAATAACCTCAAATGCCGGATGGGATACAGTCAAAAATAGATCTTTTTTAACCGAAGTTATTTCAGAATTTAAAAGTCAAGAAATCAGAACATCCATTTTTGTAGACACTGAATTAAAACTTATTGAAGGAGCAAAATTAACTGGAGCTGATAGAATTGAGTTATATACTGAATCTTTTGCTGTAGAGTTTGAAAAGGGAAATAAGAATGAGATTAGTAAATATATAGAAGCTTCAATTTTTGCTAATGAACTTAACCTAGGTGTTAATGCAGGTCATGACTTAAATTTGGAAAATATTAATTTTTTTGTAAATAAACTTCCTTTTTTAGATGAGGTTTCTATTGGCCATGCAATTGTTTGTGAATCTTTGTATTTAGGAATAGAAAATGTAATAAATATGTATTTACAAAAAATCAACAATGCTATTAAACAGTAAAATCATAGGCTCTGGCAACCATGTTTTAATTGTTCTTCATGGTTTTTTGGGAATGTTAGATAATTGGAAAACATTTGCAAAAAAAATGAACAACACTATATATCAAATACATTTATTGGACCAAAGAAATCATGGAAAAAGTTTTCATAGCAAGAAGTTTAATTATGAAATTTTAGCCAATGATTTAAAATATTACACAGATTTCTATGGAATTAAAAAGTTTTCTTTAATGGGTCATTCCATGGGGGGTAAAACAGCTATGATGTTTTCTAGTTTATACCCTAGTTATTTAGATAAATTAATAGTTGTCGATATTTTACCAATATTCTACAAAAACGATTATCATAAAATTCTAAATTCTTTAAAATCATTAGACTTAAAAAAACTTGGTTCAAGATCAAATATTGATAAAGCCTTAGAAACAGACTTTAAAGAACCCTCTTTTAGAGCTTTTTTATTAAAAAACCTTTATAGAATTAATAAGGATGAATTAGGTTTTAAAATTAATTTAGAAATTATTTTAAGCACATTAAGTGAGGTCGAAAAGTCCTTGCCTTCAAATTTAAAGTATGAGGGGAAAACATTATTTATTAAGGGTGAAAAATCTGATTACATTGATAATTCAAATAGTAAAGTTTTAATAAAAATTTTTCCAAATTACAAGATAGCTGAAGTCCTAAATGCAGGTCACTGGGTTCATGCAGAAAATTTAAATGATTTTATCAAAGAGATTGAATTTTTTTTAAAATATTAAAAGTTGGCTACCTCTAAGAAAAGAGCTACTTTTGCGACCTAATTTTTAAAATATGAAAGTTTCAAAAAAAGACATTGATAAGTTAAATGCAATTTTATCAGTTAATATCGAAAAAACTGATTATGAATCAAATGTTGAAAAAGTTTTAAAGGATTACAGAAAAAGAGCAAATATCCCAGGATTTAGAAAAGGTCACACTCCAATTGGTTTAATAAAAAAACAATATGGTTTATCTGTAAAGGTTGATGAAATAAATAAATTAATGCAAAAAGGTTTATCAGATTTTTTGGGAAATGAAAAGTTAGCAATTCTTGGCAACCCAATTCCCATAGAAAAATCAGATATTGATTGGGATGCAGAAAAATTAACTTTTGATTTTGAAATTGGAATGTCTCCTGATTTTGAAGTTTCATTAAAAAATAAGAAAGCTATTCCCTCTTTTGAAATTGATGTAGATAAAAAAATGATTGATGATCAAATTAAAAATATTCAAAGTCAGTATGGAAAATTGGTTGCAAAAACTCAAATTGAAGATGGTTTTGAAATTAATGGGAAATTTTCAAACGAAGAATTTGAGGTGGATAATACTTCCAGCTTTCAATTGAAAGACGTCAAAGGAAAATCAAATAAGGAACTTTTTAAAAAATTAAAAATTAGTGAATCTTTGGAGCTTAAAACAAAAGATCTATTCACAAAGGACACGGATTTAACCTTTCATTTAAAGCTTAATGATGATAATAAAGATAAAATTAGCTCTGTAAAGTTTTTATTGAATGAAATAAATGAACGAGTCCCCGCTGATTTAGATCAAGAATTGTTTGACAAACTTTTTGGAAAAGATGTTATCAAAACAGTAACAGAGTTAAAAGACAAACTTAAACTTGATGCTGAATCTAATTTTGTAAATCAAACAGATCAAAAATTATTAAATGATGTTACTGAATACTTGATTGAGAATACAAAATTTGATTTACCAGATAATTTCTTAAAAAAGTGGATGAGAACTGCTGGAGAAAATAAATTAACTCAGGATGAAGCCAATGCTGAATATGAAAAATCTGAAAAAGGATTAAGATATCAGCTCATTGAAGCAAAAATTTTAGAACAAAATGAAATTAAGATTGATCACAATCAAATTAAAGATTTTGCAAAGGATATGATCAAACTTCAAATGAAACAATATGGTCAGAACAATCCGGAGGAAAAAGAATTAGAGTCTATTTCTCAAAGAATTCTTTCTAACAAGGATGAGGTAAAAAGAATTTCTGATCAACTTTTGAGCAAAAAATTAATTGAATTATTTAAATCAAGCCTCAAACTCAAAACCAATAAAGTCTCATATGAAAAATTTATCGAGATGGCTTATGCTAAAAAATAATTAACTTTAAATTATAAATAATAATTAGTTCTATGGATTACTCGGAAGAATTTAAAAAATATTCAATAAAGCATCATGGTATAAACTCTCTTTACTATGATAAATTAGTTAGTAGTATGACTCCTTATATAATTGAGGAAAGACAACTTAATGTTGCACAAATGGATGTTTTTTCCAGACTGATGATGGATAGAATAATTTTTTTAGGAACTGGAATTAATGATTCAATTGCGAACATTATTCAAGCTCAATTACTTTTTTTAGAAAGTACTGACAAGGATAAAGACATTCAAATCTACATCAATTCACCTGGGGGATCTGTATATGCTGGTTTAGGCATATATGATACTATGCAATTTATTAACCCTGAAGTTGCTACAATTTGTACCGGAATTGCTGCCTCAATGGCTGCAGTTCTACTGTGTGCCGGTCAAAAAGGAAAAAGATCTGGATTAACTCATTCCAGAGTTATGATTCATCAACCTTTGGGAGGTGCTCAAGGACAAGCATCTGATATAGAAATTACAGCTAGAGAAATTGGAAAACTAAAGAAAGAACTTTACGAAATCATAGCAAATCATTCGGGTCAAAAATACGATAAGGTCTATGAAGATAGTGATAGAGATTATTGGATGAAAGCTCAAGAAGCAAAAAAATATGGAATGATAGACGAAGTATTGTCAAAAAAATAATTTCATGTCTGAAAAAAATTTAGTTTGTTCATTTTGTGGCTTGACCAAATCTCAAACCAATTTACTTGTAGCTGGACAGGAAGCACATATCTGTGACAGCTGTATTGAACAGGCATATGGAATAATAATTGAGGAATCTAAAAGAACAACCATTTCACCAGAAAATGAGGAATTAAAAATAGCAAAGCCAAAAGAAATAAAACAATTTCTTGATGACTATGTAATAGGGCAAGATCACACTAAAAAAATTCTTTCAGTCGCAGTTTATAATCATTATAAAAGGTTAAATCAAAAATCCTTAAAAGATGATGTTGAAATTGATAAGAGTAATATTTTAATAGTTGGTGAAACAGGAACAGGCAAAACTTTAATTGCTAAGACTATTGCAAAAATGTTAGATGTTCCCTTATCTATTGTTGATGCAACAGTTTTGACTGAAGCAGGTTATGTTGGTGAAGATGTTGAAACTATTTTGACAAGATTATTACAAGCATCAGATTATAATCAAGAAAAAGCTGAAAGAGGAATTGTATTTATAGACGAAATTGATAAAATTGCAAGAAAAAGTGATAACCCTTCAATTACAAGAGATGTTTCAGGTGAAGGAGTTCAACAAGCCTTGTTAAAGTTATTAGAAGGAACTATAGTAAATGTTCCACCTAAAGGCGGAAGAAAACATCCTGATCAAAAATTTATTGAACTTGATACTCAGAATATACTTTTTATTGCTGGTGGTGCATTTGATGGAATAGAAAAAGTTATTTCTAAAAGATTAAACATGCAAGTTGTTGGATACAAAAATCCTTCATCCAAAAAAATAAACTACAAAAACTTATTATCATTTATTTCACCTAAAGATTTAAAAGATTTTGGATTAATTCCTGAAATACTTGGAAGACTTCCTGTATTATCGTACATGAATTCACTTGACAAAGCAACTTTAAGATCAATTTTAACTGAACCAAAAAATTCTTTAGTTAAACAATATGAAAAATTATTTGAAATTGACGGGATTAAACTTTCATTTTCCGACGAAGGACTTAATTATATTGTTGACAAAGCATTAGAATTCAAATTAGGGGCAAGAGGACTAAGATCTATATGTGAGTTAGTTTTAAATGATGCAATGTTTGAGTTACCAAGTTCAAAAAGAAAAAAACTTCATATTGATAAGACTTATATTTCAAAAAAACTTTCTCATTCTAGCCTTAATATTTTAAAGGCAGCTTCTTAATTAATTTTTAAAAGTTCATTAATAATTTTTCTATCGTTAGAAAGTCTAGGTACTTTATTTTGACCACCCAGTTTATTATTTTGTTTTAACCAATCGTAAAAAATATTTTTTTTAGCTACTGTTATTTTTAATTCATCCATGGTAATATTTTTGAATCGTTTCGCTTTATAATCAGTATTTAGTTTTTGTAAGTTCATGTCAAGATCTTTTTTGAAACTAGAAATGTCATTGGGTTTGATCTCAAATTCAATCAACCATTCATGAAAACCAGTTTTATTTTTATTTATAAAACTAGGTGCTACAGTGTATTCAATCATGGTAGAGTTATGTTTAAGCAAAGCTTTATTGATTGCCTTTTCAGCATTTTCTATTATTAATTCTTCTCCAAAAGCATTTATAAAACTTTTGGTTCGCCCAGTAATTTTGATTCTAAATGGACTTAGAGAAGTAAATTTAACTGTGTCACCAATTTTGTATCGCCATAAACCAGCATTCGTAGAAATTATAATAGCATAATTAGTATCAAGTTTTACTTTACTGAGATTGATAATTTCATCGTTTTTAGTTCCATCACTACTATATTCTTGAAATTCAAAATAAATACCATAATCTAACATCAAAAGCATATCATTTTTATCGTTTCTATCTTGAATTGCAAAGAATCCCTCAGATGCATTATAGATTTCATAATAAAGAACATTATTACCCAATATTTTTTTAAATTGATTTTTGTAAGGTTTAAAATCTACACCACCATGAAAATAAACTTCAAGGTTTTTCCATATTTCTTTTACTTGATTTACTTTTCTTTCTTTTAAGACTTTATTAATCATAATTAGCATCCAAGATGGCACACCAGCCAAACTTGTTACATTTTCATTAATTGTACTGCTAATTACAGCATCTAATTTTTCATCCCATTTATCCATTAAAGAAATTTCATTATTTGGTGTACTCATCATTTCAGCCCAAATAGGTAAATTATCAATTAATATTGCTGAGAGATCACCAAAATATTTTTTTCCATCATTAAGTATTTTTTTACTCCCACCTAATCTTAAAGATTTTCCAGAAAATAAATTTGAATTTTCGTTGTTGTTTATATACAAACAGAGAACATCTTTACCAGCTTTGTAATGGCAATCCTCTAAAGATTCTTTGCTAACTGGAATAAATTTACTTTTTGAATTAGTAGTGCCACTGGATTGAGCATACCATTTTATTTCGGAGTTCCAAAAAATATTTTTTTCACCTTCAATAGATCTTTTGATATATTTAAAAAAATCTTCATAGTTAGAAACTGGAATATTTTTAGAAAAAGTTTTATAATCTCTAATATTATTAAAATGATATTTTTTCCCTAACTCAGTATTTTCAGCATTTTTAATTAATGACATTAAAACTTCATTTTGAACTTCAATTGGATATTTTTTGAATAATTCAATTTGGTGGATTCTTTTTTTTAGAAACCATGAAGTAATAGTATTTATAATCGAGAAAGGCATTTTGACTATCTTTAAAATAAAAATAAATATAATTATTGTATAAATGTTTAAAGGAGTATTAAATAAAATGAAAACTGAACTTAATCAGGACCTAAATTATTTTTTAGAGCTGGGGGATGATTTTATTAATTTAAACCAGATTTTAGGTTCAAAAATTAAATTAACATTCAATGGTTTTGAATGTTTAAATTGTAAGTCAGATTTGCAACTTTTTAGACAAGGGCATTGTAAAAAATGTTTTTTTGAATTACCCAGTACTGCGGATTGGGTTATGAAACCAGAACTCAGTAAAGCACATTTAAATATTGAAGAAAGAGATTTAGAATATGAAAAAAGCGTTCAGTTAAAACCTCATATTGTATATTTGGCGTTCTCTAGTAAAGTCAAGGTTGGGGTTACTAGAAAAACTCAAGTCCCATATAGGTGGATAGATCAAGGTGCAATTCAGGCTATTGAAATTGCAGAGTTTCCAAATAGATACTTAGCGGGTATTTCCGAGGTTGAACTTAAAAACCATTATTCTGACAAAACTAATTGGAGAGAAATGCTCAAAACAAGCAATTCAAATGTAAACCTTGAGGAAGAAAGGGAAAAGGCATTTAAGAAACTTCCCGAAGAAGCGCTAGATTTTACTGAACTTAAAAATTATAATTTATTAAAAATTGATTATCCTGTAAAAAAATACCCATTGAAACCTAAAAGCTTAAATATTATTAAAGAAAAATCTTTTTCAAGTGAATTAGTAGGAGTAAAAGGACAATATTTAATTTTTCAAGATGATACCGTTTTTAATATCAGATCTAATGAGGGAGTAATTATTAACTTGGAAATTCTTAGATCGTAATTTCTTCACCAACTTTTAAGTCAAACTTTTTTCTAAATAAATAAACAAAAAAGTACAATAGTGGGGTGTCTAAAAACGCAACTAATATTTTAAACAAAACACCTGAAACAACAAGTCCTACAAAACTGTCCCAGCTCAAAACTTCAAACAAACATAAAAGAGATATAACGGTAACTGTGTCAATAATTTGAGAACTAAAAGTTGAGAAATTATTTCTAAGCCACAACATTTTTCCTTTAGTTAAATTTTTCCAAAAGTGATAAATTTTAATGTCAACAAATTGAGCAAAAAGATAAGCTAACATTGAAGCTAAAACAGCTAATCCTGAAAGAGAAAATACACTTGAAAAAGTTTCGTTGTCAATTGGGGATGAGGGCATGGCTGGTACTATGTCTGAAACTAAAATAATGCTGATTGAAAAAAATGAAGCAAAAATACCCGCTACAACAACTTGATTAGCTTTTTTCTGACCGTAAATTTCAGAAATTAAATCAGTTACCAAAAAAGTTATTGGGTATGGAAGAATTCCAACAGATAATTCAAATAGCTTAATACCTCCAATAGTCATATCAAATGGATACCAGAAAAAAAATTTTTGAAAAATTAAATTGGAAACAACCAAGGATGTTATAAATAGGGCTGCTAAGTACAAATAAATTTTTCTGGCTAAATTCTGTTTTGATTCGGACATATATATTTTAATAAAAATAATAGATATTACTTAAATAAAGATATTATAATAAGGATTCTTTTATTTAATTTGCTTTTGTGAATTCAAACAAAGTATATCTTTCTTTAGGCAGTAATTTAGGGGACAAAATTAGAAATCTTCAAAATGCTATAAATCTTATAGATTCTGAGGTCGGGAATGTTTTTTCAATTTCAAATGTCTATCAAACTAAAGCTCAAGGTTTCACGGGTGATGATTTTTATAATTGTTGTATTTCTTTAAACACATTCCTAAAACCCGCAGCTTTATTAACCCAATTACTAAAAATTGAAAGATTAAATGGTAGAAAAAGATCTAATACAGAGTCTTATCAATCAAGAAATATTGACATAGATATTTTATTTTTTGAAGATGAAATTATAGATGCTAATAATTTGGTTATTCCTCATCCAAGAATGCATACAAGGAATTTTGTTATAACTCCCCTTTTAGATATTGCAAAAAGTAAAATTCATCCAGTTATTAAAGAAACTATAGAGTCAATTAATAGTACCTTGATTTCAAATGAAATAATTAAAATTGATGATTTTTTATTTATGCCAATCTTTTTAAAATTAAAATCGATTAAGAATATTGTAATTGAAGGTAATATTGGAGTAGGAAAAACTTCATTATCAAAAAAACTTTCAAAAGATTTGAATAAAGAATTAATAGTTGAAGGTTATATGGAAAACCCATTTCTTGAAAAGTACTATGAAAATCCTGACAGGTACGCTCTAAATGTAGAACTTACTTTTTTGACTGACAGGTGTCGTCAACTTAGTGATTTCAATAATCAAATGAATTTTTTCAGTTCAGGTTTAGTGGCAGATTATGATATATTTAAATCACTTGTTTTCGCTGGTGTTTCGCTGAAAGAGTTAGACTTTAATCTCTTCCGAAAAATATATTTTTACATGACCAAGGATTTATTTAAATCAAATTTGATCATTTATCTCTTACAATCTTCAGATCAGTTATTAAATAATATAAAAAAAAGAGGAAGGGGTTTTGAAAAGCAAATAACTAAAAAGTATTTAGATAAAATCAACAATGCATATTTAACTCATTTAAAAAATAATCCTGAATTAAAGGTAATTTATATTGATGTATCAGATTTGAATTTTGTAGAATCAAAGGGTCACTATTTAGAATTACTTTTTAGAATTAAAAGTAAATTAGGAAAGTCTTTTGTAAAATTCCCAGATTAAAATACCTGAGCATACTGAAATATTTAATGAGTGTTTTGTTCCGAATTGAGGAACTTCTATAACTTCGTCTGATAAACTGATAGCTTTTTCTGAAACTCCTTTAACTTCATTTCCAAAAATTAATGCATGTTTTAAGTCATTGTTTAGATTAAAGTCTGTTAATTTGTTAGATTTATCTGCTTGTTCAACACTCCAAATAAATATTTTTTCTTTCTTTAATTTAACTAGTAAACCAGAAATATCTTTACAATATTCCCAATCAACACTTTCAGTGGATCCAAGAGCTGTTTTATGAATATCCTTGTGCGGAGGAGATGCCGTAATTCCACATAAATAAATTTTTTCAATCAAAAAAGCATCACATGTTCTAAACACGGACCCAATATTATTTAAGCTTCTAATATCATCAAGAATAATTATAAGTTTAGTTTTTTTAGATTTCTTAAATTCCTTGACATCTATTCTTTTAAGTTCAATGTTTTTTAATTTTCTCATAAATTTATTATCAAGTTATATAAGATCATACAAAGTAATAGATTAAAATATTAATTAATAGTATTTTAGCTTTAATTCACACAAATTTGGAAAAAAAAGTAACCCCCTTAATGCGTCAATATTATAAAATTAAGGAGAAACATCCTGATGCATTATTATTATTTAGAGTAGGAGATTTTTATGAAACATTTCATGAAGATGCTGTAAAGGCTTCAAATATTTTAGGGATAATTTTAACAAAAAGGGGAGCAGGAAGTAATAGTGAAACAAAATTAGCTGGTTTTCCACATCACTCGCTTAATACTTATTTGCATAAATTAGTTAAAGCGGGCGAGAGAGTAGCAATATGTGAACAACTTGAAGATCCGAAACAAACCAAAACAATTGTAAAAAGAGGTGTTACGGAACTTATAACGCCTGGAGTTGCTTTGAATGATGGAATTTTGGATCAGAAATCCAATAATTTTTTAGCTTCCGTATTTAATGTAAAAAATAAATATGGTATTGCATTATTTGATATATCAACTGGTGAGTTATTAATTTCCGATGGAACTTTAGACCATATAAAAAATTTACTTTCTAATTATGAAGCAAAAGAAGTCTTGGTTTGTAAAAAAAATAAATCAACTTTCGTTGATGAATTCGGAAAATACAGTTCAACTTTTTATTTAGATGATTGGGTATTTGGAAAAGATTTTTCTATTGAAAAAATTAAAAGTCATTTTAATGTAAATAGCTTAAAAGGATTTGGAATAGATGAAAATAATGTAGGTATACTAGCATGTGGTTCAATCTTACATTACCTAGACGAAACTCAACATAAACAACTCGCACACATTACTAAAATTAATCAGATAATTGACAATGCTTATGTTTGGATGGATCAGTTTACTGTAAGTAATTTAGAGTTAATCCAAAGTAATTCCAAGGAAGGAAAATCTCTTTTAGAAATAATTGATCATACATCTACCCCAATGGGAGCAAGAAAATTAAAAAGATGGTTGATCCATCCACTGTTGGATATTAATCAATTAAACTTTAGACATAATACAATAGAGGAGATTCTAAATACTCACAACTTATTATTAAATCTTGAAAGTGAACTTAAATCATTCTCAGATTTAGAAAGAATTATGGCAAAGGTTGTTACTTATAAAATAACACCGAGGGAACTTATTCAACTTAAACTATCATTATTAAAAATCAAGCCAATTAAGAATCTTATTAGCTTAAGATCATTAAAAAATTTAAATAAAATTAATTCATCACTTTCTAATTGTGATTCAATCATTAATCTTTTAGAAAAAACACTTAATGATGATGCACCAGTAAATATTAAAAAAGGAAATGTAATAAAAGAAAAGTATAATTCTGAGTTAGATAATCTTAGAAATCTATCTGAGTCAGGAAAAAATTATTTGGATGAAATTTTAGAAAGAGAAAAACAATTAACTGGTATTAGCTCTTTGAAAATAAGCTTTAATACTGTTTTTGGTTATTACATTGAAGTTAGAAATATTCATAAAGATAAAGTGCCTAATGATTGGATTAGAAAACAAACTTTAGTTAATGCTGAAAGATATATAACAAGTGAACTTAAAGATTATGAATCTAAAATATTAGGTGCAGAAGAAAAAATAGTATTACTAGAAGCTAAGCTTTTCAATGAATTAATTAATGAGCTCATAAAAGATATAAAACTTGTTCAAAATAATTCGTTTTGGATTGCTACTTTGGATTGTTTAACTGGGTTTGCAAATTTGGCTTTAAAATCAAATTATTCAAAACCAGTTTTAGATAATTCTAAAAATTTAAAAATAATTATGGGACGACACCCTGTTATTGAATCTCAGTTGTCTCAAGAAAACCCTTACATACCTAATGATATCAGTCTATGTGATAAAAAAAATCAGATCATGATTATTACAGGTCCTAACATGTCAGGTAAATCTGCGATACTAAGGCAAACAGCTTTAATAGTTTTATTAGCTCAAATTGGAAGTTATGTTCCCGCAAAAAAGGCAAAAATCGGGATAATTGATAAAATTTTTACCAGAGTAGGTGCAAGTGATAATATTTCTGCTGGCGAGTCAACTTTTATGGTTGAAATGAATGAATCTGCTTCTATAATTAATAATATTTCAAATAATAGTATAGTCTTATTGGACGAAATTGGTAGAGGAACAAGTACATATGATGGAATTTCTATTGCTTGGGCAATCGCAGAGTTTTTACACGATCACCCTTATAGACCTAAAACATTATTTGCTACCCATTATCATGAACTGAATATGATGGCTAATTCTTTTGATAGAATTAATAATGCTAATGTTTCTGTAAAGGAAACTAAGGATAGTGTTATTTTTTTAAGAAAATTAATACCTGGTGGAAGTGCTCACAGTTTCGGAATTCATGTTGCTCAGATGGCTGGAATGCCTAAAGGAATAATTAACTCTGCTCAAAAAATGTTAAAAAAATTAGAAGAATCTCACAGCACTGACAAAGAGGTTTTAAAGAAAAACGATTCTGAATTACAATTAAGCTTCTTTAATCTTGATAATCCAAAGCTAGAAGAGTTAAAAGAAGATTTATTGTCTTTAAATATTGATGAATTGACTCCTATAGAAGCTCTTATTAAATTAAATGAAATAAAAAGGATTTTAAAATCTTAATTAAAACTATTATTAACTGATTAATATTTATTTATTTTCATTTTTTATTTTACATTTGCAGTCCAATTTGCGAAAGTAGCTCAGGGGTAGAGCATCACCTTGCCAAGGTGAGGGTCGCGGGTTCAAATCCCGTCTTTCGCTCTGAAAAGATACTGCTCGAGTGGTGGAATTGGTAGACACGTTGGACTTAAAATCCAATGAACAGTAATGTTCGTGCGGGTTCAAGTCCCGCCTCGAGTACAAAGAGGGTAAAATCTTATGAATTTACCCTCTTTTTTTTTGATTAATTTTGGCATGAAAATTGTCGATAAATAGAAATGGAAATTACATTGCCAAAAACTGATTTATATTCCGAACTGATTAAATCAAAAAGAATATCTAAAATTAAAATTGATCTCGATTATAATCCTGATAAAATTGATTCAAATCGCTTGTTCCATGTTGATCAGATAAGAAAAATTTGTATAGATTATCGTTTAAGATTTTTAGATTTCAATTTTTTTAAGGGTGGAGTTCCTGATGAAGCATATACCAGATTAAAAGAATTTGAATTAAATCACCCTGATTTAGATCTTAATATCAAGATGATGGCCCCAACAAAGTTGTTTAAGTTAGAGAATTATGATGATCCACTCATGTTTGTAAGCTTAGGGAATAACTACTACTATCTTATTCATAAATGGGGTAATGACATGAGCTATTTTAGAAAAATGTTCATGTGGCCCTTTAAAAATATTTACAATATATTAGTTTATATAGCGATAATTTCTTTGTTTTTCACAACTTTTGTCCCAGACGGAATATTCTTTTATAAAAATAATCCAGAAATTCAGTTTTTTGTTGTCTTTCTGTTTATGTTCAAGTCTTTAGCAGCTATTTTTATTTATTTTGGTTTTGCCATGGGAAAGAACTTTAATGAAAATATATGGAATAGTAAATTTTATAATTAAGTCACTAACAACAGTATTTTTTATTTAATTTTTTCAGCAAGTTCATTTCCTACAATTGAACCTATTGCTATTCCCATTCCGCCTAACCTAACACCACAAAATACATTATCACTAATTGACTTAACAATTGCAGTTTTTTTATTTCCCATTCCCATTATCCCACTCCACCTATAGTCAATTTCAAATTTATTTTTTGGAAGGATTGTGTTTTTTAAAATTAATTCTAGCTCGTTTTGAATATTATCATTAAGCCCAAATTTATCTGTTTCCTCTTTTTTGAAATCTAAGTTTCTACCACCACCAATTAGAACTCTATTGTCAATATTTCTAAAATAATAATATCCTCTATCCATATGAAATGTTCCTTTAATCTTTAGAGAATCAATTGGTTTAGTTATTAGTACTTGGGCTCTAGCAGGTTTCAAATTTTCGTTTAAAATTCTATTAGCAAATCCATTTGTAGCTATAAATAACTTTGATGATTTGTAACTAAAATTTTCTGTTATTATTTCGACAGAACTATTGTTTTCTAAAAATGATATAACATTTACATTGTTAAGAATTTTTATATTTTTTCTTTTTACTTTGTCTATTAAGGCCTCCATCATCATTCCAGTATCTAATTGACCTTCATGAGGATTTAGAATAAGCTTATTAATTACTTGATTAAACCCAAACGCATTTTCTTTAATCTCAAATACGTTGGAGGGAAATAAATGTCTAAGAAAATTATTAATTTCTTTTAATTTTAATAGGCAGTTTTCAAAAATACCATTGTCTTTTTTTGGAAAAATCTCAAACCCACCATTTTGTTTGAAATTTAGATTTTTATCACCAACTAAATTTCTCAAATAATCTAAACCTTCTTTTCTTTTTTTAATTAACGAAATGACTTCAGACTCTGAATGATTTTGTAAATCATCAATTATTTCTGTTATACTTCCAAAGCATGCAAATCCTGCATTTTTAGTACTAGCTCCAGAGGGTAGAGATCCTTTTTCTAAAATTAAAATTTTAGATTTTGGAAATGTTTCTTTTAATCTTAGTGCACAATTTAGTCCAACTATACCGCTACCTACAATAGTATAATCAATATTGTTTAACCATGATTTTATTTCCCAATATGATAAGTTCATAACAATTACAATATAATCCTTAAGCCTCCAAAAATTGTTCTTTCTGGTGCAGGCTCATAATGTCTTCCTCCAAAGGCATTTATTCTAATGTTGTCAAAATATTTCTTTTCAAAAATATTATTTATAATTAAGAAAGGATAAATAACTGATTTAGATAATTTAATTTCTTTTCCTATTTTGAAATTCAATGTACTGAAATCATCAATTTTTGTAGTATTAGAATTGTTTGCATAAATAGCCCCAATTTTTTTAAAATTTAAATTTAGTGATAATTCCTTTTTAGTTTTATGTTCAACACTTATAGTTAAAACATTATTAGGAATTCCAGGTATCTTATTTCCTCTATAATTATTTCCGTCATAGTTAAATTCTTTAAAAATATAATTTCCTTGTGAATATGAAGAACTCAAAATAGTTTTATTAAATGTGAAGAATCCAGAAATTTCTATTCCATTTCTTTCAGATTTACCAGCATTATTATAGAACTTTTGATTCGGATAATTTTCATCTTCATAAGATAAAATTTCATCGTTGGTTATCGACTTGAAATAGATTATATCTATGTTTGATTTTTTTTGATTATTAAATAATGAATACCCTATTTCATAACCCATATTAATTTGAGACTTTAAGTCTTTGTTTAATCCACTTCCAATTGGTGAGGAGCTTAATTCATTTAATGTTGGTGTTTCAAAACCACTGCTGGTATTAATAAATATCCTACTATTTTTATTTATTCTATAATTAATTCCAAGACTTGGATTGAAAGAATTTAAATTTATATTATCTGAAAAATTTCCATTTTCCAAGAAATTGTCTTGAATTTCAACCTTGTTAATATCGTATCTAATTCCAGAGCTTACAGCAAAATTATTCAACTCAAAATTATTAACTATATAAAAACCTATATTTTGAAATATTTCTTCTTGGTTCAAAACTAACTCACCAATATCTCCTTGATTATTATTGTATCTTTTTCTTAAATCATTTTGGTTGCCTATATCAAATCCAATTTGAGTTTTAAATTTAGAATTTAGTTGTAGGCTACTGCCAATCCCCCAGTAATCTCTCTCTAGATCAATAACTCCTCCATTTTTAACAGGAATTTTTCCATTAAAATCTCTTTTTGAAATAAACAGATAACTTGAAAACGAAAGCTTTTTATTAATTTTTTTATTAAAGCTCGAATTTAATTTATAGTGAGTTATATCTTCTTTAGTTTGATATTCGATATTTCTTTCTCTAGCTTGTTTTCGGTTTTCTTGCACTTCTTTTAATGTTAAGCCACCAGGATCATAAGCATATGGGCTATCAACCAAGTTAAAGTTTATGTTGAGCCAAGTATCTTTAGAGATGTTTTTTTTAAAATTTAAATTGACATTGGAATTTTTGAAATCTCCAAAATCTCTGTAGCCTTCACTTTTAGTTTCACTTACTAGAAAAGTATAATATGAATTGTTCTTTTTCACACCAAAAAAAGCTTGTTTTTTAGCTTGATTATTTGAGCCTAAAGAGTAAGCAATTTTTGAAAAATTGTTTTCGAAATCCGTTACGGATTTTATTTTTATAACACCAGCTGATGAATTTCCGTATAGGGAGGAGCTAGTTCCTCTTATTACTTCAATGTTTTGAATTATTTCTAAATTCAAATTATCTATTTGACTTTGTCCATCTGGTGTAGTTTCTGGAACTCCATCAACTATTAATTTTATTCCCCTTATTCCAAAGTTAGACCTTGACCCAAAACCTCGAATGGAAATTCTTGCATCCTGCGCAAAATTATTATCATTTGAAATAAAAACTCCTGGGGTTCTTTCTAAAAATTCGCTTAAGTAAAATTGTTGTGCAGTTGATTGAAAGTTTGTAAAATCAAATGCTGAAATTGCAAAAGGAGATTTTTTAATTGAATCTTTTATTTTAGTTATGGAAATAACAACTTCATCTAACTTAATACTATCATTAACAATGTTTTGTGAATGACTAAAGAATACTTGTATTAAGAAAAATATAATTACTTTTTTATTTTTCATGAACACTTGATGATTTAGACAGCATCCCTTTAAGCTCTGAAAATTCTTGATCATTAAAATATCGCCACTCTCCTAATGGAATATCTAATTTAATATTCATTATTCTAATTCTTTTTAATTTTTTTACTCTGTAGCCAAGATACTCACACATTCTTCTAATCTGTCGGTTTAAACCTTGTGTTAAAATAATTTTGAATTCATAGTCTTTTACACGCTTTATTTCACATGGTCTAGTAACAGTATTTAGTATAGGGACCCCTTTACTCATTTGTTGAATAAATTCATGAGTAATTGGTTTGTCTACAGTTACATGATATTCTTTTTCGTGCTTGTTTTTAGCTCTGAGAATTTTATTTACAATATCACCATCATTAGTTAAAAATATTAATCCCTCTGATGTTTTATCTAGTCTTCCTATTGGAAAAATTCGTTTAGGGTGATTAACATAATCAATAATATTATTTTTTTCAACGCCTGAATCTGTCGTACAAACAATTCCTTTAGGTTTATTTAAAATAATATAGATCTTCTTATTAGGTTTTTTTGAAATTCTTTCTCCATCAACAGAAATATCGTCATTTGGGTCTATTTTTTCACCCATTTTAGCTACAATACCATTTATTGTTACTCTTTCATCTAAGATAAATTTATCTGCTTCTCGTCTAGAGCAAAATCCAGCCTGGCTTAAAAATTTATTTATTCTAACTTTATCTTCTGTCATTGTATTTTATAATTCAGTTATTCCCTCAGGAAGATTAAAAATTAATTTTTTTTCTTTTCTTTTCACTTCAACTAAAAATTCATCAACTAAGGGAATCATTAGTTCTTTATCATTTTTTGATACAATTAAGATTGGTTGAGATGTTTGATCATTTACTCTAACTACAGTTCCAATATCTCCAAAATTATTATCAATTACACTAAAATTTATTATTTCATGAAAATAAAATTTATTGCCACTTAGTTTAGGTAGATCTTTTTTGGGTAAATAAACCTCAGATCTTAAAATTTTAATGGCTTTTTCTTCGCTATCTATGTTTTCCAACCTAAGTCTCAATAAACTAGATTTGTGTAACATTACATTTTTAATTTCGAAAGGTACTAATGCACCATCAGTTTCTAAAAATAATGTCTTTAATTTCTTAAACTCAATTTCATCGGAGTCAACTTTTAAAAGTATTTCACCTTTAAAGCTAAATTTTGACACTATAGTACCAAGAAAAAAACAATCCTGTTTATTCATCGTACAAAAGTATGTGAAAAATTATTTCTTCTTCAGCAGCAGGTGCTTCTTCAGCAGCAGGCGCTTCTTCAGCAGCAGGCGCTTCTTCAGCAGCTAAGGCTTCTTCAGCTTTTGCCTTTCTTTTAGCACTAGCTTCTTTTTCAAGCTCTAAAGCTTTCTTTTTTTGTAATTCTGCTTCTTTTTCAAGTGAGGATTTTTTACTGTCAATTGATGAAGACTTTTCGTTTAACCATTCTTGGAATTTTTCTTCAGCTTGCTCTTCGCTGAGCGCGCCTTTTATTACTCCGTTTTTAAGATGATTTTTTAATAAAACTCCTTTGTAAGAAAGAATATTTCTAGCTGTATTGGTAGGTTGAGCACCGAATTGTAACCACTTAACACATTCATCTATATTAAGATTTATGGTTGCGGGATTTGTATTTGGATTATAAGTTCCTAACTTTTGTAGGTATCTACCATCTCTTTTCGCTCTTGCATCTGCTGCAACTATCCAATAAAGAGGTTTTCCTTTTTTACCGTGTCTTTGAAGTCTAATTTTTACTGACATATCATATTAAATTGTGAGGTACTAAACCTCGGTTATTAATGAGGTGCAAATGTAATTTATTTTTTCAAACTGGCAAATCTTAAAAATATTTTTCTTAAGCGTTAATAACTTACTTAAATTCATTTAGATTTGATATAAAAGATGGTTATTTTTAATACTCTAAATTGAAATTTTAATGTATTTAATTTTTGATACTGAAACGACTGGTTTACCCAAGAAATGGAATGCTCCCATTACAGATTCTGATAATTGGCCGAGATGTGTTCAACTAGCATGGCAGCTTCATGATTCTAAAGGAGCTTTAATTTCAGATCATAGTTACTTAATTAAGCCAGAAAATTTCAATATACCATTTGAATCTGAACAAATTCATGGAATTTCAACAGAACTAGCCAATAAAATTGGAGTTGATATAGATGAGGTGCTTAATAAATTTATCTCTGATTTAAGTAATGCAGGTTTCATTATAGGACACAATGTGAAATTTGATCTTAATATTATAGGAGCTGAATTATTTAGGATAAATTCTGATGTTAATTTACTAGAAAAAGATATTCTAGATACTTGTACAGAAATGACTGCGAATGTCTGTAAATTACCTGGAGGAAGAGGAGGTAAATTTAAGTTTCCAACTCTGATAGAGCTCTACTCTTTTTTATTTGATGAAAGTTTTAGTGAAGCTCACAATGCCTCAGCTGATGTTGAAGCTACTGCAAGAGCCTTTTTTGAATTGGTAAGAATAGGTATAATTAATCAAACTGTTTTTAAGGGATATCCTGAACTTTCAGAAGGCCTAAGATTGTACGATCAGACAAAAGTTCCATTATTTGGAATAAAGCATTTAAACTTAAAAAAAGAATCAAAAAAAGTCAGTAAAAAGATATCAAAAGAAAATGAAGATGATAAAAAAATCATTGATTCAATCCCTGAACAAATAATTTCCGCACCCTTCGCTCATCTTCACAATAATACTCAATTTTCTGTACTACAGTCTACATCAAGAATAGGAAATTTGGTAAAAAAAGCTGGTGAAAGTAATATGTCTGCAATTGCCATTACTGACAGGGGAAACATGATGGGTTGTTTTCATTTTATTAAAGCGATAAAAAATTATAACAGCTCAATATCAGAGGATTCTGAAAAAACTCAAATCAAGCCTATAATTGGTTGTGAATTGAATGTCTGTTCAAATCATAAAGACAAATCTAACAGAGATGATGGATATCAAATTGTGTTTTTAGCTAAAAATAAAAATGGATACAGAAATTTATCGAAAATGTGTTCAATTGGATACACTGAAGGGTTTTATTATGTTCCCAGGGTTGATAGATCTATAATTGAACAATATAAATCTGATTTAATAGTTCTTTCAGGAAATATGTATGGTGAGATTGCTAATAAATTATTAAACATTGGAGAATCTCAAGCTGAGGATGCTTTAATGTATTGGAAAAATTTATTCGGTGATGATTTTTACCTTGAAATGATGAAACATGGACAAGAGGATGAAGACAGAGTAAATGAGACATTATTAGAATTTTCTAAAAGTCATAACGTTAAAGTTGTACCAACCAACAATTCATTTTATTTAAATAAAGAGGATGCAAATGCTCATGATATTCTTTTGTGCGTTAAAGATGGTGAAAAACAAGCTACTCCAATTGGAAGAGGAAGAGGTTTTAGATATGGATTAAAAAATCAAGAATATTATTTCAAAACATCAAATGAAATGAAATTTTTATTTAGGGATTATCCAGATTTTTTTTCGAATATTTCAGAAATTGTTGAAAAAGTTGAATTGTATGAACTAGCTAGGGAAGTCCTGCTTCCAAAATTTAAAATCCCAGTAGATTTTAAAACAGAAAATAGTGATGATCTAGAAAATGAGTATTTAAAATTTTTAACTTTTAATGGAGCAAAAAAACACTATAAGAATTTAGATAATAATCTAAGTGAAAGAATTTTATTTGAATTAAATGTAATTAAAAGCTCTGGATATCCTGGTTATTTTCTAATCGTTCAAGATCTTATAAAAGCAGCTATTGATATGGGTGTGTCTGTTGGTCCCGGTAGAGGTTCAGCAGCAGGATCTGTTGTTGCTTATTGTCTTGGAATAACTAAAATAGATCCAATAAAATACGATTTACTCTTTGAGAGATTCTTGAATCCTGACAGGGTGAGCATGCCTGATATTGATATTGATTTTGATGATGAGGGTAGAAATAAGGTTATTGATTATGTAATAGAAAAATATGGGTCCAATCAGGTAGCCCAAATAATAACATATGGAAAAATGGCAGCTAAATCTTCAATCAGAGATACAGCCCGCGTTTTAGACTTGTCTCTTGGAGATGCAGATAGGATCGCTAAACTTGTTCCTAACTTAAAGCTCAAAGATATTTTTGAAAAAGATGAAAAAAAATTAAGTGATAATTTAAGAGCAGAAGATTTTTCAAATGTCATGGAGTTAAAATCCATTTCATCAGGAGATGATCTTCAAGCTGAAACAATTAATCAAGCTCGAATACTTGAAGGAAGTTTGAGAAATGTAGGTACTCATGCATGTGGAATTATAATCACACCTGACGACATAACAAATTTTGTTCCAATTGCAACTGCAAAAGATTCAGATTTATTTGTAACTCAGTATGATAATTCTGTTGTAGAAAGTGCAGGATTATTGAAAATGGATTTTCTTGGTCTAAAAACTTTGACTTTAATTAAGGATACAGTAAAACTAATTAAATACAAACACAATGTAGATATCGATATTGATTCTCTTCCATTGGACGATGAAAAAACTTATGAATTATTTCAAAGAGGTGAAACTGTAGGGGTTTTTCAGTACGAAAGTGCTGGAATGCAAAAATATTTGAGAGATTTGAAACCAACAGTATTCGAAGATTTAATTGCAATGAATGCTTTGTATAGACCTGGACCTTTAGAATATATACCTTCATTTGTAAATAGAAAGAATGGAAAAGAAGATATAACCTATGATATTCCTGCAATGGAAGAAACTTTGAAGGAAACCTATGGAATTACTGTTTACCAAGAACAAGTTATGCAACTTTCTCAAAAACTTGCAAACTTTTCAAAAGGTGATGCTGATTTGTTAAGAAAGGCAATGGGGAAAAAAATATTTGATCTGTTAAGTAAATTAAAACCTAAATTTTTAGATGGAGGGGAGTCAAATGGATTTGAAAGAGAAATTTTAGAAAAAATTTGGAAGGATTGGGAAGCATTTGCATCATATGCATTTAATAAATCTCATTCCACATGTTATGCACTTATAGCTTATCAAACAGCATATTTAAAATCTCATTATCCTGCTGAATATATGGCTGCAGTTCTTTCAAATAATATGAACGATATAAAGCAGGTTAGTTTCTTTATGGAAGAATGTAAAAGGATGTCAATTAAGGTTCTTGGACCT
Organism: uncultured Bacteroidota bacterium; assembly: GCA_902559035.1. GTDB lineage: Bacteria > Bacteroidota > Bacteroidia > Flavobacteriales > Flavobacteriaceae > MAG-121220-bin8. Next base: position 93,835 of record CACEGG010000005.1, read on the forward strand.
GATGTTAATGAGTCTTTTTACAAATTTACAGTGAATGATAATAATGCAATCAGGTTTGGAATGGGAGCTGTAAAAGGCGTTGGGTCAGGAGCAGTTAAAACAATTATTGAGGGAAGACAAGAAAAAAAATATAAATCAATATTTGATTTGACTAAAACCATTGATTTACGTTCTGCCAATAAAAAGGCTTTCGATAGTTTAGTATATGCTGGCGGTTTTGATTCATTTGAAGGAGTAAATAGGGCTCAGTATTTACAAGATAATGGTGATGGAATAACATTTGTTGAAAAAGCCTTGAAATTTGGAGCTAAGTTTCAAGAAAATAAAAATTCAGCTCAGGTTAGTCTCTTTGAAAATAGTGATGAAATTCAATTACAAGAACCACAAGTACCTCCCTGCGATCCTTGGCCTACTTTGGAGGAATTAAAATTAGAAAAAGAAGTAGTTGGAATCTATATTTCAGGCCATCCTCTTGACGATTTTCAGACTCCTCTTAAACATTTTTGTAATGCTCCACTTGAAGTTCTTAAGGATTTAAATCAACTTTTGAATAAGGAGTTGAGAATTGGTGGAATAATTGGTGAGGTTGAACACAGAATATCAAAAAACGGAAAAGGTTGGGCTAGTTTTAGCGTTGAAGATTATACTGATTCTTATGAATTTAGAATATTTGGAGAAGAGTATTTAAAGTTTAAACATTTTCTTTTCGAGAACAACTTTGTTTATATGAGACTATTAGTAAAAGAGGGATGGAGAAATAGAGATACAGGAAAAACTGGTGAACCAAGGATTAATTTCCTTTCTTTTCAGCAGCTTCAAGATACGCTAGAAAAAAATTCTAAAAAGTTGACCCTTCAATTAAGTATTGATGATTTAGATGAAAAAAGGTCAAAGGATATAATTGATTTATTTAAAAAATATAAAGGCAAAAATCAACTTGAGTTTTCATTCTTTGAAAACAATGAAAAAATTAAATTAACAATGCTAAGTGAGAATTTCAAAATATCAATTAATGAAGATCTTATTTCTAAAATAAAAGAGAAGCAGCTTCATTTTAAATTATCTTAAAATATGATGAGAAACTTACTAGTTATCGGATTACTTTCATGTTTATTTTGGTCATGTAAAAGTGAAACTGATAAACCTAATTTTATTTTTATTTATACGGATGATCAAAGATTTGATACTGTTGGTTTAATTGGGGATAAGCAAGTTCAAACACCAAATTTAGATAAGTTGGTTGAGAATGGTGCAGTTTTTTCTAATGCTTATAATATGGGCGCTTGGCATGGTGCTATTTGTGTCGCTTCTAGATCAATGATAATATCGGGTAAATCTGTCTGGAGAGCTAAACAGGCATTTAATTCACCAACTAATGTTCAAATTAATTCTCAAATATCTTCCCAGAACCAATCTGTTTTAATTAGTGAAACTTGGCCTAAAATTTTAAAGGAAAACGGCTATAAAACTTATATGACAGGAAAATGGCATGTTCAACTTCCAGTTGAAAAAGTTTTTGATGTGGTAGTTAATAAACGGCCAGGAATGCCAGATGATAATAGAGGATTATTTGCCAAACAATTACGTGTTTGGAAAGAACAATCTGGGGATTTATCTGAACTTGAAAAGTACATGCCGGTTGGTTACGGAAGACCAGTTAATGAAGATGATAATTCATGGAAATCCAGCGATACCTCTCAAGGAGGGTTTTGGGAAGGTGGTAAACATTGGAGTGAAGTTCTAGCTGATGATGCAATAAATTTGATAGATGATTCAAAAAAAGTTGATGACCCTTTCTTCATGTATTTAGCATTCAATGCTCCTCATGATCCTAGGCAAGCACCAGAACGATTCCTTGAAATGTATCCCATTGAAAATATAAAATTACCACCAAATTATTCACCTCAACATCCATTTTGGAAAGAAATTGGAAATGAGCCAGGCCTTAGAGATGAAGCCTTGGCCCCATATCCAAGGTCTGAATATGCAGTTAAGAAACACATTCAAGAATATTTTGCCATAATCAGTCATTTAGATGAGCAAGTAGGTAAAATAGTTTCTCATTTGGAAAATCAGAATATGTTAGATAACACATATATTATTTTCACATCAGATCATGGCTTGGCTGTTGGTCAGCATGGATTGATAGGGAAACAAAGCTTATATGATCACAGTATCAGGGTTCCTATGATTATTAATGGTCCAAATATTAAAAAAGGGTCAGTTTACAGTCAAGATATTTACCTTCAAGATATTGTTCCAACAACTCTGGATTTAGCTAATATCCCAGTTCCTGATCATGTTGATTTCAAAAGTTTTTATAACATAGTCTTTAATAATGACAATTATAAAACTCATAACGCTATTTATGGAACATATGGATGTTGTCCCGGAAATTATTTTGATTTTCAAAGGATGATACGAAAAGATGGTTACAAGCTAATGTTATTTCCAAAAAACAAAAGAATTGAACTGTACAATTTAAACGATGACCCTTATGAAATCAACAACTTAGCTGATAATTCAAATTATAAATCAAAGGTTAAAGATTTATATGAAGAGTTAATCATTCTTCAAAAGGAAATGGGCGATACGCTTAAATTGGACATGTATTTTAAAAACAAATTATAGTTATTTAATTAAAGTATTTATAATTTGAATAGTAATATATGTTTAGTTAATTTTAAATTTTTAAAAAATAAATAAATTAAAAATATGGCATTAGAAATAACAGATGCAAATTTCGACGAGTTAGTATTAAAATCAGATAAACCAGTAATGGTTGACTTTTGGGCAGAATGGTGTGGACCATGTAGAATGCTTGGACCGATCATTGAAGAAGTTAGTAAAGATTATGAAGGAAAAGCTATAGTTGGCAAATTAGATGTAGATTCTAATCAAGAGTTTGCTGCAAAGTTTGGAGTTAGAAATATCCCTACAGTTTTAGTATTTAAAAACGGTGAATTAGTTAACAGACAAGTTGGAGTTTCACCTAAAAACGTTTACACGGAAAGTATAGACGCATTATTATAGTATTAGTTTTATTTGTTTGCGTAATTAAAAATGCAGTGTATATTTGCATTCGCTAATCTAGGTCTGGTAGTTCAGCTGGTTAGAATACCTGCCTGTCACGCAGGGGGTCGCGGGTTCGAGTCCCGTCCAGACCGCAAAATCATCCTCCAATTTGGGGGATTTTTTGTTTTACATCATTACTATTAAAAATTTAATTAAATTAGGATCTAATGAAAATTAGTTTTAAGAAAGTGATGTTAAAAAAAAGATTCCCTTTAGCTATAAGTAGAGGAATCAGCGGAGATAATTATAATGTATTTATTAAAATTGAAGATGAAGATCTAGTTGCTTGGGGAGAATCATGCCCAGGGAAATCAGAAGGTGCTGAAAATGCGGAAGAGGTCATATCACAACTTAATAAACTAATTGAAGTTGGAATAAAAAATAAATCAATTTATGAAATTGAAAGTATAGCTCGTGACTTGAAAATTTCACCTTCTGCTTATGCGGGATTAGACATTGCTTTGTGGGATTTAAAAGCTAAAAAAGCAAAACTACCTTTAAATGAACTTTTAGGATTGCCTTTACCCAAATCAATGACATCACTTACAATTGGTATAATGAGTCCTCAATCTGTAAATAAAAGAATCCCTCTATTATTTGAAAATTCAACAACAAGATTTCTTAAAGTTAAGTTAGGTTCTCCTCTAGGAATAGAGGCTGATAAAGCAATGTACAATCAAGTTCTAGAAAGCACAAAAGGATATGATCTAAGTTTAAGAGTTGATGCTAATGGAGGTTGGAGTACAGAAAATGCTAAATATATGATCGATTGGTTATCAAATAAAAATTGTGATTATGTTGAACAACCTATAGTTGAGGGAAATGAAAAAGAATTAAAGACCTTATATTCAAGTAGGTCACTTCCAATATTTGTAGATGAATCATGTAGATCATCAAGTGATATTTCAAAATATCATGATAGTGTTGACGGAGTTAATCTAAAATTGATGAAATGCGGTGGTATTACTGAGGGATTAAGAGTTTTGTCAACAGCAAAAGCATTTGGATTACAAACTATGATAGGTTGTATGAGCGAATCATCAATTTCCATTTCAGCAGGAGCTTCAATTTCTGGACAGATAGATCATATAGATTTAGATTCACACTATAACCTAAACCCTGACCCATCATGGGGAGCTTCAATGGTTAAAGGTATTACAATGCCAAGTAATAATCATGGACATGGAGCATTTCTGAAAAATTAATATTTATGCTACAAGAAAGTCATAAGGTTGCAATTTATTTAGAGGGCCATTTTTCAACAGATTATGGAAAAATGGGTATCGGAGTTCTTAGATATTTATCTAATACTATTGTAGCAGTTATTGATTCAAAAAATAATGGCAAAAACACAAATGAATTTAATTCTATTGAAAGGAATGTTCCTATAGTTGGTAACCTAGATGCTGCTGTCTTAAATGGTGCAGAAGTTCTTATATTAGGGATTGCTCCCTCTGGTGGTAAAATCCCAGAAGCATGGTTTAAAGTTATAGAAAGTGCTATATCAAAAAACCTTTCAATTATTAATGGTCTTCATGATACTTTATTATCAAAATATAAAAACTCACTTCAAAATGACCAATGGATATGGGATGTCAGAGTCCCTCAATTTATTCCACAAATAGCAAGTGGAAAAGCAGCCAAACTAAATAATAAAAGAATTTTATGTGTGGGAACTGACATGGCTGTTGGTAAAATGACTACAGGTTTAGAAATGTATAAGTGGGCAATTGAAAAAAAAATAAATAGTTCTTTTATTGCAACTGGTCAAATAGGTATAACAATTACAGGAGATGGGATTCCTTTAGATGCTTACAAAGTTGATCATGCATGTGGAGCAGTTGAGCAAATGGTTTTAAAAAACAAGAATAGTGATTGGGTTTTTATTGAAGGACAGGGATCATTACTGAACCCTGGAAGCACTGCAAGTTTACCTTTGATTAGAGGGAGTTGTACAACTCATATGATTCTTTGTCATCGTGCAGATTTTAAAACTTTAAGAGATTATAAGCACATTAAGATTCCAGATTTGAACAGTGTTATTAAACTTTATGAAGATTTAGCTAGTGCGTGCGGAAGTTACCCTAATGCAAAAGTTGTAGGAATTTCGTTAAATACTTATAAATTAGACTTAAAGGAAGCCAAAAAAGCTGTAGAATATCTTGAGTCTAAAACTAATCTTCCCGTAACAGATGTTGTTCGCTACGGGCCTGAAAAACTGAATTTAGCAATAAATTAAATTTTGAGATTCCTTTCGGTTATTGTAGGACTCATTTTATCAGCATTGGGAATGTTTAATTCATTTGGTGTTGGTCCAATAAATGAAGTTTTTCTACCTTCAATATGAAGTATTCCTTGATCCGAATCTAAACATATTATTGTAAATAATGGTTCCTTATATGGGCATGTCTTTGATAAACTAGGAAAATTTTTCTCAATTTTATTAGAAAATCGTTTGTATTTAAAATTTTCACCTACCCATTTATACGACATGCTATTTATTTGGATATAATAAATTTTATTTATTGAACTTACATAATCTGTATGATGATGTCCGCTAAAACAGGCAATAACCTTTGGCTGTCCATTTTTATTTGTAATAGTCTCTAAAACTTTTCTAATTTCTTCTCTATTTGAAATACCACCTTTTGCTTCTAAACTTTGATGACAGAATAATATGGTTGGCTTAAGAGTTTTATTTAGGTCATCTTTTAACCATTCTCTTTGTTCTGAACTGATATAACGATCATATCCATACCATGGTTTAGGGTTTGGATCGTTTCCATCTAAAACAATGAAATGGAAATTATCGTGGTCAAAAGAATAATACCTTTTTTTCATTTTCCACCATTTCATAGTTTCTTCTTTAGTGAATCCAAAATCTTTCATGTCATGGTTACCTAAAACATGATATTTTGGGCCATTAAATGAGCCCCATTTTTCAATAAAAGGCTGGTTTTGTTTTCTAGGCAAAGAAAAATCTCCCAATTGTATAATAAAATCAGGATTTCTTTTGTTCATTAAATCAATAAAACTACTTAACCTTGACGTACCATCATGTATAATATCTTGATGAACATCAGCAATAATACCTATTTCTATTTTACTGCTATTGATATTGAATGATGATAATGATATTGGAAGAGAAGTTACAATACTACCTTTTAAACTTGTAATTATAAAATCTCTTCTTTTCATTTAAAACAATTTATTTTAATTTAAAAGTTGTTACAACAATCCCGTGATCGGATGGGTAAATTATTTCTTTCCCATTAATGGTTATAGGTTCATTAAAAAAAGCATTGTAGGATTTTGAATTTGTTGATTTTATTGATTTTCCTTTATAAAAAATATAATCAATTCTGTGCGAGTCTTTCCTGCCTTTTTTATCCCAAGTTATCCCCGGATGGGTTTTTGGGTTAGGATTTTCTTTTCTATAAGAATCAATTAATCCTAAATCATCTAAAATTTTAGTTGCTCCCCAGGGAACAACCAAATCATTGTGAAGTTTTTTTGTTTTTTTAGTCCAGTCTAAATGTGATAATGAATTCATATCTCCCCCAAAAATCATAGGAATTGAGTCTGTTTCCTGGGAATATTTTTTCAAATATGGAAGAACTTTTTGGATCATGTTGTGCCTTGATCCACTAAGTTCCCATTGTAATAATTCTTTAACTGTTTTTCCCATTTTTTCAGGTTCATTGTCCCATGGTAAATAATGAAACCAGTTCGAAAAAAAACGTATTGTCTTTCCATTTATTGGTATTTCAATGCCACCTAGATAAAATGGATATTTTGTGTCAATACGCTTAGCAAAGGGATATTTTGAATATATAGAAAGGTTTACAGACGGATCATCTAGATTTGTCTCCTCAGAGGCAATTAAATGAAAGTTATAATTCAAATAGTTAGCTATAAATGGTCCAGATCCGTAAGTTTCAACCATTAGAATAATGTCAGGATTAATTTCTTTAATAATTTTAGCAACATTTTCAGGTCCATTTTCAATGTCATTTCCTCCGTGTAAAATATTCCAAGCCATTACTTTGAATGAATTTTTTTGACCTTTAATTGTGTTAGTACAAAGAAAAAAGACACCAAATAATAACAGTAATTTATATCTCATCAGTATTAAGATTTTAAGACTTCAAATTAGAAAAATTTAATTAATTAGTTTTTAACAAACAAAAACCTATATTTGCACTCGTTGTGTTACCTGCGTAAGCAGGAGGTTTGTAGAGAACCGATGAAGAGCTTTCCTTTTGGGAAGCTTTTTTTGTTTTAATGAATTTGACAATCTAATTTGAAAAGGGATTTAAAATTGTTAAATTTATTTATATGAGACACCTTCTTATACTTTTATTTATTATTTCATGTAATTCTGTCCCTGTTGATAATAATTTAAATTTATTACCCTCTGTACAAGTCTTGTCAAGTTCAAATGAATTTTCAAATTTAAATCCTAAAAATGTTTTGACTGCATATTCAATTTCTAATGATGAATTGCCAATCAGATATGGAGATATTGAACAAATTAAATTGAGTGATTCAAATAAATCTATTATTGATTTTGGTATTGATGAACAAATAAATTTAAAAAAAGAAGGATATGCTCTTAAGATTAATAATAAAAAAATAACTATAAGAGCTAAAGATGCAGCAGGATTGTTTTATGCTTTTATCACTCTTGATCAAATAATTGAGGATTCAAAAAATAATCAAACCACATTACCAATGGTTGATATCAAAGACTTTCCCTCCTTAGATTTTAGACCAATTCACATAGATATAAAACATCATACTGAAAAGAAAACTTATTATTTTAATTTAATTGATCACTTAGCTAAATTAAAAGTCAATGGTATTATAGTTGAGTTTGAGGATAAATTGAAATATGAGACAAGGCCTGAGGTTGGATCATCCGATTCCTTTTCAATTGATTGGTGGATTGAATTAAGTGAATACGCACATAATAGAAATATAAGTATTAATCCACTTGTGCAGGGTTTAGGTCATGCCTCATTCATTTTAAAACATCAAAAGAATTTTCATTTAAGGGATAAACCTGAAAGTGACTGGGCTTTTAATCCATTAAATCCAAAAACATACGAATTACAATTTGATCTTTATTTAGATGCTATTAAAGCTACTCCTTTTGGAAAATATTTACATGTTGGAGGTGATGAGGTTCATCTTGTTCAGAGAGAGGGTAAATCTGAATTAGAACTAAATCTAATTTGGTTAAATAAGGTATGTGAGTTTGCTAAAAAGCACAACAGAATTCCAATTTTTTGGGATGATATGCCCTTAAAACATGCAGGAGTTTATAATCCTATGTTTAATGATAAAATGACCGAAAAAGAAGTTGATGAAATTTGGAAAAAAAATGAAATAAACCTCATGAATTTTATAGAAAAATTTCCTAAAAATGCCGTCTACATGAGATGGAATTATCAAAAATCACATTCTTATGGAAATTTAAAAGCAATGGATTGGTATTCTAAAAATGGTCTGAAGGTTATGGGAGCTACTGCTGGCCAAACAAGATGGACTCTTATGCCTCAAAATCAAAGTAATATTCCACAGATAAAATCATTTGCCACTAGTTCTATAGATAAAAATTTAGATGGCTTGTTGTTAACACTTTGGGATGATGATTCTCCTCACTTTGAACTATATAAAAGAGGAATAGCAGGATTTTCAGAATACAGTTGGGCTGGGGATAATTTATCAATTGATCAATTTAAATCATTATACAGATATCGAAATTTTGGATATCTATTTAAGAGTGACGAATTTGAATTTATTGATCATTTAGAGAAACCCGTTTCTTTGTGGCTTAATATGTTTCTTTCCAAAGATGGATGGAGACCAGGATTATCAAAAAAAGAAAACCCACTGGATACTGATATAATTGATTTACCTAATTTAAATAATAAAGGAGAATGGTCAAAAAATAATAGTAATAGAATCAATAATGCAATTGAGTCTTTAAAAATTTCTTCTGAAGTTGAAAATATAATTGCTAGAATCCAATCTAAGAATCCTAAAAATAAATATACTTTAGAGATATACCAACAAGTAAATGAACTCACAAAATTTTCTGCTAATTTAATTTTGAAATTAGAAAAAGTTGATAAAAGCGGTGATTTAAGTTATTTAGATGGTATTGAAAATCAATTTAAACAAATGAGAAATGAATTTGAAAGGGTGTATTCTAAGACTAGAGTAATTAATAAATCAGAAGATTATATCTTAGACCAAGATCACCACCACCATCCTGCAAATCAAACTATTAATTTTGATTGGCAATTCTTAGGTGAAATTATGATTTTGAATAAAATCAAAAAAACATATAATTATGAGAAAATTTAAACTTTTTATCGTCATTTTACTTTTAGTTTCATGTTCAAATACAGATAAAGAATGGATTTATTTGTTTGATGGTGAAACTACTAATGGGTGGAGGGCATATAATGGTAAAGAAATACCTAAAAAATGGGCTGCTGTTGATGGTGAGCTAACATTTAATACTGACCTTAAACTTGAAAAAGATTGGATAGGAGGAGGTGATATTATTTATTATAAAGAAGAGTTTGAATTTTTTGAATTGTATTTAGAATGGAAACTTCCAAAAGGAGGAAATAGCGGTATTTTTTATAATGTTCAAGAAGGTCATGAAGCTCCCTATGCAATTTCCCCTGAATATCAAATATTAGATGACATTGGTTGGGAGGAGATAAACAATGCGAAACTTGAAGAATGGCAAAAAGCAGGAGCTAATTACGCTATGCATGAAGCGGATTTGAATAAAAAGAAATTGAATCCTGCAGGAGAGTGGAATTCATCTAAAATTATTTATACTAATAATAAAGTAGAACATTGGTTAAATGGCGAATTAATGTTGGAATTTGTTCCTTATTCTGAAGATTGGTTTTTAAAAAGAAACTCAGGAAAGTGGGATAAGTTTCCTGATTATGGTAAATACAAAAAGGGGTATATAGCCCTACAAGATCATGATAGTCCTATATGGTTTAGAAATATAAAAATCAGAAAATTATAGTTATTCAAAATTAATTTTTGAAATCTCGGGTATCATTTTATCGACCCAGAGTTTATACATTTTTCCGCTGGGATGTAATCCATCACTGGCTGTAAGGGTTCTATCTGTTAAAGCTCTTCTTGATATATCAGTAATGTTAAAATAACGCACTCCTCTTTTTTCTGACTCTTCTTTTAACACTGAATTAAACTCATCAATTTCTTTTGAAACTTTAGCTCTGTCAAAACCGGAACCAAAAGGGCTTGCTCCCCAGTCAGGTATCGATATAACAAAAAATCTTTCTTTTCTGTTATTAACCAATTTTAAGGATTTTTCTAATATTTCTATAAATTCAGGTCGAAACCCATTCGCGTTTTGTCCTTGAAATTGATTATTAACTCCAATTAACAAAGAAATTAACCCATATGGAGGCTCTAGATTAGAATTGTTCATCCCGTTTTTTAATTGATCAACTCTCCATCCCGAGGTGGCGATGATTTGTAAAGTATCAATAGCACTAGTATATGATTTTAATTCATTTAAAAATTGAACAGGCCATCTTTCATTAACAGTAACAGATGCACCTATCGTGTAACTATCACCAAGGGCTAAAAATTTGGAGGCATTTTTTCCAGAAATATTTTCTTGAAATACAGCAGTAATGTTTTTTGTTTGAGTTACTGTTAAATGCTGAGGATTAGTAATTTTGTTTGAAACATCTCCTTTCCATTCTACAAATGTCCATCCATCATCGGCTAAAGCTAATATTTCAACAATACTTCCATGACTAAAATCATTATTTACTCCACTTTTAATTAATTTTCTTGAAACAGATCCTTTACCTTCAATTGAAATATTTATTTCAAATCTTTTTTTAGAAAAATTTGCTACTAAATTTTTATCAGAATTTATATTTATTACAGCCGTCGAATCAGTACCATAAAAATCACCAGACCAGTTGTCAAACACATAATTTTTTGAAGCATTTGCTTCTATATTTAATGTTTCGCCTTCAAAATAAGTATTTGAATTTAAGTTTATAGACCCTCCATCTTTGGGGTTTACGTCAAAATTAACTTGAAATAAGGCTGGATCCTTTGAACAAGAAACAATTAAGACTAAAAAAAATGGTAGTAGGTTTCTAAACAATTTAAATCTATTTCTGTTTACAAGATCAAATATTATGCAAATTGAAAAACAGTCTAATTACAAACTCCAACCTTTTCTATAGGTTTTATGTAAAAGCTCGTTGGCTTTTTCGTTGTTTGTAAATTTAAAATTTTTAGAATCCCAAATTAGTTTATGATTTTTTAAACGAATAGCAATCATTCCAAGTAATGCCATTTCAGTAAGAGGGCCTCCGTAATCAAACGATGAACTTGCAGGAACTCCATCTTTGCAGGCTCGAATCCAATCCCCTTGATGTGTAGTTTCAACCCTTGAAATGTAAGGAGACGGTTGTTTATAATTAAGCATTTTTTCTTCAGGTATAATTTTTACTCCACTGGCTCCGTGGGAATCATGAGTAATTTTACCATGGTCTCCAATAAATAATGCCCCACTTAAAGTAAACTGTTCACCATCTTTAAATTCATCTGGAATTGCAGGTTGAATTCTTCCATCAGACCATGTTAAATTTAACTCAGGGTGTTTTCCTCTTTTTGGAAATTTCATTCTAACAATTGAAGCAGAAGGATAGGTTTGAGATTCAATTTCAGGAATATAATGAGTAGAGGTAGCTTGTATTTCGCTTGGAGCACCTAATTCTAAAGCATAAAAGGCAGGATCTAAAATGTGACAACCCATATCTCCCATGGATCCAGTTCCAAAATCAATCCATGCTCTCCATGATAATGGATGATAATCGGGGTGATAATCTCGATATTGAGCAGGCCCCAACCATAAATCCCAATCTAAACCCTCAGGGATAGGAGGTTTTTCTTTAGATTTTGCCTTAACTGCAAAAGTATCCCATGCATGTCCCCCAATAGGTCTGTCTGTCCAGGCTAATAATTCCCTTACTGGACCAATAGCATCATCATCAATCCACTCCTTAAGTTTTCTAATCTCATCTGAGGACCTCCCTTGATTTCCCATTTGAGTTTGTACGTTATATTTTTTTGCAGCCTTGGTTATTTCACGAGCTTCATAAACTGTATGAGTTAAAGGTTTTTCACAGTAGACATGTTTACCCATTTTAATTGCTTTCATTGTAATTACAGCATGATTATGATCAGGAGTAGAAACAATTACAGCATCAATATCCTTTTGTTTATCCAACATAATTCTGTAATCTTTATAAACTTTAGCTTTTGGATATTTATCAAATGTAGGCTTAGATTGATTAAAATCTACATCACAAAGTGCAACTATATTTTCGTTTCTACTCTGATGGATATTGTTTGAACCTCTTCCCCATTCTCTTACTCCCACTCCTGCGATATTAAGTTTATCACTAGGGGCAGTAAATCCTTTACCTCCCAAAACGTGTCTTGGAACTATAAAAAGTGGTGGAATTATTACAGATTTTTTTAAAAATTTCCTTCTTGAATTATTATTACTAATACTCATAAGATTACCATTTACTTTAAATTTAATAGTAATATTCTATCAAAACAAGTTTAAACAGACTAATATTAGTTTTAAAGTTATTAATAGTTAAGTTTCATCTTTTGATCTTTTTTTCAAGAAATTAAATTTTTTTTTAATTAAATTTAATTAAGACTATATATTATGAAAAATCAAAGAAGAAATTTTATAAAATCAACAGCAGCATTAGCCTCTTTAAGTGTATTACCAACATCTATTTGGGCTTTGCCTAAAAATAAAAGACTTAGAACTGCCCATATTGGAGTTGGAGGAATGGGAGCGGCAGATTTAAATGATATTGCTTCTCACAAATCGGTGGATGTAACTGCTCTATGTGATGTTGATTCAAAAGCTCTTTCTAAGGCAAGTAAACTACATCCAAATGCTAAAGTTTATAAAGATTACAGAATTATGTTTGAGGAATTAGCTGACTCTATTGATGCCGTTATAGTTTCTACTCCTGATCATACACATGCCCCTGCCTCAATAATGGCAATGGAATTAAATAAATCTGTCTACTGCCAGAAACCTTTAACTCATCATGTTAGTGAAGCTAGAGCAATGCGAAAACTAGCTAAAGAAAGAAACCTGATTACACAAATGGGAATTCAAGTACATTCTTTTTATGATTATAAGTTAGCAACAATACTTATTCAATCTGGAATCATTGGTAAAGTTAGTAGAGTTAGAGCCTGGTCTCCGAAAAACTGGGGATACGATGGGGATAAGCCATCAGGGGAAGATAACATTCCTGCTAATTTAGATTGGAATTTATGGCTTGGAACTGCTCCAGAAAGACCATATAAAGACAAAATATATCATCCTGGGAATTGGAGAAAAATTGTGGATTATGGTTGCGGAACACTTGGAGACATGGGTGTTCATATATTTGACACGCCCTACAATGCTCTTGAACTGGATGTTCCTTTAACCATTAAAAATAATTGCAGAAAACCAAACGAGTTTGGCTTTCCTGAAAAGAATATTGTTACTTATGAATTTCCAGGCACAAAATATACTACAGAAAAATTAGAGTGGATTTGGCAGGACGGCTCAGGAGCTCCTAAAAATCATAAGGATTTAAAACTACCCAATAAAGATAAGCTTCCTTTGCAGGGTGCTATGTTTATCGGAGAAAAAGGAAGGCTTCTATTGCCACACTTTATGGAACTTCCTAAACATATTGTTGATGGAGAGTATGTAGATTTAGATTTATCAGAGTTTGAAAGTTCTGGTCAAATCACAGATCAACCAGTTAGGGATTATGGTGGAGAATCCTATTTACATTATCATCAATTTGTAGACGCATGTTTAGGAAAAGATACATGTACAGCACCATTTTCATATTCTGCAAGATTAACAGAAACAATTCTTTTGGGTGTGATTGCTGGAAGGTTCCCTGGAAAAACTCTTCATTGGGACAACAATTTAGCAAAATTTAAAGAAGAGGAAGCAAATCAATTTTTAGATTCACCATACAGAGAATTTTAATTTGACAATTAGTAAAGAAGAGTGATTTTTAGTAATTTACTAATATGAAAAAAACTTTCTTATTGGTACTTTTTTCATTTTGTTTTTCTTATTCTCAAAGTGAATTTATCGGATACAATCAATTGATTTTAAGTAAAAACTATAATCTTGAAATGGTCCCAATAAAAGGCGGAGAATTTTTAATGGGAAGTCCACTTTATGAAAAAAATAGACTAGCAGATGAAGGTCCTGTTCGTAAAGTAAAAATTGATTCCTTTTGGATGGCAAAGTATGAAACAACCTGGAATTTATATACTTTGTTTATGGCTAGAGAACTAGATAACTTACAACAACCCTTTTCTAAAAATAGTGAAGTTAATATTGATGTTGATGGAGTTTCTGGTGCAACTACACCTTATGTTGAAATGAGTTTCGGAATGGGTACTGAGGGTTACCCAGCAATATCCATGACTCAATTGGCTGCTAAAAAATTTTGTCAATGGTTGTCAGCTATGACCGGAAACTTTTATCGATTGCCAACAGAAGCTGAATGGGAGTATGCTTGTAGGGCTGAATCTGAATCACCCTATTATTTCGGCAATGATTCTAACGATCTAGATAAATACGGCTGGTATAAAAATAATAGTAACAATAAATATCAAAAAGTTGGACAGAAACTTCCTAACAAATGGGGATTGTATGATATGCACGGAAATGTTTCGGAATGGACTTTGGATGCTTATGACACCTCTTTTTATAGTAATTCAAAAACTGAAATAGATAATAACCCTTACAATCAACCTGAAAAATTATATCCAAGAGTAGTTAGAGGAGGTTCTTGGAAAAGTTCAAATTACAGATTAAGAAGTGCATCAAGACAAGCATCTTCTAAACAGTGGAAAAAACAAGATCCTCAAATACCTAGAAGTAAATGGTGGCATACTGACGCTCAATTTGTAGGATTTAGAATAGTTAGACCATTTATTACTCCAACAGCAGATGAACAAAATAAATATTGGAACAATTAATTAGTAAAATATGAAAAGACGAAATTTTATCAAAAACTCCACCGTTGCAAGTGCAAGTCTTTTGTCATTAAATTCTTTTAGCTCAGAAAATAACAATATTGAAAAGCATGTTTTTAATTTGAAATATGCACCTCATTTTGGAATGTTTAAAAGTCATGCAGGTAGTGGTATTATTGACCAATTAAAATTCATGTCTGATCAAGGTTTCAGTGCTTTCGAGGATAACGGAATGAAAAATAGAGACACAAAAACTCAAGAAAAAATAGGAAACTTTTTAATTAATAATGATATGCAAATGGGTGTTTTTGTTGCACATAAAATTCATTGGGATAAACCTAATCTTGCAAGTGGTGATATTAATAAAAGAAAAGAATTTCTAAATGATATCAAAGAGTCTGTAATCGTTGCGAAAAGAGTAAATGCAAAATGGATGACAGTGGTTCCTGGTCATTTAGATTTAAAACTCGATATAAATTTTCAAACAAAAAATGTTATCGAAACATTAAAGCAAGCTTGCGGAATTTTAGAAAGCCATAACTTAACTATGGTATTAGAACCTTTAAATTTTAGAGATCATCCTGGACTATTCTTAACTGAAAGCCCACAAGCTTTTCAGATTTGCAAGTCAGTTAACTCTCCTTCTTGCAAAATTCTTTTTGATATATATCATCAACAAATTCAGGAGGGAAACTTAATTCCTAATATTGAAACTACATGGGATGAAATCGCATATTTTCAAATAGGAGATAACCCAGGAAGAAATGAGCCAACAACTGGAGAAATTAATTATAATAATATTTTTAAATATATTTATGAAAGAGGATATAATGGTATATTGGGCATGGAACATGGGAATTCTATAAAAGGAATTGATGGTGAAGTCAAGCTTATTAATTCTTACAAGCAAGTAGATAATTTTAAATAATTAAAATGAATAAAAAACAATTTTCAAGAAGATCATTTGTAAAATCAACAGCTTTAACTGGAGGTGTTTTATTGGCCCCATCTTTTTCTCTTGAGGCTATGGCTAATAGTTCGGGAAACAAAAAACTTAAAATAGCTTTAGTAGGTTGTGGTGGAAGAGGAACTGGAGCAGCTGTTCAAGCCTTAAGAGCGGATAAAGATACAGAGCTAATAGCTGTTGCAGATGCTTTTAAAGACCGATTAGAATCTAGTCTAAAAGCAATTTCTGAGGAACTTGAGGGGGAAAGAATTATAAATGTTAAAGAAAAAAATAGATTCGTTGGCTTTAATTCATATCAAAACGCGATTGATAAAGCTGACGTAGTCATCCTTACAACTCCTCCTGGATTTAGACCATTGCATTTCAAATATGCAATAGAAAATGACAAGCATGTGTTCATGGAAAAACCTGTCGCGACAGATGCAATTGGAGTTAGACAAGTTTTAAAATCAGCAAAATTAGCAATGAAAAAAAATCTAAATGTTGTTGTTGGTTTGCAAAGAAGGTATCAAAACAGTTATAATAACACACTAGGTCAAATTAATAACAATCTAGTAGGTAAAATAGTTTCAGGTCAAGTTTATTGGAACAGTGCAGGTGTTTGGGTAAATAAAAGATTACCAGGGCAGACTGAAATGGAATATCAAATGCGAAACTGGTATTATTTTAATTGGCTTTGTGGAGACCATATTTTAGAACAGCATATTCACAATATTGATGTTGCCAACTGGTTTATTGGTGAGTATCCAAAATCAGCTTCTGGTATGGGTGGAAGAGAAGTTAGAAACGGTATAGATCATGGTGAAATTTTTGATCATCATTTTGTAGAATTCAAATATCCAGGTGGTGCAGTTGTTTCAAGTCAGTGTAGACATCAACCTGGAACAAAATATAATGTTAGTGAGGCATTTCAAGGCACTAAAGCTAATGTAGTCACTTCAGGTGATTATTGTAAAATCATTGATCATAATGCTAATGATATATTCAAGCATGATCCTTCCAACGATAAAAGTCCATACCAAATCGAACACGATAAGTTATTTGCATCAATTAGAAATGGAGGCGTAATTAATGATGCAGAGTATGGAGCCAAATCAACTTTAACAGCTATCATGGGAAGAATGGCTACCTATACTGGAAAAGAGATTACATGGGAACAGGCTCTAAACTCTAAACATGTTTTAGTTCCAAGTGATTTGAGTTGGAGTTCTAATCCACCAACTTTACCCAACGAAAAAGGAAGATATTCAATTCCAAAACCTGGAGTAACGAAAATCAATTGAATTGAAAAATATATTTATAACCTTCTTTATCTTGTTATTTTTTTCTTGCAGTAATCAAGAAGATGACGTGGAAGTTATTGTTGATGATACATCTTGGACTCAAAAAGAATTTACAACAAATCATGGAGGACTAAATCGAAAATATATTTTATATAAACCAAAAAATTTTTCTGAAAATGCTCCTCTTGTTATGATTCTTCATGGCTATACAAGTAATAATAATAATATTCTGACTTATTCAAAAATGAATGCTATTGCAGATCAAAATGGATTTATGGTATGTTATCCTCTGGGTTCAATAACTCCGTTAACTGGTCAAACACATTGGAACGCAAATTTACAAATGAGTGATGTAAATGATATCGAGTTTTTATCCAATTTAGTATCCACGATTCAACAAGAATTTAAGACTAGTAAAGACAATGTTTTTGTTGCTGGAATGTCAAATGGAGGATTTATGTCCTATACTTTGGGCTGTGAGAAATCAGATATATTTAAAGCAGTGGCTTCGATAACAGGAACAATGAGTGGTTATGATTGGCAAAATTGTTCACCAGCATATAAAATACCTATTCTTCAAATGTCTGGTACTAATGATAGAACTGTTCCATGGGACGGATCAATGAACACAGCCTTAGGATGGGGGGGGAGCTCCTCATATTTTAGACGTAATGGAGTTTTGGTCTGACTTAAATGCTTGTACTCAAGATGAGATAATTGATTTTCCTGATATAGATAAATCAGATTATTCTACTGTTTCTCTAACAAAGAAAAAGGGTGGAAGCTATAATAATGAAGTTTGGTTTTATAAAGTTGAAGGAGGAGGTCACGATTGGCCTGGAGCTTGGGGAAATCAAGATATAAATGCTAGTGAAGAAATTTGGAAGTTTTTCAAAAAACACATCAATTAGTTAAGACAATAAGTCATTAATCACATTTCCAGAAACATCAGTCAATCTAAATCTTCTTCCTTGATGCTTGTAAATCATTTTAGTGTGATCTATACCAAACTGATTTAAAATAGTTGCTTGTAAATCGTGTACGTGAACTGGATCTTTAACAATATTGTACCCAAGATCATCGGTTTCACCATATGAAAACCCAGGTTTAATACCAGCACCAGCCATAAATATTGTAAACGATCTTGGATGATGATCTCTTCCGTAATTAGTATCAGAAAGAGTACCCTGACAATAATTTGTTCTTCCAAATTCCCCACCCCATACTACCAAAGTATCCTCAAGTAATCCTCTTTGTTTTAAGTCCATTATCAATGCAGCGGTGGGTTGATCTACATCACTTGTTTGACCCTTTATTTGTCCAGGAAGATTCTCATGTTGATCCCATCCCATATGATACAATTGTACAAAACGAACATCTTTTTCTATTAATCTTCTGGCTTGAATACAATTTGCAGCATAAGTTCCTGGTTTTTGAGCATTTGGACCATACATTTGAAGAATATGATCAGGCTCATCTGAAATATCCATAGTTTCTGGAACTGAGGTTTGCATTCTGTAGGCCATCTCATATTGTGCAATTCTGCTGCTAATTTCAGGATCTCCAAATGAGGCTTCTTGTTGGTGATTTAGTTCTGCTAAATAATCTAACATTTTTCGTCTTTCTTGAGCAGTCACACCATCTGGGTTTTTTAAATAAAGAACTGGGTCCTTTGCAGATCTAAATTGAACACCTTGATGTAAAGAACTTAGAAAACCATTTCCCCAAAGTCTTGAATAGAGAGGTTGACCCTTAGGTCTTCCAGTTCCATTTGATAGAAGAACTACAAAAGACGGCATATTATTATTTAAACTTCCTAAACCATAACTCATCCAAGAACCCATACTTGGTCTACCTGGTTGTTGTGAACCGGTCTGAAAAAATGTTATGGCAGGGTCATGATTTATTGCCTCAGTGTGCATAGATTTAACAAAACATAATTCATCGGCTATTTTACCAACATAAGGCATTAGTTCGCTAACCCAAGCTCTTGATTCTCCATATTGTTTAAAGTTATAATTACTTCCAACTAAAGGAAATTTTGCCTGACCGGAGGTCATTCCAGTTAGTCTCTGACCATCTCTAACAGATGCAGGAAGATCTATTCCTCTTAATTGGTTAAGCTTAGGCTTGTAATCAAATAAATCTAGTTGTGATGGACCTCCACTTTGAAATAAATAAATTATCCTCTTTGCTTTTGGAGCAAAATGAGGAAGATTTAAAGAGTTATTATTTAAAGAAGCAAACGGATTGGTTTCTTTACCAAAATTAAAGGGGTCTAATAATGATCCTAATGCTAAACCACCTATCCCTAATCCAGCTTTTTTTAAAAAGTTTCGTCTGTTGTTGTTCAAGAAGTGTTTGTGTATTTCTTCCATAATATCTAACTTTTTTGAGTGGTTTCATCTAAATTATAAACTAAAACCGCTAGTGAGTTAAACGCTATTTTATCCTCAATTTTGTTTAGTTCCTTTATTTCATCAAGATATTTTTTTAGTTTATCAACTTCAATATCAATTGGTGTTCTTCCTGTTACTGTTCTATAAAGTTTTATTATTTTATTTTCAATGGAGGTATTTTCATTAAAAATTAGTTCAGACAAGTTTTCTGCAGCTAATTGATATTGTGGGTCATTCATTAATGCTAAAGATTGAAGAGGAGTACTAGTTTTTTGACGTACTGGAGAACAAAAATCTCGGGTTGGTGCATCAAAAATCATCATGGAAGGTGGAGGTACTGTTCTTTTCCAGAATGTGTATAAACTTCTTCTATAAAGATTTTCACCTGAATCTGGAACATAAAAAGCTAAGCTTCCGCCACCACCACCAGTTACTTCATCCCAAAGTCCTGGGGGTTGCATAGGTTTAACGCTAGGGCCACCAACTTTTTTTACCAGCATTTTACTGGTAGCTAGGGCATTATCTCTTATCATCTCAGCAGAGAGTTTTTGTCTAGGATAATTTGCTAAATAAGTATTATCAGAGTCGATTAAACGATTTTCCTTTTTTACTTTACTGGATTGTCTGTAAGTGGAAGACATTACAAGTCTTTTAATAAACTTTTTAGTATCCCAATTATCTTTATTTTGAAATGTATAAGCTAGCCAATCTAATAATTCAGGATTAACAGGTTTATTTCCTTGGCTTCCAAAATCATCTGGTGTGGCAACTATACCAACCCCAAAAAATTGTTGCCACAATCTATTTACAGTTACCCTTGATGTTAAAGGGTTGTCTTTATCAAAAAACCATTTTGATAAACCAATTCTATTGGAGGGGTATTTATTATTGTCAAACTCTAGGACTGCCTTAGGTGTACTGGGCTTAACAAGTCTTGTAGGAGAATCATAGCTTCCTCTGTTGAGTACATACGTATTTCTTAAATTTTCAGTTTCTTTCATTACCATTAGAGTTACATCACTAATGCTATCAGGAAGATTTACAAATGATAAATCATCATTTATATCTTTTTTATTAATGGTCAAGTTTGGTTTTGGTGCAGTAATTCCATATCCAATTAAACCATCCTCTTCGACATTATTAAAAAAGCTGTATAAACTAAAAAATTCATCATGTGATATGGGGTCATATTTATGTGTGTGACATCTTGCGCACTCAACGGTAAGCCCCATCATTATTTTGGCAGATGTTACGGTTCTGTCAGCGACATATTCAACTCTATATTCTTCAGGCACAACTCCACCCTCTTGAGTAATTTTATGATTTCTGTTAAAACCAGATGCTAAAATTTGCTCTTTAGTCGCATTAGGTAGCATATCTCCTGCCATTTGCCAAGTGATAAACTTATCATATGGGATGTTTGTGTTATAAGCATGTATTACCCAATCTCTCCAAGGCCACATAATTCTTTCCTGATCATCTTGATAACCATGACTATCTCCGTATCTTGATAAATCCATCCATATTGCAGCCATTCTTTCACCATAAGCTTCAGACATTAGAAGCTTATCAATCACTTTTTCATATGCATTTTCACTTTTATCAGAAATAAAATTATCAATTTCATCTAATGACGGAGGAAGACCTATAATATCAAAATAAGCCCTTCTAATTAATATTTCTTTTTCTTCAAGATTTGAAGGAGTCATTCCTTTTGATTCTAACTTATTTGAAATAAAAAAATCAATTTCATTAGTTGCCCAGTCCTTATATTTAATTTCAGGAACTTTGGGTAGTTCAGGTTTTGTATAAGCCCAGTGTTGTTCCCACTTACCTCCTTGACTAACCCATTTTTTTAATATCTGTTTTTCTTTTTCAGATAAAGTTAAATTCGATTCGGGCGGTGGCATAACATAAATTGAATTTTCACTATTAATTCTTTTTAAAATTTCGCTCTCGTTAGGATTATTTTTGTTTATGACATAATGATTTGGATTATCCTCTAAAGACTTATAAAAGCCATCTTGAATATCAAGTCTTAAATTTGCTTGTCTAGCTTTGTCATCAGGGCCATGACAAGTATAACATTTGTCAGAAAGAATTGGTTTAACATCAAAGTTAAAATTGACTTCACTGACTTCAATTTTTGAACTTGTTTTAACTATCTCATTCGTTTGATTACTAACTGAGATATCATTTACTGCAGGCTTTGAAGAAACATATTTAAATGCCAATGTAATGAGTAAAGGCACAAAGAAATATGATAATATTTTAATATTATTTTTTTTCACTTCTTCTAAAGTTAAGAATTTTACTTTAATTCTTTTAGATTGATTTTTTTAAAAAATGCTTTTTTTAAGCTAAAATTTATTTTTCTAATGAAGATAAAATTATTTTTTCCATTACTTTATATCCTGCAAGGTTAGGATGGACCAAATCGTTAGCTGCGGTATATTCAGGTACTTTAAGCCCCCCTTCATCATCAGCCATTGAAGAAAAATAGTCTACATATGTTATATTATTTTTAATACAATAATTTTTTAAAATAGTATTTAGCTTAATCACCTTAGGACCTGGTTCTAGTCCTGGAGACCATGGAAAGTCTATTGCTGGTAGAGTAGAGCATATGTAAACTTTTATATTGTTAACTTTTGCTATCTCTGCCATCGAAATAATGTTCTCAGCTGTATTTTCAAGAGATATTGGCCCAGTATTTCCAGCAATATCATTTATACCTGCTAAGATTACTACACTTTTTGGATTTAAATTAATAACATCAGGTCTAAATCTAATTAGCATTTGAGGAGTCGTTTGACCACTAATTCCTCTGTTAACAAAGGGATTATTAATAAAAAAATCTTTATCGAAATTTGACCACCCTTCTGTAATTGAATTGCCCATAAAAACAACTCTGTTTGGGTCATTTATTTTTTTTAAACGTTCATTATCTTTTTCAAATTTTTTTAAATGGGCCCAATCCATCAAAGTTCCACCACCTTGAATGTAAATATCTTGTGCATTATTACTCATAATAATTGATAATAAAAAAATAATAATAGTTAATTTATTGTATTTCATTGTTTTTTAGTTTTAGAGTGAATCCATTTAAGAAAATCTTCTTCATCAAAAGCATTGTTCCAGCTGTCGTGTCCAACATTTTCATAGAAGGTAATTTTGGGACTTCCGCCAGCATCAATAATAGCATTAGCCATTTTTAAGGATTTTTTTGGACTTACAACT
The DNA here is from genome assembly GCA_902559035.1 of uncultured Bacteroidota bacterium. Classification (GTDB taxonomy): domain Bacteria; phylum Bacteroidota; class Bacteroidia; order Flavobacteriales; family Flavobacteriaceae; genus MAG-121220-bin8. The sequence goes on from CACEGG010000005.1 coordinate 116,925, forward strand.
GTATCATCGGAGCCATGAAAAATCCAAATAGGAATTTTTTTTGCGTAATTGTTTACTGAATTAGGATCTCCGTCTCCACAAATTGGAGTTGCAGCAGCAAACATATTAGGTCTTAAATTTAAAATCACGAAAGTTCCCATTCCGCCCATTGACAATCCACTTACATAAATTTTGTTTTGATTGACGTCATTTCTCTTTGAAAAATTATCCATTAATTTCACAACCAAAGACATGGCTTTAGATTCTTTTACATTATAATTTAATTTATAAGGATCTTTATATCCCCACCAATCGTGTTTTGGAGCTTGTGGGAATATTACCCATGAATTATATTTTTCTCTACTTTCTTTTTTTAAAAACAGTTTTGATCCATGAACTAGTTGAGAAACATTATCATTTCCTCTCTCACCAGCTCCATGCAAGAACAAATGGACTGGATATTGTTTTGTTGAGTCGTAATTTAAAGGTTTTAAAATCCTATAATTAAGGGTGTCCTTTTCTGTAACAAAGATTTTTTGTTCATATAAATCCAATTCTTGTGAATTTAAATTTACATTAAGAAATAGAATAAGAAATAGAACTAAATATTTCATTTGCTTTCAATTGTTGGAATTCTAATTTTTTCAACTAATTCCTGAATTTCTTCAGACGGTTCTTTAGTCATATGACAAACAGTTAATGAGACGACGAAATTAACGAGCATGGCTAATGTTCCAAAACCTTCAGGAGATATACCAAACCACCAGTCTGATTGATCACCTCCACCAAACCATCCAAACTTAAATTTTGTCATATAAAAAAGCATTAAAAGTAAACCAGTTACCATTCCAGAAATAGCACCTTCTTTATTCATTCTTTTATAAAATATTCCCATAACAATTGCTGGAAAAAAAGAGGCTGCTGCTAATCCAAAAGCTAAAGCAACTACTGCAGCGACAAACCCAGGTGGATTAATGCCAAAATATCCAGCCATTATAACAGCAAAAAATGCAGATACTCTAGCTGCTATTAATTCTCCTTTTTCGCTAACATCAGGTTTTATAATTTTTTTAATTAAATCATGTGAAACTGAAGATGAAATTACAAGAAGTAATCCAGCTGCGGTTGATAAAGCTGCAGCTAAAGCTCCAGCTGCAAGAAGGGCTATTACCCAATTTGGAAGTTCAGCTATTTCAGGGTTGGCCATGACCATGATATCCCTGTCTATTGTGAGTTCATTGATTTGAGGATCAGCAACATATTGAATAACTCCATCATTATTTTTGTCATCAAATTTTAAGAGTCCTGTTTTTTCCCAGTTATCAAACCATACGGGCATTTCATCGTATTTTTTTTCACTAACCGTTTCAATTAAATTTGTTCTTGCAAATACTGCAATTGCTGGGGCTGTTGTGTACAAAATTGCTATAAATAATAATGCCCAACCAGCAGATTTTCTTGCATCACTAACCTTTTTAACAGTGAAAAATCTAACAATAACGTGTGGGAGACCTGCAGTTCCAATCATTAAAGCTGCAGTAATAAAAAATACATCAAGTTTAGATTTAGACCCTGTTGTATATTCATGAAAACCTAGTTCTCTGCTCAATCCATCTAGTTTTTCTAAAAGATAAACTCCATCAGCACCCTCTGATCCAAAACCTATTTGCGGAATTGGATTCCCAGTCATCTGAATTGAAATAAAAATAGCAGGAACCATAAATGCAAAGATTAAAACACAGTATTGTGCAACTTGAGTGTATGTAATTCCTTTCATTCCACCTAAAACTGCGTAAAACAAAACTATGGCCATTCCAATAACAACACCTGTATTTATATCTACTTCCAAATATCTAGAAAACACTAATCCAACTCCTCTCATTTGTCCTGCTACGTAAGTGAATGAAATTATTAATGCACAAAATACTGCTACAAGTCGTGCTGTATCAGAATAATATCTATCTCCAATAAAATCAGGAACTGTAAATTTTCCAAACTTTCTTAAATAAGGAGCTAGTAAAAGTGCGAGCAAAACATATCCGCCAGTCCAACCCATTAGGTAAACTGATCCATCATAGCCCATAAAAGAAATTAGTCCAGCCATCGAAATAAAGGATGCAGCAGACATCCAATCTGCGGCAGTAGCCATTCCATTAGCTATTGGAGACACCCCAGAACCTGCTACATAAAATTCTTTAGTAGAACCAGCTTTAGACCAAATAGCAATTCCAATGTATAACGAAAATGTTATACCAATCATTAACCAAATCCAAATTTGTAATTCCATAATTATTTTTTAGAATGATATTTTTTATCTAATCTGTTCATTAAATAGATGTATATGAAAATCAAAGTAACAAATACATAGATTGATCCTTGTTGGGCAAACCAAAATCCAAGTTTAAAACCACCTATTTTTATTTGGTTTAGTTCTTCAATTAATATAATTCCAAAACCAAATGATACGGTAAACCATATAGATAATAGAATTAATAAATATTTAAGATTTTTTTTCCAGTATTCTTCAGCTAAATTCTTACTCATAATATTTTGTTGTTGTTGTTGTATTTATATAATTAAAGTATAAACACATTTAATTATAATACATTTTAAAAAATTAAAACCCTTTATGATTAAAATAAGTTTATTGGTTGTTGTTGTAAATAAGTAATAAAACACATCAAATAAATATGTACTATTTCTTATGATCAACAAGTTAGCAATAAATAATATTTGTAATAATTAAAATGGATTAACTAATTTATTTCTAATATAAAACTCTGAAAATGTAGGATAAAATATGACCTTTTATAATTTGATGTTGATTATATTAATGATTGGGTATCCCAAAAAGTATATTATAAAAAAAGAAAAATGCCCAGTTTTGGAACTGAGCATTTTTAACAACAACTAACCAAAAATATTATGTATTATGTTATTTACATTAACCGTGCCAAAGTATATTTTTGATTAAAAAAATTAAAATATTTCATTAAAACTAAAGACTGTATTATATCCTTTACCATTAAAATATTCTTTTGAGTTGGAGGGTCCGGCCGCTAGAATAAAATCACCACCCCAAGCACCTAAACTTTTTATTTCCCCACTGTAATCTTGAAAATATTTAAATTTCACTAACTGTTTATTAATAGACATAGATACTATTTTTTCATGTTCTATTATACAATTTTGAAATTCATTTAATGTTTGACAGTTGAGAAATCTTGTGGTTAGATCTGATATTATTTTTATTGAACTTGAATTAATTTTTAAATTGTAAAAATCATCTATTTCCTTATTACTATCTTGCTTTTTGTTTAAGTAAATAAAAAATAAGTTTTTTGAAAAACTTGGATTAAATTTTACACTTTCAACAATTGGCATACCATTATCAAATCTGTATAGTATTGGGCTTTTTGAATCTGCACAAGCTACATCGTAACCACTTCCTTTGAAATTACTCCACAGCAGTTTGTATGGGTTAATCCTTGCCCATTTAGCAATATTATTAATTAAAGTGGATGAAGTGCCAAGCCCCCAATTTGTTGGAAAGTCAAGTTTAGTGGTAACTACTCCTCCTGAACTTTTTATAAGAAAGTTTGGATTTAATTTTTTTGCAGAACGAAGTAAGCTTTGTAATGCTATGGTATGTTTATTCTTATACTTTAAAATATTTAAACTATCAACTTCAAATTCACATTTAATCCATGTGTTATTTTTATTATCAAGACTTTCCCAAAATAATATTTTTGATTCATCATGGATAAAATTTAAACTTTGTTTGAATTTTGTTGGGATTGCTAAAGCTTGAGCGCCTTTCAAAACAAAATATTCAGAAGTGATTAAAAGTTTTCCATGACTTGAAATATTAAAATTCATTTTATCTTAATTTTTCAAGTTCATTTTTTACTGAACTAAATGACACTATATTATTTTTAAAAAAATCTATTAGTTTAGTTTTTTCATCCTCAGAAGCATTTAATGAATTTAAAATATTTATTAAATGCATTTTCATGTGCCCTTTTTGAATTCCTGTTGTAATTAGAGAATTTACAGCTCCAAAATTTTGAGCTAAACCAGCAACTGCAACAATTTTCATTAATTCTTTTGCATTAGGATTTTTCAATAATTCTAAAGACCATTTAACAAGAGGATGAAGATTAGTAATTCCTCCAACTGTTCCCAATGCTAGTGGAATTTCAATCCAAAATTTGAAAGTATTGTTTTTAACACAAGCGTCTGTTAAGCTTTTATACATTCCGCTTTTAGCTGCATAAGCATGAACACCAGCTTCAATTGCTCTAAAATCATTACCAGTAGCTATTACAACTGAATCAATTCCATTCATTATTCCTTTGTTATGTGTTACCGCCCTACTGGTTTGTGTTTTTGCAATATTGATCGCTTGTATAAATTTATTTGCATATTCTTTTCCACTAAGTCCACCAGTTTGATCAATTTCGCTTAAGTCGCAACTAACTTCAGCTCTTACCAAACATTCAGGAACATAATTTGATAAAATACTCATAATGATTTCGAGTGAGTAATCTGAATTAGTAAAATCTGAGCACTGATTTATTTCATTTTTTAAAGTAGAAGCAAATTGTTCAAGACAGGAATTTATAAAATTTGCACCCATTGAATCAACAGTATCAAATACAGCATTTATTTGAAAGTAGTTGTCAATATCATGAGTTTTGTCCAATAATTCAATATTCAAAATACCACCACCTCTTTTTTTCATGTTGGAGGAAATTTCTTTACAATCCTCATAAAATTTTAACTTATTATTTTTAAAAAAAATATTTAGTTTTTGTTTATCTCCCTTAAATATAAAATGTACTTGCCCTGTTTTTTTAAAATTTAATATTGAAGTTTTAAAGCCCCCTTTATTTCTCCAAAATTTTGCAGCTTTACAAGCTGCAGCAATAACAGAACTTTCTTCAATAACCATAGGAATTGTATAATCCTTGTTATCAATGAGAAAATTTGGAGCTACACCAAGAGGTAAATAAAAATTAGAAAGTGTATTTTCTGTAAATTCATCATGTATCTTTTGAAGAGAATCATCATTGTTCCAATAGTTTTTTAAAATTGGATTTGAGACATTATTGAAATAATTTTTTTCTATCCACTTTATCTTTTCTTCTTTACTAATTTTAGAAAATCCTTCTATTTTATTTTCAAAACCTTTCTTGTTCATAATTCAAAGATAATCAATGTATTTATGTTGTTCTTTCAATTTTTATAATTTAGTAATAACTTAATCACTTAATTTTTATGATGAAAAAAATCTATTTTATTTTTTGGTGTTTTTTTTTAAGTCATTTCATTATTTCATGTAATTCAAATAATCAAAAAGAACAAAATAGACCAAATATCATCTATATTCTTGCAGATGATTTGGGTTATGGTGAATTAGGAGTTTATGGTCAGAAACATATAGAAACCCCAAATATTGATCAATTAGCTAATTCTGGAATGATGTTTATGAATCATTATTCAGGAGCCCCGGTTTGTGCTCCTGCAAGAAGTGTTCTTTTAACAGGTATGCATTCTGGTAATACACATATAAGAGCCAATGGTGAATGGTCTGAAAGAGGTAATGTATGGAGTTTCAAGGCTATGTTTGATGATCCTAATCTAGAAGGCCAAAGACCGTTGTTAGATTCAATCAATACTGTTGCTCAAGTTTTAAATAATGCTGGTTACAAAACAGGAATGGTTGGAAAGTGGGGTTTAGGTGCACCAAATACTAACAGTATTCCAAATAAAAAAGGGTTCGACTTTTTTTATGGCTACAACTGCCAAAGACAGGCTCATACATTTTACCCAACTCACTTGTGGAAAAACGAGAGTAGACATATACTAGATAATTATATTGTAACAAAACAGGAAGGTCTTGGAGATCTAGATCCAAATGATCCTATCTCATACAATAAGTATAATCAAAAGGATTATGCTCCCACACTTATGCACAAAGAGTCAATAGATTTTATTACTAGAAATAAGAACTCTCCCTTTTTTCTTTATTACGCATCTCCAATACCACATTTACCATTGCAAGCCCCAAAGAAATGGGTAAATTATTATGAAAAAAAGTTTGGAGAAGAGAAACCCTATACAGGAAAATCATATTATCCAAATAAAACTCCTAAAGCCACCTATGCGGCAATGATTTCTTATCTTGACGAGCAAGTAGGAGACTTAGTCTCAAAGCTTAAAGAGATTGGTCAATATGAAAATACCCTAATTATTTTTACCAGTGATAATGGTCCAACTTGGGTTGATCATGTGGATTATAATTTTTTTAACAGTACAGGAAAATTTATTAATTCAAGAAGGACTATGAAAGGTAGTGTAAGTGAAGGGGGAATAAGAGTTCCCATGATAGCGTCATGGCCAAATAAAATAAAGCCAAATTCTAAATCTGATCATATATCAGCTTTTTATGATTTTTTTGAAACTGCCTGCGATGTAGCAGGAATTAAAAATTCTGAAAAAACAGACGGCATAAGTTTTTATAAAGAAATGATTGGTGAAGATCAAAAAAAACATGATTTTTTATATTGGGAATATCCTGCTAGTGGAGGTCTTCAGGCCATAAGAATGGGAAAATGGAAAGGAATTAAGAGAAACTTGTTCAAGGGGCCTTCAAAGCTTGAATTATATGATTTGTCAGTTGATGAAAAGGAACTATATGATCTTTCTTTTGAATATCCAGAAATAATCTCTGAGCTTGAGAAAAAACTTCAAAAAGCACATTCAACTCCATTTTTAAAAGAATTTATTATACCATCACTTGAATTGTAAAAAATGATTTCAAAAGCACCTGCAAGAATTTGTTTATTTGGTGATCATCAAGATTATTTAGGTTTGCCTGTTATAGCGTGTGCAATTGACAAATATATTACAGTTGAAGGTAAGCCTAATCACTCAAATTTTTTAAATTTTAATTTAAAGGATTTAAAAAAAAATATATCAATTGATTTAAATGATGATTTAAAAGAAATAGAAAAAGGAGATCATATTAAGTATGTGCTTAAAAGTCTAAAAAAAAATAAAATTGTCATTAATAAAGGGTTTGACATAAAAATAAAAAGTGAAATTTTTATTAATGCTGGAATATCAAGTTCTTCGGCCCTGATTGTAGCATTAATAAATTTTTTTTTACAGATTTTTAATCCTGAAAAAATCTCTGAAAAATTTATATCGGAATTAGCATATCAAAGTGAAGTTGTTGAACAAAGAGGCTCAGGTGGCAGAATGGATCAATATTCAATAACTATTGGAAATACCATATTTTTAGAAACCAACACTAACAACTCTTTTTTTAAAATAAAATCTCCTTTTAGAAATTTCATAATTGCAAATTCTGGTGTAAAAAAACAAACTGATTTAGTTTTAAAAAATTTGAAAGAAAAAAGTATTGATTCAATAAGTAAAATAAAGAGACATAATGAATCTTTTATTTTAAGCAAAGTAAAAAAATCTGAAATTAATTTATACAAGAAGTTTTTAGACAAAACCTCTTTTGATTATTTTGAAGCTGCTGTTTCAAACCATCATATAACACTATCTGCTTTAAACGAATTAAAAAAAATAAAGCCTGATTTAAATAAATTAGGTAGACTAATGATTGAACATCATAATTTTTTAAAAAACAATCTTAAAATTACTGTACCTGAGATTGATCAAATGATTGATATTGCCATTGAAAATGGTGCTTATGGAGCAAAAATAATAGGGTCAGGTGGTGGAGGCTCTGTTTTGATTTTATCAAATGAAAATCAACAAGAAAATATAATAAATAAACTAATTTCTGCAGGGATAAAGGAAATTGTAAAAGCTAATGAGTCCCCTGGTATACTTAGTCTATAAATTATATAGATTTATCTATTTATAGATATTCTTGAATTTTTATTACTTAATTTTAATAAACAACTAATTTTTATGATAGATCTTTCATTTTTAGACCTTGCTATAATAGCAGCATTCTTTTCGGCAACTCTTTTTGTAGGTTTTTATGTTTCAAAAAAATCTTCATCAAGTTCTAGTGAGTATTTTTTATCTGGAAGAAATATGCCTTGGTGGTTACTGGGAATTTCTATGGTAGCGACTACTTTTTCAACAGATACACCAAACTTAGTTACTGATATAGTAAGAAATAATGGGGTATCTGGAAATTGGGTGTGGTGGGCCTTTCTTTTTACTGGTTTATTAACTGTTTTTGTTTATGCTAAGCTATGGCGAAGGTCAGATGTTTCTACTGATATGGAATTTTATGAACTGAGGTACAGTGGTTGGGGTGGAAGATTTTTAAGAGGTTTCAGAGCCATATACCTTGGTGTCATTTTTAACGTTATGGCAATGGCAGGAGTCACTTTAGCCGCTATAAAAATAGGTGAGATAATGTTAGGATTAGACCCTGTTGAAACTATATTGTATGCAGGTTCAATAACAGTTATTTTCAGTACAGTTGGAGGTTTTAGAGGTGTAGTTTATACTGATTTTATTCTCTTTTTTGCAGCAATGGTTGGTTCTATCGGAGCAGCTTATTATTTAGTTAATCTTCCTGAAGTTGGGGGAATGACTAATCTAATTTCTAATCAAAATATTTCTGATAAACTTTCGATTCTACCGAGTTTTGATGATCCAGATTTATATATTCCTTTACTTATTGTTCCCTTGGCTGTTCAGTGGTGGAGTTCTTGGTATCCAGGTGCTGAACCTGGCGGAGGTGGCTACATCGCTCAAAGAATGTTAGCAGCTAAAAATGAAAACCATGCTATTGGAGCAACTTTTTTCTTCAATGTTATGCATTATGCTCTTAGACCTTGGCCATGGATTATTGTTGCTTTAGCTTCATTAGTGGTGTTCCCTGATATTTCAAGTATTCAAGAAGCTTTCCCAAATATTTCTGAAGACAAGTTAGGACAAGATTTAGCATATCCAGCAATGCTTACTAAACTTCCATCAGGATTACTTGGAATTGTAGTTGCATCTCTTGGTGCAGCATTTATGTCAACTATTTCAACCCATTTGAATTGGGGTTCATCATATATCGTAAATGATTTTTATAAACAACAGGTTAATAAGTATGCTACAGAAAAGGAATTAGTAAACATTGGAAGAATATCCACTGTTTCTCTTTTTGTTCTTAGCTCTCTTTTTGCTCTATTATTGACTAACTCTCTTCAATTATTTGAGGTTATTCTAATGTTCGGAGCTGGAACCGGTTTGATTTTTATTTTAAGATGGTTTTGGTGGAGAATTAATGCATGGAGTGAAATTTCAGCTATGTTTGTTTCAGGATTTATATCAATCATTTTAAATTTTACATATTTAGGAGATTATCTTTTTTCTGACTCTGGATTGTTTGAAACTTATTATAAATTTCCTGCTGTTGTATTAGTTACAACTTTAATATGGTTAATAGTTACTTTTTTAACTAAGCCTGATAATTCACAAACTTTAATTAATTTTTGTAAAAAAACTAATCCTGGAGGTCCTGGTTGGGAAAGAATTAAAGTAGAAGCAGAGTCTCAAAATATATCATTTGACACAAAAAGTAAAGATAAAAAATGGTCCGTTCCTCTTGGTATATTATGCATGTTATTTGGGTCTTTTGCTATATATTCTATTTTGTTTTCAACAGGTTATTTTATTTATGGAGAAATAAACAATGGAATATCTTTTTTAACAATTGGAATAGTTTTTTCATGGGCTTTAAAATACAATTGGAATAAATTAAACAAATTAAATTAGGTATGAATATTAGTTATAAATCTCCGGGAGCTTTAGAGGAAACTAGATTTGAAAAAATACACAGTGTAATTTTTGAAGATTCTAAAAAAGCCTCTTTAATTATAGCTAAAGAAATTTCTGATCTTATTATTAAGAAGCAAAAGCAGGATAAAAATTGTGTATTGGGTTTAGCAACTGGTTCATCCCCGATATCTGTATACCAAGAATTAGTCAGAATGCACAACGAAGATGGGCTCAGTTTTAGAAATGTAGTATCATTTAATCTTGATGAGTATTTTCCGATGACTAAGAAGGATATTAATAGCTACCATCATTTCATGAATATTCATTTGTTTGACCACGTAGATATTGATAAAAAAAATATTCATATTCCAGATGGAAATATTAAAAAAGAAAGAATAAATGAGTATTGTGCTGAATACGAAAAGAAAATTGCCAAACAAGGTGGAATAGACTTTCAGTTACTTGGAATTGGACGAACTGGTCACATTGGTTTTAATGAACCGGGATCGAATTATGATTCATTAACTAGGTTAGTTCATCTTGATTATTTGACTAGAAATGATGCTAGAAAAGCATTTTTTGGAATTGAAAATGTACCAACAACTGCAATAACAATGGGAATTAAAACAATAAGAAAATCAAAAAGAATTGTTTTAATGGCATGGGGAAATAATAAGTCTTCAGTAGTTCAAAAAGCGATTGAAGGCGACGTCGATTCTAATATTTCAGCCAGTTATCTTCAAAATCATAAAAATGCAACTTTTGTATTGGATAAATCAGCTTCGGAGGATTTAACTAGAGTCAAATCTCCATGGAGAACAGGTTCATCAAATTGGAACAAAGAGTTAAAAGCAAAAGCGGTTGCATGGCTTTGTGAAAAGACAAATAAATCAATTTTAAATCTTACTGAGTCTGATTATAACGAAAATAATTTGTCAGAACTTCTAATCGAAAAATCATATTATGATTTGAATTTAGATTTCTACAAAAGAATTCATAGGTCAATTACTGGTTGGCCTGGTGGTAAACCTGACTCGGATGATAAGGTTAGGCCTGAAAGATCAAAGCCTTCAAAAAAAAGAGTATTGATCTTCAGCCCTCACCCTGATGATGATGTAATTTCCATGGGTGGTACTTTTGAAAGACTTGTTTCTCAGGGACATGAAGTTCATGTAGCTTATCAAACTTCGGGTAATATTGCTGTAAGTAATTCTGATGTGTTGAGATATTTAGAAGTAATTAACTCCACTTTTCCTGATTGCGAATGTGAAAACGATGAACTTATTAAAATACTAAAAAACAGCTCTGATATTATAAATAATTCAAGAATAAGAGAAATTGCAGCTACAATAAGAGAAAAAGAATCCCTTGCAGCTACTCGCTTCATAGGTATTCCAGATAATCAAGTACACTTCTTGAAATTACCTTTTTATGAGACCGGTACTATAAAGAAAAACATACCAACTATCGTTGATAAAAAAATAATTTCAGAAACAATAACAAAAATTAAACCTCATCAAATATATGCAGCTGGTGATTTAGCTGATCCACATGGAACTCATAAGGTGTGCTTAGATATATTGTTTGATTCACTCAAGGATTTAAAATCAAAGACATTTATGAAAGATTGTTGGGTTTGGTTGTACAGAGGAGCTTGGCATGAGTGGCCAATTCACGAAATTGATATGGCTGTACCTATGAGTCCATTTCAGGTTTTAAGAAAAAGAAAAGCTATTTTTTATCATCAAACACAAAAAGACAATGTAATGTTTCAAGGTGATGATAACAGAGAATTTTGGGTTAGAACAGAGGATAGAAATCGTGCTATAGCTAAAAAGTTTAGGAACATTGGCATGTCTGATTATACAGCCATTGAAACTTTTAAAAGATATCATTTTTAGGTATCTTCCATAAATGCAAATTATAAAGGAAGTCTGCGTAGATTCTTTGATAGACGCCATTTGTGCACAAAAAAATGGTGCTGATAGAATTGAATTATGTTCTAGATTAGATTTAGATGGTTTGACACCTGAAAAAAAGCTAATTAAAAAGACAATTTCTAAACTACAAATCCCTGTAAGAGTTATGATCAGACCTCATGGAAATGGATTTGTTTACAATCAAAGTCATTTAAAAGCTATGATTGACAGTATAAAGTTTTGTAAAACATTAAATGTTGATGGAGTTGTTTTGGGTTGTTTAGATTTAGAGAATAACTTAGATTTTACTCAAATATCTAAATTAGCTTCAATTGCAAAACCATTAAAGGTAATAGTTCACAAGGCAATTGATTATTCAAATTCAGTAATAGCTTCTTTTGAAAAAATCATACAGGATCCAAATATTAATGGTGTTTTAACCTCAGGAGGAAAGCAATTTGCAAAAGATGGGCTAAAATCTTTAAAAAAAATGTTAGATTTAGCTCCGAATAATTTTGAAGTTATTAGTGCTGGAGGGATTACCTTTCAAAACTTTCAAATTATACACTCAAAACTAAACGGAAAATATTATCACGGAAAAAAAATTATTAAAATTTAAATATTATGGAAAGTAGTGTAAATGTTAATCAAAAAACTTTTTTGGGTCACCCAATGGGACTATTTATATTGTTCTTTACTGAACTTTGGGAACGTTTCAGTTATTATGGAATGCGTGCAATTCTTGTACTTTACTTAGTTTCTGAAACGTCTGGAGATAACCCTGGTATGGGATGGTCAGATAGTTCTGCTCTTGCTCTTTATGGTTGGTATACTATGTTTGTCTATTTAGCAACAATACCTGGTGGAATATTAGCTGACAGGTATTTGGGCCAAAGAAAATCAGTTATGCTAGGAGGATTATTACTGTGTTTTGGTCATGGTATTTTAGCTGTTGAAGCATTGTGGGCATTTTATACAGGATTAGCTTTTATTGTTCTAGGTGTTGGATGCTTAAAAGGAAATATTTCTACTATGGTAGGAGGTCTGTATGGAAAAGATGATCATAATAAACGAGACATGGGGTTCTATATATTTTACATGGGCATAAACATTGGGGCAGCCATTTCTGCACTTTTGGTTGGATATATTGGTGAAGTTTACAATTGGCATTATGGTTTTGGATTGGCTGGAATTGGTATGGCAATTGGTCAAATTGGATATTGGAAAGGTCAAAAATATTTAACTCATGTTGGAAACTTAATTAAACTCGAACCGAATAAAGAAGATAAATCTGATAATTTGTTTTTGCAAATATTTAAGAAAACTAATTCGTTAGTTGGATTTTCAATTACTGCTTTAATAGGAATTTATATTGGAATAAATGGTGATTGGAATTATGGTCTATTAGTTATAGCTATTGCATTTGCTATTGGGTTTGCAATAGTAGTTTATAATGATGGTAATAAAATTGAAAAGGATAGAATTTTAGTTACTTATTTAGCATTTTTAATTGTAATTGTTTTTTGGGGAGCTTTTGAACAAGCAGGTGGTTTAATGAATCTTTATGCCTCACAAAAAACTGATTTGGCTTTAGGTTCTTTTATGGTTCCGGCTAGTTGGTTTCAATCAGTTAACGCCATTTATATTATAATTTTCGCAACATTAATTGGTTCGTTTTGGGTTTGGTGGAAGAAAAAAGGTTACGAACACTCCTCACTTTTCAAAATGGCAGTGGGTGTTGTAATTATGGGTCTTGGTTTTGGTTTTATGGCAATGGCAGCAAATGAAGTTAATTATGATGCAAGTGGAAATATTACTCAAAAATCTGCAATGTATTGGTTATTATTAGCTTATTTGTTTCATACAATTGGTGAATTATGCGCTTCACCTGTAGCATTATCTTTTATTACTAAATTATCTCCAGCAAGATGGGGAGCTTTTATGATGGGTGCTTATTTTGCTGCTACTGGCTTAGGAAATAAAGTTGCAGGATCGATAGGAGAAAATGCAGCTGAAGTTGGTGATTTTTGGACATTTTCTGGAATAACAATTTTTTGCACAATTTTTGGGGTGTTGGTAATACTAATTATAAAACCACTCAAAAGATTAGTTCATGATGCAGAATAATTTAGGAAAGTTATTTTTTATTTTTTTTGTTCTATTTAATAGTTTTGGGTTTTCCCAAGAAATTAATTGGATGAGTTTGAACGATGTTGAAGAAGCTCAAAAAATTAATCCAAAAAATGTATTAATTGATGTTTATACCAACTGGTGTGGTCCATGCAAATTAATGGATAAAAATACTTTTGGTAATCCTGATATAATTAGAATAATTAATGAAAATTATTATGCAGTAAAATTTAATGCTGAAGGGAATGAGACAGTTAAATTTATGGATAAAGTTTTTACTAACCCTAATTTTGACAGCACAAAAACTCAACGACGAAACTCGTCGCACCAATTTACACGTTTTTTAGGTGTTAATGCATATCCGTCTACCCTTTTTTTTGATTCGGACATGAACTATCTCACACCTGTGAGGGGTTACTTAAATCCAAAGCAGATTGAGATCTACCTATTATTATTTAAAGACGATAGCTATAAAGACGTGAAATCTCAAAGTGATTTTGATAATTTTATCAAGAACTTTAAAAGTCAAGTAAGAAGTTAATTATTTCTTATTAGCTTTTTCAATATACATGTCAAGAGCTTTTGACATTGATGGAACTTTGGGACTTGGCGCTGAAATATCAATTCTTAAACCAGCATTTTCGGCAGCTTTAACAGTTGTTTTCCCAAATACAGCAATCCTTGTGTTGTTTTGTTTGAAATCAGGAAAATTATGAATTAGTGACTCTATTCCAGATGGGCTAAAGAAGACTAAGATATCATAGTAAACATCCTTTAGGTGAGACAAATCACTAATTTCAGTTTTATAAAACGTTCCTTGAGTCCACCTAACTCCAAGTTCATCTAGTTTTGTAGGAATAGCAGGAGACAAAACATTGGCACACGGAATAAGATAGTTTTCTTCACTGTATTTTGAAATTTGTTCAGTCAAATCATTAAAAGTTCTTCCTCCCACATAGATTTTTCTTTTTCTATAAACTACATATTTTTGAAGGTAAAATGCTACCGCTTCAGAGAGACAAAAGTATTTTAAAGCATTAGGAATTGGAAATCTCATTTCTTCAGCTACTCTAAAAAAATGATCTACAGCATTTCTACTAGTTAGGATAATCGCTGAAAATTTAGATAAATCAATTTTTTGTCTTCTTACTTCTCTAGCAGTCATTCCCTCAACATGAATAAAAGGAATAAAATCAATTTTTACTTTTCTTTTTTTCTTAAGGGATATGTATGGTGAATTTTCGATTGTTGGAGCAGGTTGTGAAACTAAAACAGATTTAACTTTCATATTGCTTTTTTATTTTAAAAAACTAATAATGCCTACAATAGGCGCTATTTCGAACGTGCAAAGATATAAAATAAAATAGACAAGGCTTTTAAAGGAATTAATTAGAGTTTTATTGTATATAAATCTGTAGAAAAGTAATTGATAGCAACATATTAAAATAACAGAAACGGTAAACACTGTTTCAAAAGAAAAATTACTAAACGTGAATAAAAAAAGAAAAAAAAACAGATGAATTGAAAATAAGTTTTTTATTCCAATCCTATAATTAGTCAGTTCTTTTAATTTTTTTTGATATTTAAATAGATAAGCCAAAACTTTCTCTAGTACAAACTTTAAAAAAATACCTAATAGTATTATTGCATTCCAAATCATATAATTTTCAAAGTCATTATCATGAAAATAGTTTTTAGTATCAAAAAAATAATTTACCAGAAAAGCAGTTGTTAATACTCTTAAAAATATGAATGAGATATTTGTTGGAGAACTTATTCTTTGACCTGAAACAAAGTAGAAATACCTATGTATATTCCAAAATGCTAGAAAATATTGAAATCTAATTCCTAAACTTACTCTAGCAATTAAAATTAAAATAGTGCATATTATAAAAATAATTTTAATCCAATTTTCAACTGGTTGATAAATTATCTCTAGCTCATTCATTATTCAAAATTAGTAATATTTTAAACCCTAGCTATATATACTTTTGAAATCAGTATTTTTGTATGACTTTATGATTAAATCAATAGTAATTATACCAACTTATAATGAAGCAGAGAATGTTATAAATATTATTAACAAAGTCTTATCTCTGCCAGTTTCATTTGATATTTTAATAGTTGATGATAATTCCCCTGATGGTACTGCATCTTTAGTAAACGAATTGATTAGAAAAATTGACAACAAAATATACATAATAAACAGGCCTAACAAACTAGGTTTGGGAAAGGCTTATAAAGAAGGATTTCTATGGGCTTTAGAAAAACAATACGAATATATTTTTGAAATGGATGCAGATTTTTCACATAATCCAAGCGATTTAATTAGAATTTTTAATAATTTGACTGATTATGATGTGGTTATTGGGTCAAGGTATGTAGATGGAATTAATGTAGTTAACTGGCCACTAAGCAGAATTATTTTATCATATTTTGCTTCAATTTATTCAAGAATAATCACAGGAATGCCAGTAAAGGACGCTACATCTGGTTTTGTAGGATTTAAAAGTGAAGTTTTAAAAAGTATTGACTTAAAATCACTCGTTTTCAATGGATATGCTTTTCAAATAGAATTAAAATTTAAGTCTTATCTAAATAAATTTAAGATATTAGAGATTCCTATTATTTTTAAGGATAGAGTTTATGGAGATTCAAAAATGAATAGTAGTATTATTTTTGAAGCTGTATTTGGTTTAATAACTATGAGATTAAAAAGTTTTTTTAAACGATTGTAAGTTTATGGCAAAGAAAATTTTAATTAAAAATGCAACCATAATTAACGAAGAAAAAAAATTTATTTCTGACTTGTTAATTGTCGATACAAAAATTTTTGAAATAAAACCTAATATTAAAATTAAAGATGATTTTGAAATAATTGATGCTACTGGTAAAGTTCTTATACCTGGATTAATCGATGATCAAGTCCATTTTCGTGAGCCTGGATTAACACATAAGGCAACTATAAAATCTGAATCAAAAGCTGCGATAGCTGGAGGAATAACATCTTTTATAGAAATGCCTAATACAATTCCTCAGACTACAACCGTTAAAGAATTAAAAAGAAAATTCAAAATTGCTGAAGCTAGTTCCTATGCAAACTATTCATTTATGTTTGGAGCTACAAATAGTAATTTGGAAGAAATAAAAAAAATAGATAAAAATGAAGTGGCAGCTCTTAAAATATTTCTTGGTTCTTCTACTGGAAATATGTTAGTGGATGATCAGGATATATTAAGAGATATTTTTTTAAATACTGATTTAATAATTGTTGTTCATAGTGAAGATGAGCAGATTATTAATGAAAATTTAGAAAAATATAAATCAAAGTATGGATCTAATATTCCTTTTGAATTACATTCAAAAATTAGATCTGAAGAAGCTTGCTTAAAATCGACAAAAAAAATAATAAAACTTGCAAAGGAAACCAACGCAAGGCTACATGTATTCCATTTGTCAACCAAAAGCGAATCACTTCTGTTCGATAATAGTATGCCACTGAAAGACAAAAAAATTACCTCAGAAGTTTGTGTACACCACTTGTGGTTCTCTGATAACGATTACAAGAACAAACAATCTTTGATTAAATGGAACCCTTCAATTAAAACCTCTGAGGACAGAAATGGAATCTGGGATGCATTATTGAATGATAAAATAGACGTAATAGCTACAGATCATGCTCCTCATACTATTAAAGAAAAGTCTAAGTCATATTTAGAATGTCCCTCAGGTGGACCTTTAGTTCAACATGCATTAGTTTCAATGATTGAACATCATTTTAATAATAAAATCTCTCTTGAAAAAATTGTTACTAAGATGTGTCATAACCCCGCAATTCTTTTTCAAATTAAAAATAGAGGTTTTATAAGAAAGGGTTATTTTGCAGATTTGGTATTAGTTGACTTAAATAAACCCTGGATAGTTGATAAGCAAAATATTCTTTATAAATGTAACTGGTCTCCTTTTGAGGGTCAAAAATTTAATTCTCAAGTCACACATACTTTTGTAAATGGAAATCTAGCCTACAATAAAGGAGATTTCTCCAATGAGTTACATGGAGAAAAAATACTATTTGAAAGATGAAAAAACTACTGATTTTTTTATTGATTTTTTTCTCTTGCTCAGAAAATAGTAAGCCAGATAATCTGATGTCAGAGAATCAAATGGTAGATTTTCTGTTTGATATCAACATCATAAACTCAAGTAGAGCTTTTAGAAATATTTCAGACTTAAATTATTACAATATAAAGGATACCTTTCTTTATAAACTCCATAATATTGACAGCCTACAGTTTGTAAATAGTAATAAATATTATTCTTCAAAACCAAAAAAATATTTGAGGATATATTCAAAAATGCAGAAAAAGATGATTGCTATTAGAGATTCTATTGACTTAGAGTTACAAAACAGCACTCAAAAGATTAAAGATTCTTTAAACAATACTAATTAGTATTAAAATTTTTACAAGTTTCTTTTATCGAATCTTCAACTTTGATAAAGTTATAATCTAATATGTTTTTGATTTTTTTGTTGGAATATTTATTTAAGGATTGACCTGATTTTATAATTGATCTACTTAGTCTTCTTCTTTTATTAAGTAGTTTACTTCTCAAAAAATCTAACAATAGTCCAAAATACATTATTCCTTTACTCGCCTTTTTTACTGGTGGAGTCATATTAAAGTATTTACAAATACTATTAATAAAATCTCTTTGAGCCCAGTTTTCGGCAACTAAAATAAATCTGTTGGAAAATATATTTTTGTTCATAAGCTGGATCATTATTTTAACCACATCTTTAACACAAATAAATCCTGTTTCACCAGTTGGATAGTAACTCATTCCTCTGCTAACTTGAGTTATAAACGCTCCACTTCCCCTTTTCCAAAATCCACTACCCACAATAACGCCTGGATTAACAATAACAGCATTTAATCCCTCAGAAATTCCTCTCCAAACCTCAAGTTCTGCATAATGTTTAGTTTCTGAATACGGATTATTATTTTCTTTCCATTCACATTCCTCATCTATTAAAGAATTTGTTGTTTCTCCAACAGCGGCAATAGTACTTACATAGCAAAACTTACTAATTTTTTTATCAAGTGCACAATTAATCATATTTGCAGTTCCGGAAATATTAATTTTTTTCATTGCATTTAAATCTTGATTATTAAAAGAAATAAATGCTGCACAATGATAGACTTCATTTACGTTTTCAAAAGCTTCATCTAGACTTGAAAGATCATTTATATCTCCTTCAATCCATTCAATTTTCTCAAAGAGTTTTTTATATTCTTTATTGTAAAAAGAAAATACTTGTTTTACGATTTCAATTTTGCTGTTCTTTCTGTGTAATGCTTTTACTTTTTTATTATCTAATACAAGATTGTAAAGCAAATGACAGCCTACAAGACCTGTTCCACCAGTAACTAATATCATAATACTAAAGTACTATTTTTTACTTTACTTTTTTCTTACAGTCAAGAGATATATATTTGTTAAAACTTATTTTGTGTCAAATTTTATAAATGAACTGGAATGGAGAGGACTGCTTCAAGATTCTGTTCCTGGAATTGAAGATCAATTAATAGATAAATCTTGTTCTGGATACATTGGTTTTGACCCAACAGCTGACTCTTTACACATTGGTAGTTTAGTTCAAATTATAATTTTAATGCATTTTCAAAAATTTGGACATAGGCCAATTGTTTTGGTGGGTGGTGCTACTGGAATGATAGGGGATCCCTCTGGAAAATCTAATGAAAGAAATTTATTAAGCAAGAAAGAATTAGATAAAAATATTAAAGGGATTCACAATCAGTTATCTAAATTTTTAGATTTTGATTCAAAGAAAAATAATTCTGCAATCTTGTGCAATAATAACGATTGGTTTAAAGATGTTAATCTTATTGACTTTATTAGAGATATTGGAAAGCATATCACTGTGAATTACATGGTTGCTAAAGAGTCTGTTAAAAAAAGATTGAGCAAAGAATCTAACGTTGGAATGTCTTTTACTGAGTTTACTTACCAGCTAATTCAGGCTTATGATTTTTTTCATTTGTTTTCCAATAATAATTGTTCGATTCAAATGGGTGGAAGTGATCAGTGGGGAAATATTACAAGTGGAGTAGAACTAATCAGAAAAAAGACTGGAGAAAAAGCTTTCGCTTTAACATGTCCATTAATTACAAAAGCTGACGGGACAAAATTCGGAAAGACTGAGGATGGTAACGTTTGGTTAGACAGAACAAAAACATCTCCATACAAGTTTTATCAATACTGGTTAAATATTTCTGACGATGATGCGAAAAAATACATCAAAATATTTACTTTTTATACATATAAAGAAATAGAAAATTTCATTGAGTCTCACGAAGAAGCTCCTCACACTAGAGTTTTACAAAAACTTATAGCAGAATTTTTAACCGAATTGGTTCATTCAAAAGAAGATTTAGAAAATTCAATTACTGCATCTAATATATTATTTGGTAAGTCAACATCAGAGGACCTTGGTAAACTTGATGAAAAAACTTTTTTAGATATTTTTGATGGTGTTCCCAACGTAACAGTATCAAAAAATGATATTACCAAATTTCCATTTGTTCAAGATTTTCTTCACAATGCAGGGTTTTTATCTTCAAAGTCTGAAATAAGTAGAGCATTAAAACAAAATTCAATATCAATTAATAAAGAAAAAATTGATGATTCGTATTCAATTTCTGTGAAAAATTTAATTTGTGATAAATATATTCTAGCTCAAAGAGGAAAGAAATATTACTTCATTATTACAATTGATTAAACATAAGACTACAACCCCTTATATCAGATTCATTTAGTCTACCTAATACTTTAAAAGAATTATTAGAGAATACTTCACCAATATCATCAGTTGCTATAAACGAACATGAGTTAAAATTAGCTAAGTCAATAAAATTCAGTACTCCTTTACCTTTACTATTAACATCAAAGGGATTGTTTATATTTCTATTAAAAACCTTTAACCAATTTGTAGTTTTGAAAACACCATTATTTTTTGAATAAGCTTGAGAAAGAAGTTCAGTCATTCCGTACTCAGAATGTATTAAATCCGTATGAAATCCTTTTTTCAATTTACTGTAAAGCTCCTCTTTGGTTATTTCTTTTCTTCTCCCTTTCATACCACCAGTTTCAATAATTATTAAATTTTTAGATTTAACAGGATATTTTTCTACGAAATCTAATAAAGCGTAACTTACTCCAAAAAGTATAATTTTTTTATCTTTTATATTATTTATTAAATCAAAAAGTTTTTTGTAATCATTGAGATAAAATCCACTTTCTTTTTGCTCCGATGAATTAATTAAGTGATTTACCATAAAAACTAAAGAAGAGTTACCTTGTTCTAAATAAGATGGAAGAAGACCAAGAAAAACAGTTCCTTTAATTTCTCCGTATTGTATTTTAAATGTTTTAACAAAGCTTTTTATATATAAATTTATATCAGAAATATAATGCTTACTTTTTATTCCCTCGGTTCCACTACTTTTAAAAACATGAGAATAATTATCCCTACAAATAACTTCATGGCTTTTAAAAAATTTAATTGGAAGAAAAGGAATTTCTTCAATTTTTGAAACATTTTTAATTTTCAAAAGATTACAATACTTATTATATACCTTATTGTTATTATATTGATAATTGAAGATTTTTAATGCTTCAACATTAAAGTTTATTGATGGTTTTAAATCTATTGTCATTAAAAAA
>CACEGG010000006.1:0-77500 GCA_902559035.1 uncultured Bacteroidota bacterium
AACACCTAATGTTGAATCAGGACAAGTATCAACAGAATTTAATATACCATCCCCATCACGATCGTCATCACAAACATCTCCAATACCGTCACCGTCAGAATCAGTAGGCCCACAATCAAGGTAATTTCCTAAAACAAGTGATGTTCCTGGTTCTAGATTAATTGTTGAATCTTGAGAAAATTCAATAAATTCATTATTTAATAAATTTTTCCATTTTCCATTAAATGGTAAATCAAGAATCAGTGATTTTTTTTCGACCTCAAAATTCGAAATCACATAAACATACTTGAGTGAATCACCCGAAAGATTATCATTCCAAACTTCAATTGTTGGCAAAAGACTATTTTGATTGTTTGCTGAGAGTCGATATTCACCCTCAAATACCGGCTCATTTATTTTTAATTCAATTAATTTTTTCCAATAATCATAAATTTCCTTTCTTTTAGTTAATGAATTCCAATTGGGATTCCATTGAGGTTGAGGTTTTGATGAAAGTTTACAATTGTCTGATCCATATGTACCATCCTCACATGTAAAAATTGAATTTTCCATTCCCATTTCAGAAAAATGCCATATCATTTTAGGCCCAGGAATTAAAAGCAATGAAGCGCCTAATGATTTCATTCTTTCTAAGGCAACTTCAATTTCTTTTACATTGTGTTCTGAGTTTGATGAATTCCCGAAATTTAGATTTTTATACATTAATCTTTCTTCATCATGACTTTCTGCATAAGTTATTAATCTTTTATCATCGAACCCTCTGGACTTATGGTCTGCTCGGGAAATATCTGAATTATCAGAGTAACCCATAGTCAATTGATTATACATTGAGGTCATTTTACCCCAAATCATTATTCCTTTACCTTCTTCAATTCTATAATTTGCCCATTCTTTTTCTTCTTCATCAGTTCCCAGGTGTTCAAATATTACATAATGATCTGGATCTAATGACCATGAATAATCAGCATAAAGTTTTAAAAGGTCTACCCTGTCTTGTTGAAAATTATTTGTACAATCATAATCGTTTTCATTACAATTCTGAGTAAATCCTTTTGTTAAATCCCAACGAAATCCATCAATTTTGTATTCTTCAATCCAATGTTTCACAACCCTTTTTGTATAATCTTGTGTATAGGCACTTTGATGATTAAAATCATAACCAACAGAATATGTGTGTTTAGGTGATTGATTTAGATACGGGTTTTCTGAGGAGGGGTCTCCCCAGCCATTGTTATCAGGATCATTCATCCATAACTTTACAATAGGACTTCTACCAAAAACATGATTTAATGCTATATCTAAAATAACAGCAATGCCATTCTCATGACATAAATCAATGAATTCTTTCAGTTTATTTTTAGTTCCATAAAACTTGTCCAAAGAAAGATGATATGAGGTATTATATCCCCAACTTTCATTTCCCTCAAATTCCATCACAGGCATTAGTTCAATTGCATTAATATTTAAATTTTTAAAGTAATCTATTCTATCAATTAAATTTTGAAATGTTCTTTCATTATCAAAATCTCTGATAAGTAATTCATAAATAATTAAATCTTCTTTTTTTGGTTTATTAAACTCTGGATTACTCCAAGTATAATCATTTAACCATAAGTTTTCAATTAGGGTAAACTCACCCTCTTGATTTTCTGGAAGATTTGGTAGATCAGTATAAGAAGACGTTGAAATTTCTAAATCATCATACTTTGATAATATTACATTTGAAAAAGGATCTGCAACCTTAACAAAAGTTGGAGAATCAGAAACTGGAGATTTTGAAAAAACTTCATACTGATACCAATAATCAGATCCTGTAATTAAACCATTTATTTCAATCCAAAATTTATTATTATTTGGATTAATCTTCATTAAAGAATTATCATCTCTTTTGTAATCATTGAAATTTCCAAGAACATAAACGAAGTCTTTATTTGGAGCCGTTAATTGTAAATAAATATTTTGGTTATCATAGTTAATACCATCATCCAAACTTATTGGGGGCTCTTCAGTAATTATTTGAGGCTCAAGTATAATATCAAAATTTAAATTTATAAAACTTGAACTATCATTTGTGTCCTCACATAGTAACGTTAAAGTTGTTGATTCATTAATTTTAATACCATCTGCTTGAGATTCTGGACCTACAATAAGTTTTGTAAAATTTTTGGAATCCAATAATTGATAAATTATTTCATCATCTTTCTTTAAATAATAATTCATCTCAACTGATGAAGAAGTAGAAATCAATACAGAACTATCATTATCTAAAATAACAGGGTTGGTCTTAGGACTATTAATAGTAATTTCAAACCTTCCTACTTCAAAAAAATGATCAGGTGTTTTTTTATCACCAGTAGCATTTTTGGCTTTTGCTAAAACACCAATTTTCCCGATTCCCTCATATTGAAATAATTCAGTAGGTATAAATTCAATTGAAAATGTACCATCAGAATTTTTTGTCATTTTCATTGACTCATTAGAGTTATCCCAATCTCCATTGCAATCACATGATTTAGGGTTTGCATCATTAGAATCATAAAACCATGTCCATAAATAAACATCATCTGTTGACCATTTGGATGTATCAATACCTGAAATACTAATTTTTATATTTTCAGAATCATTAAATGGATTTGGATCTACAGACCAAGAGACATTGTCTTGAACTTGTGAGGACAAAAAATTAAAACTTATTAATAATATTAAAAAAAAATATTTTTTCATTAATAAATTTTATTTATTCGATTTCAATAATTAAAGCGGATTTTTTTTCTAAAACAATATCGTTGGAAATCGAAATTCTTTTTTTATTTAAAACATCATATCCAAATTCTTTATCCAAAATAAGTTCTTCAAACCTGGAAGTATTTAATTTTTTTGAAGAATCATTTCGATTAAATATTACCCATACCAATTTATCATCCAAAATTCTAAAAAAAGAATAAATTTCATCCTTTGGGGCAAACTGAACAAGTTTACCATTGTGGATAACTTCATTATGTTTTCTCCAATTTAAAATTTCTTTAAAGAACAACTGTGTTTGTCGTTCTTTAAATGAAAGTCCATCACCTGTAAATGCATTTTTTGAATGATCGGGCCATCCACCAGGAAATTCAGTTCTTATCAGACCATGATCTCCAGGATTTTCATCACTATTCATAAGAATCTCCGTACCATAATAAAATTGTGGAATTCCCCTCATAGTACTATAATAAACAATACCCATTTTAAATAAATCTAAATCATTATTTACTTGAGTGTAAAATCTTGCCATATCGTGATTGTCAGGGAATATCAATAAATTATTAGGATTTGGATATAAAAAATCACTTGCTAAAGTTCTGTATGGCTTTATAAATCCTTTTCCCCAATCAAAATCATCCGTAAGAGCCTCTGAAAATGAAATTTGAAGAGGAAAATCCATCAATGTTGGCAAATACGAAACATAACCATCATGATTGACCTTATCTTTTTGCCAATAAGAAATAACAATAGGACTATCGGACCACTCCTCTCCAACGATATTGAAATTAGGATATTCATCCATCACTGAAAATGTCCAATCTGACATGAAATCTTTATCCGAGTAAGGGTATGTATCAACCCTAATACCAGAAAGTCCTGCATACTCAATCCACCACAAAGTATTTTGAATTAAATATTTTGATATTTTTTTATTTTTTTGATTTAAATCCGGCATAGTTTCTACAAACCAACCATCAGCATGTTCTCTTTTATCAATTTCAGAAGCATGAATATCTTGAACCGTTTCTCTTCTATGGCTTGTTTGTTTAAAACCTGATTGATTATTAAACCAGTCCTCCATCGGAGGGTCCTTAAAAAACCAATGCTCAGAACCACAATGATTAGGTATTAAATCCATAACCAGTTTTATTCCCTTTTTCTTTGATTTTAAACTCAGTTCTTTAAATAATTCATTAGTTCCAAACCTTGGATCAACCTTATAATAATCAGTTGTTGAATATCCATGATAAGAAGATTTTTTCATATTATTCTCTGTTACAGGATTCAACCATACAGTTGTAAAACCTAAGTCTTTTATATAATCTAAATGATTAATAATCCCTTGAATATCTCCACCATGAAGTCCTCTATTATTATCTCTATTTGGTCTTTCATACATGTATTCTACATCATCGTTAGAAAGATCACCGTTTGCAAATCTATCAGGAGTGATCAAATACATTACATCCGAATTATTAAAACCTTCAACTTTTGAAGCATTCTCTTTTCTGTCCAGTAATGAAAATTCATATCTGTCAACTATAATATTATTTTCAAGAAAATTTATTTCAATATTTTCTGGTTTTGCATTGTTATCAATTGAAATATTAATAAACAAATAGTTTTCATTTTTAACTCTTTCAGTAGAAATTAACTTAACATTTGAACTGTTAATCACAGGATCATAATTAGAGATGTTTTTTCCGTAAATAAGAAGTTGTAAATCCTTTGTTTTCATGTCAATCCACCAATTTGGAGGCTCAACTCTTTCAATTTTATTAAATAAATTAACATCTACGTTAGTTATATCCAACTTATTTTCACTGTTACAGGACATAACAAGAAAAATAAACAATACTAAAGTCAAGATATTTTTCATATTACTCTTCATTTTTAAATATTTGTGTATAAACTTCACCTCTAATTTCATTATCTCTTCCATAACCAGCTTTTGGAGTTTCAAACATCTGAGTCATAATTAAACCAACGAAATCACGTTTTGGGTCAATCCAGAAATGAGTTCCTTCATATCCACCACCAGTCCATAATCCTTCGTCACCATATCCTTTTTCCTTATATAATTTACTTGTAATCCACAAGTTATATCCATTATAACCATAATCATTTTCCAATTGAGTGTGAGGTGAATAAATCTCTTTAACTGATGATTCGTTCAGAAAACGATGACCATTTAATTCACCATGATTTAAAAGCATTCTTAAAAAATCAGCATATCCGTCTGCTGTGCCAATCATTCCTTCTCCTCCCATAAACAACTCATTTTCTATACCATAACCTGGAACATATGTTCCCATTATATCAAGCTCTCCATCATTTGCATATCTTATTGAAGAATCTACCCCAGAAAATACGGGCAACAATTTTGTATCAGAGTTCTTATTATATTGTAGACCTTTTATATTCATTGGTTCAGTTATCCTATTTTTTACAAGATTGTCTAAACTTTCACCAGATGCTCTTTCATTTACAAGTCCTAAAACTGTAGTATTAAGACCATAGAAATGTTTATTTCCAGGGTAATCAACCAATGGAAGTTCAGATAATTTCTGAATCAATTCATTTGAATTTTTGGAAGCTGCTAAATTTTTCGAATTTAGAATATTATCCAAACAATTAATCCCAGTTGTAGAATAATAAAAACCTGCTTCATGATTAATTAATTGTAAAACGGTCATTTCAAAATTGTTTTCAACTAATTGGTAAGGACAAGGCTCATCATTTTCTAATACATCAATACCTAGTCCTTCTCCATAACCTGATAACGGTTTCCCTTTTTTTGAAACAGCTACTTTTAAGTTAACAAATTCAGGAATGTATTTAGTTACTGGATCATCTAATTTTAAAATTCCGTCCTCTACTAAATCCATTGTTAATGAAATAGTAACTATTTTACTCATAGACCATATTCTAAACCAAGTTTTTTCATTGATTTCATGATCAGGAACTAAAGTATTGTTCTTGTTACTATATTGATAAATAGAATTACCATCATTATCCTCTAATCTTACAAGAAGAAGAGCTTGGGATCCATTATCAATATATTTATCAACAATGGAATCTAATTTATTAGAATCATGAATTAGAGTTATACTTTTATCACAGGAACAAAAAATAATTAATATTAAAATCAGAAATTTTTTCATAAGTTTTATTTAATAGTGTTTTTTACCCATTCAAATTCAGCATATTCTTTTGTTTTATAACCGTTACTAGAAGCATATAGACCTAAGTTTGTTCCTATATATCCTTTGCATAAAACTAAATTAGCATCGGTTTCTGTAAACACTACAAAAGAATTACCATCATCGAGAGAATAATAATAAATATACTTATTGTCTTTTGACAAAATTTTTAAAATTATATTCTCATTATATTTTAAAGGAATTGATTTAATAATATCAAGTTTTTGATCTCTTGGTTTAACACTTAAATTCAATAGTGTTTTATTATTATGTTTTTTAACTGTAAAATTTATATAATTATCATCTTGAGAAAAAATACTCAAACCAGCCTCAGAAAAATTCTTTTTAGGTTTAAAATTCATACTTGATGAGTATTCAAACTCTGTTTCCTTTT
This sequence comes from uncultured Bacteroidota bacterium, assembly GCA_902559035.1. GTDB lineage: Bacteria > Bacteroidota > Bacteroidia > Flavobacteriales > Flavobacteriaceae > MAG-121220-bin8. The sequence goes on from CACEGG010000006.1 coordinate 6,343, forward strand.
GTCTAAAACCCATCAAATTATATTGACTTCTAAGTTCAAAAGATTCAGGACTTAAGTTTAGTTTCAAGGTTTTGTTTTTAGAATTTAGTATATATGTGTTTTCTCTTGGTACTCTTCTAAAATTCCATTGTAAATCAAGTTTAGAGGAAGTGAAATCATCATAAAAAGAATAATTTATATTTTGTTTCTTTTCAAGAAATGGAATTGAAGTATTTCTTTCAACTTTTCCAGTGTTTGGTGCAACTACAGGCCATTTAATTATTACAGGCTCCCATCTACCCTTTTCAACTTCAACCCAATTATCCCAAGCTTCTTCCCAAACAACAGGCATTAAATGAGTTTCTCTACCCATATTACTTGTTGAATCCATTTCATTTCTAATTCCTAGAGAAACCATATACCATCTCTTATCTTTTAACTGAACTAAATCAGCGTGACCAGTACTATGCACCCAATTATTGTTTGATAAATGTCTAGATGTTAATATTGGGTTTTTGGGATTTGAGTCGTATGGTCCCTCAATATTTTTACTAGAAGCTATCATAACTGCATGATTATAGGACGTACCACCCTCAGCAACCATCAGATAATATCTTCCATATTGTTTATAAATATGAGGTCCTTCTACACAACAGCCTCCGCAAGCACCCCTCCAGATTGAATGTCTTTGGCCTTTTAATTTCCAATTATTCAAATCTAATTCTTGAATCCAAATCTCTCCTATTCCATTTTTATTAGGATTTCCGGTATCGTGAGTGCCCACAAACCATACTTTACCATTATCATCAAAAAAAATATCTGGATCAATTCCCGGTGCACCTTCAATGACATAAGGGTCTGACCATGGGCCTGCAGGATTTTTAGCTGTTAAAATGAAATTCACCATTTCTGTAGGTTTAGATTTGTCTACAGGTGAATAAACATTTGTTGTAACAATGTAAAACAAACCATCATGATATCTTATTGAAGGAGCGTGGATACCTCCCTGTTGCTGTACATCGTATAAATTAACTTTTCCTGTACCTTGACTAGGTCTATCAATTCCATACCCTATTAACTCCCAATTAACTAAATCTTTACTATGATGAATTGGAAGAGCTGGAAAATATTCAAAAGAAGAGTTGACTATATAAAAATCATTTTCAACCCTTACTATCGAAGGATCAGGATATCCTCCATTTATTATAGGGTTTATAAAAGTGTCTTGAGAATAGACATTGAAAATCAAAAACAAAAAAAATACTTGGCTAGATATAAAATTCTTCATATTTAAATTTCATTAAAAAAAAATGGACTACCAAAATGATAATCCATTTTTTTATAAATCAAAAAACAAACTTTATTTCTTAGTTAAAGTATATGTTCCGTTAACTGTGTCTAAAGTCATGTCATAAGTACCAGCTGAAACGGCAATATTAGCACCATTAGCTTCAGTTGTTCCGTCAGCACCATTGTCACCTAAATTAACTCCCCAAGCATCATCTTGTCTAAACTTAATTTCTCCGTCTGTCAATACAACATCTTTTATAATATAAACACCATCATTACATGGATCCGGAACTAATTTAACGTCTTCAGCAGCTCCCCATCCATTTAATGTGGCACTACCAACAACACCCCAAACAGTTCCAGCAGGCGTTATTGTTATAGTGAAATTAACAGCATCAAAGTCGATGACGTAATGACCAGCGGAAATAGCAATATTTGCTCCATTTTGCTCTAATGTTCCATCAGCTCCATTATCTCCATAATTTAGACCCCATGCATTGTCCTCACGAATTTTGAATTCACCATCATAAAGAGTAGCAACAGCTCTAAACATTCCATCTTGCCCGTTACTTAAAAATGGAACATCATTTCCAGCAGCAAATCCTCTATTTGTTCCACCCCATCCGTTAACAGCACTTCCAACAAGTCCCCAATTACTTAAGGTAGCATCAGTACAAGCTCCTACATTTTCAAGAACCTCAATATTCATTGATGCAGTCTTTGACACAGTTGAAGACTGGTTAGCGCCTGAAGACGATGTACCAGCATATGCAGTTACTCTTGCATAAACCATTCCCGTATTATTTGGAGATCCATCACTGAATGTAGTATTTGGATCATCATCCAATCCTAAAGTTTCAGCAAACTCCAACATTGAGCTTACTTTTACACCCAAATGATTGTTAGATGTATCACCTGAGCTCATATCAATAGTTGAAAAATCACTATTTATTGAAAATTCCACAACATAAGTTACTGTCGTTGGAGCATCAAAATCAGGTGCATTCCATACTAGACGTTCTGAAATATTATTTGATGTTTGTGCAGAGATCTTATAAACATCTTGAAATTCATTTTGAAATTTAACCTCCTTCTGATTAATAGCAGTAAAGATTAAATAATCTTCTTTTTCACAAGAAGAGATATTTACAATTAAAAATGTAAATAATAATAGTTTACTAAATTTTAATATAGTTTTCATAATTAATAATTTGGATTTTGAGTTAAGTTAGAATTCACAAGAAGCACAGCTTCTGGAATAGGGAAAATTCTTCTATATTCATCAGAAGCTTTCCCTTGAGCAGCTCCTGCTTTGAAAGGCCACATATAATTAGACGTAACAAATTTATTATGTCTAATTAAATCAGATCTTCTCTGACCTTCCCAGTATAATTCTCTTGATCTTTCATCTAAAACAAAATCAGATGTCAAATCAGAACTAGTTATTGTTGACGCACCTGCTCTGGACCTTAACTGATTAATAAGGTTTGCAGCAGTATCTAAGTTTGCACCACTTTTAGCAGCGGCTTCAGCGTAGTTTAAGTAAACTTCTGCTAATCTAATTATTGCTAAATCAGTGTCAACATGATTTCCTGAGGAATCAGAACCCGCAGTACCATTAATATCAACGTTTCTAAATTTAGTAACACCATAGCCTTCTTTAAAAGGAGCGACTTTTGCCATTTCGTAATTTTGGCCGTCTGTGTGGAACATTGCTCTAGAATCTGACCATGCAGTTGGATGACCATCACCATTTGTTGCTGTAACTGAATATTCAAACTTATCAACTAAAGCTTTGGTTGTTCTAAGTCCACCCCATCCACCATTAACTCCAAACATTGACGGATCCATTGAACCACCAATTGGTGCATGAACCATAAAAGTTCCACCTCCCCAAGATTGGCTATTCAGACCATCAAATTGAACAACAAAAATAAACTCATTTTGAGCTCCATTTGTATTGTTATCCGCTAGAAATAATTCATCATATGCAGAACCGTTACCATTTCCATCAGTTGTATTTAATGAATACGAACTAGAAATAACCTTTTCAGCATTAGCTATAACCTGAGAACTCATATCAGAACCAATATAAACAGGTGCATTTAAATAAAGTCTAGAAAGTAGTGCCCAAGCAGCTACCTTATCAACCCTTCCATATTCGTTAGATCTTGAATCTGCAAGTAATGAAGAAAGTTCATTAAGTTCAGTTTCAATAAATGAGAAAATTTCTTGTCTATTGCTTTGTTGTGGAAGTTCAGATGTTAACTCAGTAACTAATGGAACATTTGCATACATATCAATTAACTGTAAATAGGCATATGCTCTCAAAAATCTTGCTTCTGCAACAAAATTTGCAGCCTCAGTGTTAGTAGACGCTAAATCAGCAGCATTTTCAATAAATGAATTTGAAAAAGACACTACTTGTGCTAATCTAAAATACATTCCTTGAGTCCAAGGATTATTTATATCCCATGACATTTCATGTATATTAGGTAGTCCAGGATCTCCCCATCCTACAACTGCTTCATCCGTACTACAGACATTGAGTGTGTATAGAATACGTGTGTATTGAGAAAAACCTTCATCAATTAGACTAGGGTCAATATCAGGATTTCCATCAGGTCCAACTTGGCCTGTAATAGCTAAACTCGCATATATTTTGGCTAGTGCACCTTTTGCTGAGTCTGTATCTTTAAAAACATCAATTTCCGTAAATAAATCAGGATCAGTAGGAACCTGATCTAAATCAGCATGACACGAAACAAGTATCATTGATGATAAAGTGAATAAATAAAATATTTTTTTCATATCAATAATTTTAAAAATTAATATCAAGACCTAAGGCTATTGCTCTTGATCTTGGGTAAAAGTTACTATCTAAACCACCTGTTATTTCAGGATCAATTCCTTCATATTCAGTGATGGTTAGCAGATTATCTGCACTTATATATAATCTCATAGGATTATTGTCAATTACATTATCGACTGTCCAGCCTAATGTAACGTTATCTAACTTAAAAAAAGAAGCATTTTGGATATGATGATCGCTTACTCCATTTTTGTCAGAAAAATATAAAAAACCAGTGTCCAAATATGACGTATGAACATTCGACAATCTTCCTAAATTCCATATTTGATTTTCAACTGAGGCTGCCATCATTCTGTTCGAACTGTAGTTTCCTAAACTAGCTCTAGAAGCCATACTAAAATCGAAATTTTTATATGTAATAGATGCAGTAAGTCCCATTAAAACATCAGCGTAAGGATCTTTATAAAAATATCTATCGTCATTATTTATTCTTCCATCTCCATTTAAATCAGCATATGATCCCTCAATAGGTCTTCCCTTGTGATCATAAATTTGTTTATACACATAATATGAATATGGCGATTTTCCAGTTTCATGTCTTTGTAAAAATGCTCCAAAGCCAATTCCACCAACATTTTGTTCATTATCAAGTCTTGTAACCTCATTGTCATTTATGGATACGTTATAACTTAAATCAAATTTCAAATCATCAGATTCATAGACAGTAGAGTTTAATTGTAATTCAACACCTTTATTTTCCATATCACCAATATTAGCATCTATTGTTGTGCCAAAGTTTGTAAATGGATCAATAACAGCGGTAGCAATTAAATCATTAGTCTTTTTAACATAGGCATTAAATGATCCATTTAACTTTAGATCAGAAAATGTAAAGTCTATACCAAGGTTTGTTGTTTGGCCAACTTCCCATCTTAAATTCTTATTAATTGGAGCAGGTCTATATGTTGAATAAAAAGAATTTCCAAACCCATATTTAGATTTTGAATCACTACTAACGTATCTAGTTAAGAAATTATAATCTCCAAGACCGTTAACATTTCCAACTTCACCAAATCCAACTCTTAATTTTAATTTATCAACTCCGTCATCGTAAAAGTTCCAAGCTAATGCAGCAGAAAAGAATTGACCCCATCTGTCATTTGAAGGTAACTTTGATGATGCATCTGCTCTTAAAGTTGCAGTTAAAAAATATTTATCATTAAATGAGTAATTTAATCTTCCAAAGTAAGAAAGCAAAACGTTTTTTGATGTATCTATGTAGGAATTCGTAGTTGATGAGCCTGAATTAACTGAACCATCTGAATTAAGATACTGAACTGATGCTGTACTTGAGTTGTCATACTCAAAACTTTGATATGAATGACCAGCAGTTACAGAAAGATTAGAATCTCCAAAATCTGATGCATAATTTAAATAGGCATCAAATAACAAATTAGTAGTTTCATTTGAATAAACATTGTTACTTCCATTAAAACCAGCTGCATCTGTTGGCATATTTTTATCTTGTGAACTGAATCCTTCGCCTTTAGAAAAATCATAACCAGCATTTACAGTTGCAATCAATCCATCAACAGGAAGATTATAATCTAATTTCACATTACTAATTATTCTATCGACAGTAGATTCATCATCACTCAAATTTAATAGTGCTAGTGGATTAGTTGGAGATAAAGCCAATTTGTTTCCATTTGAATCTGTCCAATTATAATATCCTCCAAAAACATCAGGGTTTGGCCCATAAACTGGTTTTGTTGGATCAAAAAATACAGCAGAACCAATCGCTCCTCTATTTGCAAAATCATTTTCACTTCTAACATATCTAGCATTTAAATTTAATCTTAAATCACCATCTAAAAAAGAGGGTGAAATGTTTAATGATCCCGTAATTCTGTTAAAATTGTCTCCCATTAGGATTCCATTTTGATCTGTAAATCCAATTGAAGCTCTTAGAGGCATTCCAAGCACACCACCTGAAACTGAGAAACTATTATTTTGAGCTAAAGCAGTTTCATAAATTTCTCTTTGCCAGTCAGTATCATAAGATCCTAGTCTAGAGATATAATCTGAGACACCTGTTGCCTGTACCGCATATTTGAATTGAGAGGCATTAAGAACATCAACGTAATCAGTTGGAGTAAACATTGAAGATCTTGAACTAAAATTATATTTTAATTCACCTGTCTTTCCTTTTTTAGTTGTAATTAAAACAACTCCATTGGCAGCACGAGAACCATAAATAGCAGTTGCTGAAGCATCTTTTAAAATACTTATCGCAGCAATATCATTTGGGTTAATAACATTTAAACCGCTTCTTGCTCCTCCAACTCCACCAGCATCCAAAGGAACACCATCAACAACATACAAAGGATTTGAATTTAAATTTAATGATCCAATACCTCTAATTAAGACATTTGAATCATCACCAGGTGCACCACTGTTAGAAACAATTGAAACACCTGCTACTTTTCCTCTAATTAATTGTTGAGGAGAAACTACTGAACCTTTTGCAAAGTCCTTTTCAGTAACTAAATCTACAGTTCCTGTCAAGTCTTTTTTCCTAACAGTTCCATATCCAATTACAACAACCTCGTCCAATTCTGAATCAGACTCAGCCATAACAACATCTAAATTTGTTCCATTAACAGTTAATTCAACGGTTTGATAACCGATGTATGAAAAAACTAAAATTTGACCATTATCAGCGTTTATCTGAAAATTTCCGTCAAAATCACTTGAAACACCAACATTAGTTCCTTTAATAATAACATTTACGCCTGGTAAAGCATTACCAGAATTGTCAGTTATTAAACCCGAAACACTTTGTTGTGAAAAAATTCCAATTGATAGGAAAAGCAAAAAAAGAGTTTGAATTTGTTTTAAAAATTTAATCATATTTTTGATTTTTGTTTGGTTAAAAAATCTACTTCTCAAGCTCTAATTTAAATTAATTCACCGCCAACAACAAGACTTTTTAGTGTAATAATTAACTATAACGTTATAGCTATCCAACTACAACGTTATAGTGTTAATAACTTTTTTTTATTAATTAAATAAAATTTACTGATTATCTTTGATAATATAGTAAGTTTTTGTTTTTAATTTTACCATTATGATAAGACGTATTACTTTGAAAGAAATTGCAAATGAATTGAATGTATCAATTTCAACAGTTTCAAAATCTTTGAAAGATAGTCACGAAATCGGGATTGAAACTCGTGAAAAAATTAAAGCTTTTGCAAAAGCACATAATTATAGACCAAACAACATAGCTTTAAGTTTAAAAAACAGAAAAACAAAAACCATTGGGGTAATAATTCCCGAAATTGTTCATCATTTCTTTTCAATTGTAATCAATAGTATTGAAAAGTTTTCTACTGAAAGTGGTTACAATGTAATAATTGCTGTTTCTAATGAATCTTTTGAAAAAGAGGTTTTAAATATGGAAACTCTTGCTAACGGCCATATTGATGGTATAATAATGTCAATTGCTAAAGAAACACTAAAAAAACAAGATTTTCATCACATCAAAGAAACCATTGATTTAGGAATTCCAGTTGTTCTCTTTGATCGAGTTATTTCTGAAATTAAATGTGACAAAGTAATTGTGAATGATAAACAAGCTGCAAAAGAAGCAACTCAAGTTTTAATAGATGACAATAGAGAAAATATTCTTCTTTTAACATCTGAGGACTATGTTAGTGTAGGGAATCTTAGAACTGAAGGATATTTAGAAGCTCTTAAGGATAATGACATAGAACCAGACAGTAATTTAATTATCAAAGTAAAAGATAAAAAAGGCAGTCAATTAGAAATGTCTTATTTAGAAGATGAACTTGAAAAAGTTATAAAATCCAAAAAAGTTGATGCTATATTAGGTGTAAATGAAATATATGCAGGTTCTGCCCTAAAAGTTCTCAAAAAAAATAATATATCTGTTCCAAAGGAAATTTCTATTATATCTTTTACAGATGGTGTAATATCAAGATACTCCTCTCCTTCTCTGTCGACTATTAGTCAGCATGGCGAAATTATGGGAGAAAGATCTGCCGAGTTACTCATAAATAAATTAACTGGAAAAACCAGTAGTAACGAGTTCAAAACTGAAATAATTAATTGTTCATTAATCAAAAGAGAATCCTCCTAAGATTTACATAATTTAACTATAACGTTATAGTAGATTTTTCATGTTTTTTTAAAAAAATTTCTAAAAAAATATAATATATTAGCAATTCAAAATTATAAATCTACTTCTCAATTTATTTATAGTTTTGGATTTTTTTAGATTCCTTTTCAGGAATCCATTCTCTATAAATATCTTATTTGTCAAACTTAAAGTTTGAAAACTTATTAATTTTCTAATATGAAAAAGAAATTAGGTTTTTGGGAAATATGGAATATGAGTTTTGGATTTTTAGGAATCCAATTTGGATTTGCACTGCAAGGTGGGTTTATGTCAAGAATATTTCAAACTCTCGGTGCAGACGAGGCAAGTATTCCATTGTTGTGGATAGCTGCTCCATTAACTGGTCTTATCGTTCAACCCATAATAGGCTATCTAAGTGATAATACCTGGCATTCAAGATTGGGAAGAAGAAAACCTTATTTTTTAATAGGAGCTATTTTAAGTTCAATTGCTCTATTTTTTGTTCCTTATTCATCAACACTATGGATGGCTGCTGGTTTTTTATGGATATTGGACGCATCTATCAATATTAGTATGGAACCTTTTCGAGCATTAGTTGCAGATAAGCTTCCAGATTCTCAGAGATCTTATGGTTTTGTAACTCAAACACTAATTATAGGTATAGGAACTTGGATAGCAAGTAATCTACCATATTTTGTAAGTAGTCTTGGTGTAAGTGATGTTTCAGAACCTGGTGTTATTCCAAATTCAGTTAAAGTAGCTTTCGCAATTGGAGCTGGAGTATTTTTCTTTTCAATTTTATATACAATTCTTACAACTGAGGAATATCCTCCAAAAAATTTAAATGAGTTTAGAAAAAAACAAAATAAAGATATAATCTCAATGTTAAGAGAGTTTTCTGAGCATTATATAAAAATGCCACTTATAATGAAAAAATTAGGCTTAATTCAGTTTTTTAGTTGGTTTGCTTTTTTTACAATGTGGAGTATGGCTAATCCGGCAATCACTGAACATATTTTCAATTCTCCTGTTCCAATATTAGCTGAATACGACTTAAACAATGAATTAGATCTTGAAAAATATAATTCAGAGAATTTAAGTTTTCAAAAAGCATCAAATTTAACAGGCTCGTACATGGGTACATATGGTTTATCTTCAATGCTTTTTGCTTTAATCTTAACAATTTATACATCTAAAAGAAAAATCAATAGGAAAATGATACACCTATTCTCTTTAATATTGGGTGGAATAGGTTTTTTATCAATGTATTACATCACAAATCATACATATTTAATAATATCATTTAGTTTAATTGGAATTTCATGGGGAAGTATTTTATCTATGCCATATGCAATGTTATCAAGTTCTGTTGATGAGGACAGTATGGGTACAAGCATGGGGATTTTCAATATGTTTATAGTTATTCCTCAAATCATTGCCGCTATTGGAGGAATAAATCTGTTAACATCTTTAATTGGTGATAAACCAATTTTTTCGATGATAATTGCAGGTTTAGCCCTAATTATCGCAGGACTTTTCAATCTACTTATAAATGATAAAAAAACGATAAGTAACTAAGATGAGAAAATTTCCCACTTTTATATTTGATCTAGATGGTGTTATTACTAACACCGAAAAGTACCATTATCAATCATGGAGAATAATTTGCAATGATTTGGGATATAATCTAACTAAAGAACAGAATGAAGAACTTAAAGGAGTTAGTAGAAACAAATGTCTTTTGAAAATATTACAATGGACAAATCTCAATATAAGTCAAAGTAAGTTTGAAGCATTACTTAATAAAAAAAATAAGATTTATTTGGAAAAAATATCAAAACTAAACTCCTCAAACATAATTGATGGAGTACAAGATTTTATAAAAAATGCAAAAGAACAAAATCATTCAGTTGCATTATATTCCTCAAGCAAGAATGCTAAATTCATTTTAAGTAAACTTAATCTTCATGGGTTTTTTGATGCAATAGTTGACGGTAATAGTGTTAGAGCCTCTAAACCTGATCCTGAAGGCTTTATTATAGCCTCAAAGCTAACAAATTCAGATCCCAGTAATTGCGTTGTATTTGAAGATTCTGAAGCTGGTATAATAGCAGGGAACAAAATTAACATGACAACTGTGGGAATTGGAAATTCTATAAAATTAAATGTGGCAAGTAAAGTTTTTAAAAATTTTCAAGAAATAAAATTTAAAGATTTTCAAATATGTTAGACAGTAATTACATATTAGATCCTTGGTCCATAATAGAAGATAAGTTTGATCAATCTAAAATGATTGATTCAGAAAGTATTTTTAGTTTAGGAAATGGTAAAATTGGTCAAAGAGGAAATTTTGAAGAGAGTTTTTCAGGCGATAAGAGCATTGGAAATTATATAAGTGGAATTTATTATAAGGACAAAACTAAAGTCGGATGGTGGAAAAAAGGTTATCCGGATTACTTTGCAAAAATGGTTAATTGCCCTAACTGGAATAGTATTATAATTGAAATTAATAATAAACTATTAGACTTAAGTAAATGTAAAATCATTTCCTACAGAAGAGAATTAAATATGAAAGAGGGATGGTGTGAAAGAAAAGTTCATCTTGAGACATCTGATTCTCATGAAATAGAAATCAAATCAAAAAAGTTTATTTCCCTTAAAAGAGAAAATATCGGGGTAATAAAATATTCTATCAAAGCATTAAACAGTAAACTTAAAATAAAAGTTTTACCATCAATTGATATTGATGTTAAAAATAATGATGCAAATTGGAATCAACCATTTCTTGAAACTATAGAAACTTTAACTGAAAAAAATTTTAGCACAGTTAGTTCTAAAGTAATAAATTCTGATTTTGAAATAGCTACATTTATTAAAACAAAATATTTTATAAACTCAATAGCAATTGAAGGAAATTATATTCCAAGCAACAATAAAAAATTAATTGGTTGCTCAAGTACATTTGATCTTAATAAAAATCATGAATTATCAATTCTAAAATTAGGAGGATATGTTAATTCTAACGACACTCCTAAAAAGGAATTTAAAAAAATCATTAAACATGAAACTCAATCAGCGCTAAAGCAGGGTTTTGTAAATCTTTTGGATGAAAACAAAAATGAATGGAGTAAAATATGGGACGACTCTGATGTAATAATTGAAGGTGATGTGAAATCTCAACAAGCTATAAGATTTAATATATACCATTTAAATCAAACTTTTAATGGGAAAGATCCTAAATTAAATATTGGACCAAAAGGTTTTACTGGTGAAAAATATGGTGGTGTTACATATTGGGATACCGAAGCTTATTGTATTCCTTTTTATCTAGGAACTAAAGATTCCACTGTTGCAAAAAATCTTTTAAAACAACGATATGATCAACTGCCTAATGCAATATTAAATGCTGAAAAGATTGGTTTAAATCATGGAGCAGCATTATACCCAATGGTTACAGCTAACGGAGAAGAATGTCACAATGAATGGGAAATTACATTTGAAGAAATTCATAGAAATGCTGCTATAGCTCAGGCCATAAAGAAATATTTGAATTTTTCTAATGACAATGAGTTCATGATTAATAAAGGAATAAAAATATTAATCGCTATTTCAAGATTTTGGGAACAAAGAGTTAATTATTCAAATGCTTTAAATAAATATGTAATTCTTGGAGTTACTGGTCCAAACGAATACGAAAACAATGTAGATAATAATTGGTATACTAATTATAGTGCAAAATGGTGCTTAGAATATACAAACGAAACACTTAAAGAAATAGCAGATAGCAATTTAGATCATTACAAAAAAATATTAAATGAAACATCACTAGAAAAAACAGAGATTTCTAAGTGGTACAAAATTATTAACAATATTTATCTTCCCTATTGTAAGGATTTAGATGTTTTTATTCAAAATGATGGTTTTTTAAATAAAGATTTACAGCCTGTAACTAGTATTCCTATTGATCAACGTCCTATAAATCAACATTGGTCCTGGGATAAAATTTTAAGATCTCCATACATAAAACAAGCTGATGTTTTACAAGGTTTTTATTTTTTTGAAGATGATTTTAGTAAAGATGAACTTTTAAATAACTTTAATTATTATGAGCAATTTACAGTTCACGAATCTTCTTTATCTGCATGTATACACAGTATTCTTGCATCAAAAGCAAATGACTTAAATAAAGCATACGATTATTTCGTTAGAGCAAGTAGATTGGATCTTGATGATTACAATAAAGAGATAAAACAAGGTTTACATATTACTTCGATGGGTGGAACTTGGATGAGTATTGTTGAGGGGTTTGCAGGTCTAAAAATAATTAATGATAAGGTTTATTTAAATACAAAAATTCCAAAACAATGGGAGGGCTACTCTTTTAAAGTAAATTTAAAAAACAGAAAAATTGAAATTAAGGTTAATCATGAAGCAACCTCAGTTAAATTAATTAGTGGTGATAAAATCAATATAGTTATAAATGATACAGATACTTACTTAAAAAATTAAAATTATTATGAAAAAAACTTTACTACTCTTTTTACTTTTTTTTATTTCATGTAATGATCAAAAAGAATTATCTACAAATTTTAATATTAATGAAATAAAAGATGGTGTAATTTATGAAGCAAACATCAGACAATATTCAGAGTCTGGTAAGTTTCAAGATTTTACTAAGGATATTTACAAATTAAAAGATTTAGGAGTTAAGATAATTTGGTTAATGCCGATTCACCCAATTTCAAAAACAAATAGAAAAGGAACATTGGGAAGTTACTATTCAATTTCAGATTATAAAGCTGTAAATCCTGAATTTGGAAATAAAGATGATCTTGATGAATTAATAAAAGAGGCTCACAAACATGGTATGCTTGTTATACTTGATTGGGTTGCAAACCATACTGGATGGGATCATAAATGGATTGAAAATAAACCTGATTATTACACCAAAAATGAAAATGGAGAAATTACAGATCCAATAAATCCATCTACGGGTGAATCGTGGGGCTGGACTGATGTAGCAGATCTAAATTTTGATAATATGGAAATGCAGAATGAAATGATTGAGGCTATGGAATATTGGGTAAAGGAACATGAAATAGATGGTTATAGACTTGATGCAGCACATAGTTGCCCTGCCTCTTTCTGGAAAAAATCAATTGAAAGATTAAAAAAGATCAAAAATGTATTAATGCTGGCTGAATCTGATGGATATCATACAGGAGGATTTGAATTAATAGAATTATTTGATATGAGTTATAATTGGTCAGGTCATCATGTATTAAATAAAATTTATAAAAAAGAAAATAATTCAGAAGATTTAAAAATTAATATAAATAGAAATTTAAACGACTATAGCTCCAAGCATGTACTTATGAATTTTACCTCAAATCATGATGAAAATACTTGGGCAGGAACTGTGTTCGACAGATATGGTGATGGTGCAAAAACATTTGCTGCTTTAACATACTTTTTGCCAGGTATACCACTTATTTATAATGGTCAAGAATATGGCCTAAATAAAAGGTTAGAGTTTTTTGAAAAAGATTTTATAACTAAGAAACAATCAGATTTTTATGAGTTTTATTCAAATCTTAATTCTTTAAAAAAAGAAAACAATCTTCTAGACATTGATTCGGAAATTAAGTTTGAAATAATAGAAACGAATAATAAAAACCTAATTTGTTACAAAAGAACTAAAAATAATGATTCAATGTACTTTGTGGCCAACCTGTCCGAAGAATCTCAAGAAATAAATACTGAATTTAGTGAAACTTTAAAAAGTTTGAATAGTGATAAAATGATATCACTTAAAAAAAACTCACTTAATCCCTGGGAATATCATTTTTTGAAGTAATTACTTTCAATTATTTTACTTAAAATTTCTATATCTTTTTTTGAAGTTAAATCTGGAACATGCTCAGCATGAGCAATTCCTAAAACAGATTTTGATATGCTTTTAGCTAAATTTAAAACAGCTGTTGGTAACTCTTTTTCATTTCTAACCTCATTGAAAGGACAGTTTTTTAGATACTCATAAAATATTATACCATTAAATTTAAAAAGATTCATGCTTACTCTTGTTATTCCCTTAGAATCCTGAAACTTATTTATTTGTAATGAATTAGGCTTTTCTATTATATCTAATAAAAAATTTTGATTATTTAATCGTAAAATGGAAAATGAACTAATTTTTTCATTACTAAATTTCAAATAATTTTTATCGTAAGAAATGAAAGCATTTAAAGCATTTGTTAGCCTTATTTTTTTAAATGCAGAAACAGAATATAAATTATCGCTATTACAAACACAGAAATCTTTACTCCTTAGCTCCTTAAATTGAAACAGTACTTGAAATAGAGCATCTGCAGTTCCTGATGGCTTAACTCTACCTTTCTCTAAATACTGTGTAGCAAAATAAAAAGTTAAACCAGGATATGAGTTTTTAGAAAAGTAATTTTTAAAACTTGATGAATTTTCTCCAATTACAAAATAAATCTTCTTAAATCCTGCAGATTTAGCATTGAACAATAAGTAATGAATTAACGGTTTTCCTTCTTCACCTATACCAATTAACCCTTTTTCAATTTTATTGGCTTGAATTATTGAATTTTCACTCAGATTATTGCTCGCAACTGATTTTTTCATTCTGGATGAAAGTCCAGCTGCCAGAATAATTAATGAATCATTGATCATTTTAAACAATAATATTAAGAGGTGAAGTTTGTTTCCACATTCCTCTTGTAAAATCAGGGAATTCTTGTGGCGTACCATCCTCATCTATTGATTTTGCACTAAGTGGAGTTACTGCACTCCAAAAGCAACCTTCATATACATTTTGATCAAGAGGTAAACCATTTTTTAAACATTCAACAATTCTATACATCATTATTCCATCCATTCCACCGTGACCAGATTTTTTTGTTTTAGAATTTAATCTTTTATATAACGGATGATCATATTTATCAAACAATACTTCTAAATCCTTCCCTTGAATCCAAGAATGATGATCCTTTATAATACCCTCAAATCCTCCTTCTAATGCAATTCTCGTTGGGAAACCTGTTAAAGTTCCCTTTGAACCTTGAATTAAATTATGTCTAGTATAAGGCCTAGGACTAGTTTCATCCCATTGAACAAGGATAGTTCTACCTAAATGTGTTTTAATTATTGAAGTGTTTAAATCTCCATTTTGGTAATCTAATTTATTCCACTTATGGTTTTTATCGAAATTCTTTATTGCATATGATTGTCGACCAATTGAGGGAGTAGAGTAAGAGACAATAGTTTTAAAGTTATCTTCTTTTCTTGCTATATTCATATATTGTGCGACAGGACCTAATCCATGAGTGGGGTATAAATTACCTTTTCCCTCAGCATAATGATTTGTTCTCCAAGAACCTGTTCCTCTTTCCTCTTGAAACATTTGAAATCTCAATTCATGTATATAAGCTGCTTCTGCATGTAATAATTCTCCAATAACACCCTGCCTACACATATTCAAATACATCAATTCTTCACGACCATAATTAACATTCTCCATCATCATACAATGTTTTTGAGTCAATTCTGAAGTGTTGACTATATCCCACATTTCCTTAGTGGATATGGCTAATGGGACTTCACAAAAAGCATGAGCACCATCCAACATAGTTTGGATAACCATTGGAGCATGATTTTTCCAATTCGTACATATAAAAACTATATCAGGATTAGTTTCTTTTAACATTTTTTTCCAATTGTTTTCATCCCCCCAATATAACTTTACATCATTAGAAAAATTATTATATTTTTTTAATCTTTTGTATTCTCTTTTTACATTATCCTCATACAAATCACATAAAGCAACAACCTGAGTGTTTTCTAAAGTAGAAAAATTCTTCAAGTGCCCAGGTCCTCTAGCTCCAAGACCAATAAAAGCGGCTTTAATGTTATCATAAGGTTTATCAGCATAATCTCCCATATATTTCCCATAGGATGGTCTTGAAATATTTTCCTGACAACTAAGACTAAGTGTGGATGCAGCAATTGCGCCAAGACTAGATTTTTTAATAAAATTTCTTCTGTTATAATTTTTCATTATTTATTTTTTTTTCCCAATTCCAAGCCGATAAAAGTGAATCTTCAATTGATAATTTAGATTTCCAATTTAAAATTTTATTGGCTTTGTTTACATTGGCATAACATTCTCCAACATCTCCTTTTCGTCTTTTTCCAACTTTATATTTTAATTTTTGATTAGTAACTATTTCAAAAGAATTGATTAGGTCAAAAACAGAAGACCCATGACCTGTACCAATATTAAAAGTATCATAAAAATTAGGTTTAGTAATTTTATTTAAATATTCTAATGATTTAATATGAGCATTTGCTAAATCAACCACATGAATAAAATCTCTAATACACGATCCGTCTTTTGTTGGATAATCATCACCAAAAACAACTAATTCTTTTCTTTTACCAATAGCAGTTTGAGTAATAAAGGGAACTAAATTTTGAGGAATCCCTATTGGAAGTTCACCAATTTCTGCGGATATATGGGCTCCAATGGGATTAAAATATCTTAGACTAATCACCTTAAAATCTGAGTTTGATTGAGTCAAATCATATAATATCTCCTCTCCTATTTGTTTAGTATTTCCATAGGGTGATTCAGCCACTTTAATTGATTCATTCTCAGTTATAGGTAAAATTTCAGGATCACCATAGACAGTAGCAGATGAACTAAAAATAAATTTTATTGGCTTATTTAAATCTTTTAAAGCTTCTGAAAGATTAATTAAGGAAAAAAGGTTATTAGAATAGTATTTTAATGGGTTTTCAATACTTTCTCCAACAGCTTTTGATGCTGCAAAATGAATTACTCCATCGATATCTTTATTATTTTCAATAAAGTCTTTTGTAAATTTTATATTTCTTAAATCTAACTTTTCAAATTTTACTGATTTATTACATGTTTTATTTATTCCGTCAAGAACACATAATGAGGAGTTTGACAAATCATCAACTATAACAACTTCATAACCTTTATTTACTAGTTCAACTACTGTATGACTTCCAATATATCCTAAACCTCCTGTAACTAATATTTTTGACATTTTAATTAGATATTCATCTAAGTTAATAAAATAAAAATCCTAAATTAATGGAGTGAAAAATATTTTAATATTAATTGTTTTAATTCTTTACTCTTGTAATCATTCATATAAGCCCGTAGACCCCGTTCCAACAGAACGTCAAAAAATTTGGCAAGAAATGGAATACTACGCATTTATTCATTTTAACATGAATACATTCACAAATATGGAATGGGGATATGGAGATGAATCACCATCTACTTTCAGTCCCTCGGAACTTGATACAGACCAATGGGCTAGAACAATTAAAGAGTCAGGGATGAAAGGAATAATAATAACTGCAAAACATCATGATGGATTTTCACTGTGGCCAAGTAAATTTACTGATCATTCAGTTAAAAATAGCCCATGGAAAAATGGTAAGGGAGATTTGATAAAAGATTTGGAAAAATCATGTAATAAATACAACTTAAAACTAGGAATATACTTATCTCCATGGGACAGGAATCATCCAGAATATGGTACACAAAATTACATTACATACTTTAGAAATCAATTAACTGAACTTTTAACTAATTACGGAGAAATTTTTGAAGTTTGGTTTGATGGTGCTAATGGAGGGAGTGGATATTACGGAGGAGCTAATGAAGTTAGAAAGGTTGATAAAAAAACTTATTATGACTGGCCCAATACCCATAAAATAATTAGAAAACTACAACCAAATGCTGTTATTTTTAGTGATGCTGGACTTGATGTAAGATGGGTTGGTAATGAAAAGGGGTATGCGAGTAAAACTACTTGGTCAAATATTTATCGTGACAGCTTGTATGGTGGTATGCCTGACTATTACAAATTTTCATCTGGCCAAGAATTTGGAACTCATTTTATCCCAACAGAAACAGATGTTTCTATAAGACCTGGATGGTATTATCACCCTGAGGAAGATGATAAAGTTAAGTCTCTAGACAAATTAATTGATATTTATTTTAATTCAATTGGTTTAAATAGTTCTTTATTATTAAATATTCCTGTTGATAAAAGAGGACTAATTCATGAAAATGATGCTCAACGAATGCTAGAGCTAAATCAATTTATTAAAAATACTTTTAAAAATAATTTAATAAAGAAATCTAACTTGTTTTTCAATAATAAAAGTCATCCAATTAACAAGATTGTTGACAGAGATATTGATACATTTTGTCCTTTTAAATCAAATGAAAATAATATAATTTATATTTCTCTTGACACTGAAAAATTAGTCGATGTTTTTGAAATCTCTGAGAACATTAATCTTGGACAAAGAATTAAAGAATTTATATTCGAAATAAAAGTAAATGAAAAGTGGGTTACAATCGAAAAAGGAACAACAATTGGGATGAAAAGGTTAATAAAATTTAAACCTACAATAATTAAAGAATTAAGGTTTACAATTGTTGATTCAAAGGATACACCTTTGGTTTCTGAACTTGGACTTTATAAATCTTCAAAATGAGAAGTATACGAGATTTATTATTTGATCATTGTGAAAACAACATAAATTTTAAATTAAAGAATTATTTAAAAATTGATAAAGAATTGTTAAAATCTTTAAATGAAGAAACAAAAAGTAGTTCTGGAGATAAATATGAAACCTCGAGAGCAATGATTCAAATTGAAAGAGAAAAAAACAGTAAACAAATTAAAGAAATTGAAAATCTAAAAAAACAACTACTTTCAATAAAATCTATCAAAGTAAGTAATTCAAAAGTATCTCAAGGTTCAATAGTTTATACAAGTAATAGCAATTATTTCATTTCAATATCCTGTAAATTATATGAGAATGAGTCAAACATAATTTATTGTGTATCTCCAAAAACGCCAATAGCTAAAGAATATCTAGGAAAAAAAGTTGGTGATGAGGTCAACTTTAATAATATTATAAGTATAATTGAAAAAATTAATTAAATTTTAAAAATGAATAACTTAATATCAAATTATTTCTTTATATTTTTCTTCTTTACTTATTTAACTTGGTCGCAAAGCTTTTCAGAAAAAATTATTTTCACAAGCTCAAACCCTTACAGTTTTAGTGAAATTATATCAAATTCTGAATTTCAAAAGCAGGATGTATTTGGTCAATTAGTAGTTCCCACAGATACTTTAAACCCGAATAAAAAATATCCATTGATTATTGGAGTTGCTGGAAGTGAGGGATGGAAAAATCACCATTACGACTATTTAAAAATGTATCAAGATTTAGGATATGCTACCTTCGAATTAAATAGTTTTAAAAGTAGAAATATTAAGTCGACTGTTGGAAAACAAAATCAAGTAACTGTAGCAGCAATGGTATTTGATGCATATAAAGCGTTGGAGAAATTATCAAAACACCCTTTGATAGATAAAGATAAAATTTCAATTACTGGTTGGAGCTTAGGAGGAGGTGTTACATTATTTTCTGCTTGGAAACCAATAATCAAAGCCTTAGGACAATCAGTAAACTTCGCATCTCATTTAGCTTTTTACCCGCCTTGTTTTTTTGATTTTGAGGAAATGAGCTTTAGTGATTCTCCAATACATATTTTAATCGGCGAACTTGATGACTGGACTCCTGCTAAACCTTGTGATGAATTTGTAAAAAAACTAGCTAAATCTAATGTAAATATTACAATTTATGAAAACTCGCATCACGGTTTTGATAGAGAAGGAGAATTAGAGTTTAATGAAAATGGATATAGCTTTAAGGATTGTATGTTTGATGTAAATACAGACGGTGATATTTTGATGAATTATCTAAATATTCCTATGACAAATCCTTTTTTGCAAAAAATAGGATTTCTTTTCTGTGTTGAACGAGGAGTAACTATTGGAGGAAACAAAAAAGCAAGAAATAAATCTTTTAAATTTGCGAAAGACTTTATGCACAAAACTCTGTCTCAGTGAAATTATCTTATTATTTCAAAACTATGATTAATTGTAGTTTTATCATTGATAGTTGACCCTACAGAACAATATTTTTCTAATGACAGAGAAATATATCTTTCTGCCTCATTATTTGTTAAATCGTCTGAGTAAATAAAATATTTAATATCAATTGAAGAAAAATATCTTGGTGATGTATCAACTCTTGTTCCATTAGTTTTAGCTAAAATATTTTTAAAATCTCTTTTTCTTTTTTTTATCATAGAAACTATTTCTACAGCAGCACATGAGGTGACTGCAGATAATAATAGTTCCATTGGAGAAAGATGGTTTTTTTTGTCAAGATCACACATATCTATCAAAAGTTCATTATTTGACTGATTTTGCACTTTAAAAGTATTGTCATTGACATAATCCATTGAAATTTTCATATTGACTAATATTTATTGTTTCAAAATTAGTAGAATAAATTGGTATTCATATAATAAGTTTTATATATATTAATTAAAAATTTATGATATGAAAAAATTAATTTTATTAACGTTTATTTTTGGGTTTTTAATTTCGTGTGAATCTGAAAATTCAAAAAAAATTGAACCAAATATGGAATTTGGTGGATGGTCTGGTTTAACCAGTGATTCAAGTAAAGAATCCATGCTAACCAGAGAACTTATGGATAATTATATTGCTAATAAATTTGAGGATTCTGCATCTCTGATGGCTGATGATGGAAATTTTTATTTCAATTCAAACAAAGTTTCTAAAGAAGAATGGGTTGGAGCAGCCGCTTTACATCACTCATTATTTGATGATATTTCTAATAGTAAAATTCAACCAACCAATGTAACAACTGCAACTTATGATAATGGAAGTGTTTGGTCTTTGGCATGGTTCTATTGGACTGCAACAGGGAAAATTACTGGAAATGAGATTCAAATACCGGTACATCACGCATTCAGATTTGAAAATGAAAAAATTGTAGATGTTTATCACTTTTTCGACCCTACTTTGCTTGATGCTGAGTTAGCTACATCTCAAAAATAAATTTTGTAGAAAAATAAAAAAGAGGGCGTGTTTAGTCCTCTTTTTTATATATTTTTTTCATAAAATTAATTCCCGTAATTGAGGCTGCTGTAATAAGTCCCGAAAATAGAGCACCACCTACTCCGGCTGAAACAATATCTTGACCAGTTAAATAAAAGTTTTTAATTGGAGTTTTAGGTCTTAAAAATTTTTGATTGAATCTAGATGGAGTGTGATCGAGTCCATATAATTCGCCTTTGCTGTAATTGACAAAGTTTTTAGTGGTTAAAGGACTAGACAGCTCATAGGTATCTATTTTTCCTTTCAACTGAGGAAGTTGATCGTATAAGTGTTTTAGAAGGCGTTGTGATATTTTTTCTTTCAAATTGTTATATTCATCTCCTCTTTTCATCCATCTACTTCCCTCCCATTTTGTAAAGTTTTCGTAAGGTAATAATGTTATTACATCAATAGTGCTTTTACCAGGATATCGAGATTGCCATGTAGGGTCTTTTGATGATGCAAATGATATGTATACAAGAGGAAAATCAGAATCGTTGTCGTTTAAGTAATTTTCAACTGCAGTATCGTGATCAATATTATCGGGGTAAATCCATAGATTATTTTTAGGAAGATCAAGTTCTTCAGAAGTTCCATTTAATCCAATATATAAACAACCATGAGCAACTGAGGGTTTTACTTTATTTAAATTCAAATTAAAACCATGTTTATAACTCAAATCTTTAGGAATAAGATGATTATAAGTTTGAAAAACACCTGTTCCACTTATGATTAAATTAGAAAAGAACTTCTTACCATCATACATTTCGACTCCAATAGCTTTGTTGTTTTCAATTATAATTTCTTTTGCCTCAGCATTAACTAAAATTGTTCCACCAGATTTTTCAATTACTTTATCAATTGATTTGGCAATTTCCGAGGACCCACCAATTGGAAAACTTCCACCATTAAAATAATGCTTTGCTACACTGGCATGCATAGCAAAACTACTTTGTCTTGGTGGAAGACCATAATCACCATATTGACCAGTTAAAACTTTAATTAATTCTTCATTTTTAGTTAATGAACTTAAAACTTCATAAGTTGTTTTTCCTGAAAATTTTAAATAATCTTTTCTTAAAAAGAAACCAAACAATTTACTTAGCAAACCTGGCAATGATTTATCCATATAGAACTTTTTCATTGACTTATTGCTCTTGTAAACTAATTCAACATAATTATCAATAGCATTTTTCTCATTTGGAAAATACTCATACATTTTTGATTTAAAGTTTTTTACACCTTTTACAAAGTCGTAATGCTTATCTCCAATAATGATTTTATCATAAATTTCGCCCATGTCTGACCACTTTAATTTGTTATTAGTGATGTAATCAAACATTTTTCTTATTGGAGCATTTGGATTCTGAACTTCTCCTATATAATGTATCCCAACATCCCATTCATAGCCTTTTCTTTTAAATACATGAGTAAATCCACCAGCAGTATAATGGCGTTCTAAAACAAGCACTTTTTTTCCTTCTTTTGAAAGTAAAGCAGCTGTGCATAAACTTCCAATTCCAGAACCAACAATTATTGAATCGTATTTATCTTCAAGTAAAACTTTCTGTTTATAGGATTGAATCATATTAGCTTTTCTTTAAATGTAATGAAATTCATTTTATTTTGAAAAGACATAAAACATTCAAATAAGTATGTTAAATATTAATGATATCTTAGCATTTTTAAAAAATTAGCAAAATTATGAGTTTAGTAATCAAAAATTTATCAAAGACATACACTAATAAAGTAAAAGCATTAGACGATTTAAGTTTAGAAATTGGGAAAGGAATGTTTGGTTTACTTGGACCAAATGGAGCTGGGAAATCAACACTTATGAGAACAATTGCTACACTTCAATCTCCTGATACTGGATCAATAGAGTTTAACGATATCGATGTTATTGAAGATAAAATATCACTAAGAAAAACTTTAGGTTATTTACCTCAATCTTTTGGTGTTTATCCAAACATGTCTGCAGAAAAATTATTAAACTATTTTGCAAAACTTAAAGGAATTTCAAATAAAGATGAAAGAAAAAAGCTGATTGACGAACTACTTGACATTACAAATCTTACAGATGTAAAGAAAAAATATGTTTCTGGATATTCTGGAGGTATGAAACAAAGATTTGGAATTGCACAATTACTACTAAACAACCCAAAATTAATCATAGTAGATGAACCAACTGCTGGATTAGACCCAGCTGAAAGACAACGGTTTTTAAATGTCCTGAGAGAAGTTGGGACAAATAGCACAGTTATTTTTTCAACTCACATTGTTGACGATGTTAAAGAACTTTGTAACGACATGGCAATTTTAAATGGCGGAAGAATATTAAAACATATTAAGCCTGAAGAATCAACTAAAGAGATAAAAAATAAAATTTGGACTAAATCAGTCTCAAGAGAAAATCTTGAAGATGCAGAAAAAGAATTTAATATTTTATCATCAAATTATAATATTGATAATTCTCTAACGATAAGAGTTTTCTCTGAAAAAAGTCCAGGGACAGGGTTTAAAAAAGCTGATCCTCAATTGGACGATGTCTATTTTATTGCACTAAAAGAAGATCAAAATAATAATTCCTAAACAGCATATACATGTTCTTAAATATCTTTTTAAACGAAATCAAATATTGGTTCAATAGACCTGCTTTTTATATATATACTGTTGTATTTTTTATGCTTGGTATGCTTATTTCTGCTGCCTCTGCTGGAATATTTGACGCCATTACAGTAACAACTGGATCTTCAAAAATTGTAAATTCTCCATTAGCTGTTTTGGGTGCATTTGCAGCACCAGCATCCATTTTAATATTCTTTTATCCATCTATTATTGGGTCAACTATAAGTAGGGATTATGAATCTGAAATGCATACGATACTCTACTCTTATCCATTTTCAAAATTTCAATATTTAGCGGCAAAGTTTTTAAGTGGATTTTTTATAGTAAACATAGTAATACTAGCTATTTTTATAGCAGTTTCTCTTGGTTTTACACTTCCTGGCACCAACCAAGATATTGTTAATCCTTTTGATTTAAAATCATATTTAGACGCTTATTTTATAGTAATTCTTCCAAACCTCTTTTTTTACAGTTCAATAATTTTTGGAGTAGTTACGTTTACAAGAAATGTATATGTTGGATTTATAAGTGTCATTATAATAGTAATCATTGAAGCATTGCTTGAAGGACTTTTTTCAAACCCTGACAATAGATTTATTGCAGCCCTATTTGATCCTTCTGGTCTTTCAGCATCAAACTACTACACAAGATATTGGACGGTTTCAGAGCAAAACGAATTGTACTTACCACTTGCCGAGCTAGTTATTTACAATAGATTAATTTTTATTGCATTTGGATCATTTGTTCTATTGTCTATTTATAAAATTTTTAGCTTCAGTCAGAACGCTTTTACTTTCTCGTTCAGCAAAAAAGACTCTAAGAGATTAACGAAATCTAATTTTGGAGGAATAACTAAAATCAATCTTCCAAAACTCACACTAGATTTTAGTATAAAAAATGATTTAAAAAAACTTTGGAGTTTATCAAATATTGATTTTCAATACATCATCAGAAATTGGTCATTTGTTATTATTGTAATTCTTGCTTTATTATTTAACCTCATTGGATTATCAGAGCTTGGAAATGTATTTGGAACTCCAACATATCCAAGGACATGGAAAATGCTACAGGCAGGAGCTACCTTTACTTTATTTATAAATGTTTCCACATTTTTATTTGCTTCAAATTTATTACACAGATCAAGAAACTCAAATATAAATCAGTTAATAGATACTACTCCCACACCAAATTGGATTTTTCTTGGTTCTAAGTTTATAGCCATTGTAAAAATGCAATTGGTTTTACTTTCCCTTGTAATGATTTCAGGAATATTATTTCAAACTTACAGCGGATATTATGATTTTGAAATAGGTCACTATCTATATGAATTAATTATCTTATCTCTTGTATCATACGTGATATGGGCACTCCTTTCATTTCTAATTATTACATTAACAACTGAAAGACTTGTTGGTTTTTTTATAATGATCGTTCTTTTTATCGGAATACCTCTGCTGAGCTTAGCAGGAGTTGAACAATCTATTTTTAAATACAACATGGGAACTGGATTTTCATACTCAGATATGGACGGTTATGGAAGTTCACTTAATAGATTTTTCCTTTACAAAATATATTGGCTATCACTAGGTTTAGTATTTTACATCTTAACATACTTATTCTATTTTAGAGGTTTACCATCTAATTTTAGAGAAAGAATATCAATAGCTGGATCAAGATTTAAAGGAAAATATCCCAAATTTTTAGCCTTATTCATGCTGATATTTTTAAGCTCAGGAGGATATGTTTATTATGAGACAAATGTTTTAAATGAAAGAACATCATCAAAAGAAAGAGAACTAGAAACTGTTGAATGGGAAAAGAAATATAAAAAATATGAAAATTATGATCAACCAAGAATAGTTTCAGTAAATGTAGATGTAAATATATATCCTGGAACATTAGATGCTGATGCTAGCGGAACTTATTCTATGGTAAATAAAACATCCAATGTAATAGATAGTTTGTTTTTAGACCACAACGACGCTATCAGTACCTTTGAATTTGATAAAGAAACAGATCTTGTTTTAGAAGACACTCTATATAATTTTGACATATATAGATTAAAAAAACCTTTGTATCCAGGTGATAGTTTAAAATTATCATTTTCAGTGAAAAACAAACCAAATACAAATATTAGAAAAAATTCCTCAGTTGTAAGTAATGGTACATTTATAAACAACAGACTTTTTCCAACTTTTGGGTATCCTGGCGGAGAACTTACAGATGATAAAACCAGAGAGAAGTATGACCTTCCTCCAAATAAATTAAAGCCTCATCCCTCAGATTCCACCGCTTTAGGAAATACTTATATATCAAAAGATGCAGATTGGATTGACTTTGAAGCTACTGTTAGTACCTCAAAAGATCAAATTGCTATTGCTCCAGGTTATCTTCAAAAGGAATGGATTGATGGAGACAGAAGATATTTTCACTATAAAATGGATAGTAAAATTCTAAATTTCTATGCATTTAACTCAGCGAAATATGAGGTTATACAAGATCAGTGGAACGATGTAAAACTTGAAATTTACTACCATAAAGATCATGACTATAATTTAGATAGGATGATGAAAGGCATGAAAGCAGCGCTAGAATACTGTTCTACCAACTTTAGTCCATATCAACATAGACAACTAAGGATTATTGAATTTCCTAGAACATCAGGTGGATTTGCTCAATCCTTCCCTAATACTGTTCCGTTTTCTGAAGACATTGGCTTTATAGCAAAAGTTGATGATTCAGAAGAAGGAGGAAATGACTACGCTTTCTTTGTTAGTGTTCACGAAGTTGCTCATCAGTGGTGGGCACATCAAGTTATAGGAGCTGATGTGCTAGGCGCTACTATGCTTTCAGAAAGTCTTTCTGAGTATGTTACATTAAAAGTAATCGAACAGGTCAACGGAAAGAAAAAAATGCGAAAATTCTTAAAAAGATCTCTTGATGAATACCTTACCTCCAGAACTTTTGAAAGAAAGAGAGAAAATGCACTTATGTATAATGATGGACAAGGTTACATTCATTACCAAAAAGGATCTTTAGTATTTTATGCTCTAAGTGATTACATTGGTGAAAAAACTTTAAATAAAGCCTTAAGCAAATATGTTAAAAAAGTTGCTTTTCAAGAACCACCATACACAACCTCTATAGATTTACTTAATCACATCAAAGAAGTTACACCTGATTCTCTAAGTTATTTACTTGATGATATGTTTGAAACAATTACTCTATATCAAAATAGAGTTGTTGAAACTAAATCTGAAAAATTAGATAATGGAAAATATAAAGTTGATATTGAGTTTAAAGTCAGTAAATATCGAAACGATGAAAAAGGAAGAGCATTTTATGGAAAAAGAGAAAAAGATTCAATAATATATCAAACAGATGATATGAAAAAGCCCGAGTATTCTGTTTTTTTAGAAGACTATATTGATATTGGAGTATTTGGAGAGGACGATGATGAAAACGAAACCGAATTATATCTTAAAAAACACAAGATTTCTTCGATTTATAATAAAATATCTATTATTGTTGACAAAGAACCAAAGGAAGTTGGTATTGATCCGTACAACAAACTAATAGATACTAATTCTGAAGACAACAGAAAGAAAATTGAAAATTAATTTATAAATGAAAAGAAGAGATTTTAATCATATAGTAGCACTAGGAACATTGGGGTTAGCATTTAGTGGTCCTCAAATTGCAAGAAAAAAAATTTCTTTAGCTCAGTGGTCTCTTCACAGGGCAATAAAAATAAATCAAACACTCTCTCCATTTGACTTTTCATTAAAAGCTCGTGAAATTGGATTTGATGCGGTCGAATATGTATCCTCATTATACTGGAACGAATTAGAAACAAAGCCAATTAAAAAAGTTACTAAAAGACTTCTAAACAATTCTAAAAATAACGGAATTAAGAATCTTTTAATAATGGTAGATGGCGAAGGTGATTTGGCTTCTAAAAACAAAAACAAAAGACAAAAATCTATTGATAACCATAAAAAATGGATTGAAATGGCATATGAATTAGGATGCCACTCAATCAGAGTTAATTTAAATGGAGAAAAAAATAAGGATAAATGGATTGAATATTCTTCAAAATCTTTAACTCAGCTTTGCTTAATTGCAAAAAAAGATAAAATTAACATTATTGTAGAAAATCATGGTGGTCTTAGCTCAAATGCAAGTTATTTAGCTAAAGTGATGAAAAATGTAAATTTAGATAATTGTGGAACTCTCCCTGACTTTGGAAACTTTTGTATTGAAAAAATTGACCCTGAAAATTATTTTAGTCAATGTATTAATGAATACGATAAATATCAGGGAATGAAAGAACTAATGCCTTATGCAAAGGCTGTTAGTGCCAAATCCTATGATTTTAATTCCAATGGTGAAGAAAAAACCATAGACTTCGAAAGAATTATTGACATAACAAAAGAATTTAATTACGATGGTTATTATGGAATTGAATACGAAGGATTAATTACGGGAGAATATGAAGGAATTAATAAAACTAAAACTTTATTAGAAAGGTATCTCTAATTAATTTTTAATTATCCATTTATTATTTGTTTGATCAACAATTCCGCCTGTTTTTTTAACTACATTATCCACTATTTCGATTCCTTTTATAGACATATTTCTAAAATCATCTATTCCATTGTTTTTAAAATTTTGCCTAGTCCGGTGAATATTATAAGTAGAAGACATAGATTTATTGAATATTTTTTCAATTTTATCTTTACCATGAATAAAACCTAACAATCCTCCCCATGTTGAGGCAGGATTATCTGAATCCCAACCAGACAGAGTTGCTATTTTAATGGTCTCTTTAAAGTTCCCCTTTCCATAGAAATAACTTACAAGACTAGCAGCAAAATTAATTCCTGAAGCAAAACATCCGTTACAATACAAATTTCTAGATGTAATATCATATCCATCTTTTTGGTCAACTTGATATCTTTGGTAAATTGAATCCCGTGTTTGTTCCCAAGTAATTCCTGACTTAAACTTTGATTTTACAAATTCATACATTGGAAATGAATAAGAGTTTTTATCAAGTATTGAACTTGCAAAATCTGAAATGCGGATTAATTCTTTATCTAATGGTTCATTGAGATCTATTGTGGAGGCCAGAGAGTGGATTATAACATAAAACTCTGAAATTAATGCTGCATCACCTCGTGCTGTTGTTCTTATGGGCAAATTAGACATTTTTAATGCGTTTTTATAATTTATTGGAGATAGTAAACCAAAAATTTCTGTTGTTAACTGAGCATCAATCATATCATAATGTTCATTTAATGTTGGATCGCTTGTTTGTGGTGGTAAAACCCCATTATTCATCAAGTCAAAAGCTTTTTGATTTGAAACCCAAAGAAAATTTTCTTCCTCCAATTTTATATGTTTAATCCATGCATCTCTTATTTTTTGAGGACTGAGTACTATTTCTTTAGAGTTGTATAATAATTCTTGATACATATATTCAATATCGGTATCATCGTCAGACCCCCACATTTCACCATTTTCTCTGAAAACAAAATTTATTTCATCGTTTGAAGTTTCAGAGGTCCAGATACTTGGCTGATCTTTGCCACCCCAATCATCTCCTGTATAAAATTCTCCAGTTTTGATTTCACCGATATTTCCAATCTTGTCCATCTCAGTTATTAAACCAGTCCAATTCGCAATTGACTGACCTAGCCAAAACCCTTCTAGTTTATTTGAATACTTATCTCTGTCTATTTCAAAAAAATCTATTTTTTTCACTTTAGAATCAATACATGATGTAAAAAAAATTAAAAATAAAATTGAAAAAAGGAATTTAATTTGAGACATAAAATTTATAGATGAGTTTTATTATCTTGGCTGTATGAAAAGTAAAATTATAATATTATTATTAATATTTCCTATCAGTCTTCTAATTGGTCAAAATTCTCAAGGAAATGTTACAAACTCAATAGCATTACTTCAAAATATAATTAATGAAGTTAATATAGAAAAAATTGAAAGTTCAGGTGAGATTGATGGATCTTTTTATTTTTTTAAATCACCCAATAATGCTAACATAAAGTTATCTGACTCAGAAAGGGCTTTAAGAATTAAAGTAAACTATAACTTAAGAAAAGAGTATTTTGAATTTAAAAGTGGTGAAGATTTTTATAATCTTACGTCTGATAAAGTTGAATCTGTAGTTTTTGCTGATCATAAATTTATTGTATTTAATTCGAAATTTTATGAAGAAATTACCAATAATGATAAATTTTCAATTTTAAAATCACATTATGTTGAAGCGATTGAACCTAATTATCAACCTGGAATTGAAGAAAAACCTAATTTAAGATACAGAAAAGCTAATATGTTTAATCTAGTTATTGGAAATAAAATAAGTCAAATTAAAATGACTAAAAAAGCAGTTATAGCATTGTTTGAAAAATCTAGTCAAAAACAGGTTAAATCTTTCATGAAATCAAATAAAATTTCAATCAGAAATAATAAAGACTTAGAATTATTATTTACCAACTTTAAAAATCAGGTAATTATAGATTAAGTATCATCATAATTATTAATTTGACTTAAAATCAACTATTTAATGAAAAATAAACTCTATTTTATTTTACTTGTTCTATCACAAAACTTAATATGTCAGCAAATTTTAGAAGACCATCCTCTTTCTAAAACAATTGAAGAAACATCTGGTTTAGAAATTATAGACAATATATTGATTACTCACAATGACTCAGGTGGTGAGCCAGCGTTGTATTATATAGATAAAAAAGGAAAAATAGTTGAAACTAGAAAGATTAAAGGTGTTAAGAACAATGATTGGGAAGATATTACAAAAGATGATGAGTTTATATATATTGCTAATATGGGTAACAATTTTGATACCAGAAAAAATTTATCAATAATTAAAATTCCAATTAAAAAGTCTTCAGATGAAACAGTTGAATTAATAAACTTTTTATATCCTGAACAGAAAAAGTTTAATACGATATACAGTAAATCTCAGTATGATGGTGAGGGAATTGTTTCTATCAAAGATGATTTAATAATTTTTACAAAAAATAAACTAAAAAAAATTACAGAACTTTATTCACTACCAAAAACTAGTGGAAATTTTGAGGCAAAAAAAATTTCATCAATTGATGTCAAATCAATTGTGACTGGATCTGATTATAATAATCAACTTAAATTGCTTGCCTTAACTTCAACCGTTGATTTTAAAAAATATTTTTTGATTCTAATTAAAGATTTCTCATTAGAAAATAAAGAACATGAAATCGAAACCTATGAAATTCCTATTGGAAAAACACAGGTTGAAGCAGTCAAAATAATTAATAAGAATACATTTTGGATATCATCTGAAGATGAAAGTAGTTCAAAACATGCTAGATTATTAAAATTAAAAATCTAGTTTTTTTAATTAACTTAATAAAATGATAATTGAAGCTTTACAAAACCCTCACTATATCATTGATTTTAATTCTTATGAGGGTTTAAGAAACATTTCAATAACAGCTTTTCTTTTTGTATCTATATTAATTCTAGGTAGAAACCTAAACAAATCGAAAAATATTTTCTTTCTAAAACTAATTAGTTTAATTGCACTTAGTCAAACAGGTTATGATCACATAATAGACATAATGAATAACAATTGGAATTTAGAGGAAGATTTACCTCTTCATTTGTGTTCATTTTCTAACTTGATAGTAATTTCAATACTATTTTTTAAACTAAATAAGAAAGTTTTTGAATTTCTGTTTTACTGTGGTTTTTTAGGTGGTTTTATTTCTATTTTAACCCCTCAGTTAAACTATTACGATGGAGGATGGTTTATGTACATAAGTTATTATGTTAGTCATAGTATAATTATGCTAGTTCCGCTCTACATGTTTTATAATTTAGATTATAAACTTTCAAAATATTCATGGCTTAGAACATTTGGTATTCTAAATATATTGATGGTTATAATTCTTCCATTAAACTTTTTAATTGGGAAAGGTTCAAATTACATGTATCTGTATGAAGCGCCACAAATTAAGAACCCATTAGTTTTTGGAGATTGGCCATTTTATATTGTCAATTGGGAAGTTATAATTTTAGTTTTATTTTATTTAACCTATTTAATTTTCACCAGAAAAAGAATATGAATAAGAAATCTCCAATTGAAATATTTTCTGAATGGGTAAATAATGGAAAAGATAATGGAATGGAATTAAATCATTGTGATTCTGTGAATGCAATGCTAAATCAAGTTTTAAACAATGCAAATAATTATTCATTTATAGATGCTGGATGTGGTAACGGATGGGTTGTAAGAAAAGTTTCTAAGAACAGTAATTGCTTGAAAGCAATTGGAATTGACGGGTCAACAAAAATGATTGAAAAAGCTAAGTCTCTTGATGGCATTAACAATTATTATTGTGATGAATTATCCACTTGGAAACCATCTGAAAAAGTTGAAATAGTTCATTCGATGGAAGTTTTATATTATTTTAAAAACCCACTGGTTGTTCTAAAGAATATTTATGATAATTGGTTAAAAGAAAATGGTAAGTTTATAATGGGAATTGACTTTTATTTTGAGAACACCATTTCACACGATTGGCCAGAAAAAACCAATGTTTCCATAATGACACTTTTACCCATAAAAGAATGGAAGAATTTATTTATTAAAGCTGGATTTAATAATGTTGAATATTCGAGAGTTGGTGAAAAAGACGATTGGAAAGGAACACTTGTAATTTCAGCTACTAGAAGTTAATTACTGTTTTTTATCCAGTTTTTATATCCTCCCAATAAATCATAAACTTTAACAAATCCAATTTCTTTTAATATTTCAGAAGATTTTTTACTTCTATTTCCAGATCTACAATAGATATATATTGGCTTTGTTTTATTTATTTTTTGAAAAAATTTCACAAACAACTTTTCATCATAAAAGTCAATGTTTATTGAACCTTTAATGTGACCCAAATTAAACTCTTCAGTTGTTCTTACGTCAAATACAAGAGCATCTTTACTACTAATTTTATTTTTATATATGTCATAGCTTACTAGTTCATAAAAAGAGTCTTTTTCTTGAGTAAAAACTAAGAGCGGGAAAAGTAATAAAACTAAGACTTTATTCATGCGTCAGTATTTTAAAATTTGAGTTTCTTATTGCCGAGAATCCTCCTTTAACATCTACTACAGATTTGTATCCATTTCTTTTTAAAATAGAACAAGCTATCATACTTCTATAACCTCCAGCACAATGAATATAATTTTTTTCATTGTTGTTTACTTGTTCTAATTTTTCTTGAAACTCATCAAGAGGAATAGAAACAGAACTGGATAAAAAACCGTTATCTCTTTCACTTAATTTTCTAACGTCTATTAATTTTACTTTATCTACGATCATACTTAAATTATCGCTATCGATAGATTCAATTGTATCGTAACTATTATTATTAGACCAAGTTGAAAATCCACCCTCTAAAAATCCTAAGCAATTATCAAAACCAACTCTTGATAATCTCATAATAGCTTCCTTTTCGGAATCAGGATCACAAACTAACAAAAGTTTTTTATTGACGTCTTTTATAATGGAGCCAACCCAAGGGGCAAATGCTCCATTTAGTCCAATAAATATAGACCCAGGAACAAATCCATTTTTAAAATCTTTTTGATCTCTAACATCTAATATAATTGTATCATCATTTTGCATTAAATTTTTAAAATCTTCAATTGATATTGATCTTAAACTATTTTCTAAAATAGAATCAAAATCATCATAACCATCCTGATTTAACATTACATTTGAGGGAAAGTATTCAGGTGGATCAGCCAAATCGTTAGTTAATTCATTTATAAATTCATCTTTATTCAACTTGCCATTAAGTGCATAATTTACCAACTTTTGATTAGCTAAAGTGTCAACAGTTTCTTTCATCATATTTTTTCCACATGCTGAACCAGCCCCGTGAGCAGGATATATCAAAATATTTTCATCAAGAACTGAGATTTTATTATTTATAGAGTCAAATAAAATTCCGGCTAAGTCTTCTTTAGAAATATTCATAGATTTTTGAGCTAAATCAGGTCTACCAACATCTCCTAAAAAAAGAGTATCTCCAGAAAATAAACAATATTGAGCATTATTTTCGTCTCTTAATAAATAGCACGTACTCTCAAGTGTGTGACCTGGTGTATGAATAACTTGGATAGTGATATCACCAATATTAAAAATTTCATTGTCTTTAGCTATGATAGATTCAAAGGATGGTTTAGCATTTGGACCAAAAATAATTGGGGCATTAGTTTTTTTTGATAAAGTTAGATGTCCACTTATAAAGTCAGCGTGAAAATGCGTTTCAAAAATGTATTTAATTTTTGAATTTGAAAGTTTTGCTAAATTAATATATTCTGACACCTCTCTTAGAGGATCAATTACAGCTGCTTCTCCATTACTTTCTACATAATAAGCTCCTTGAGAAAGACATTTGGTATAAAGTTGTTTTACTATCATAATTAGTATCAAATATAAAAATTGATATAATAATTGTTTTATTATTTTAAAAAATTAATTTTATATGTGTGTTTGGAATATGTCACTTAAATATAATCCCCTTAAGAAAAGAAAAAACAAGCAAATCTGAACTAGTAAGTCAGTTATTGTATGGGGATCTTTTCACCATATTAAAAGAAGAAGATAACTGGTACTATGTTGAAATTTTAGATGATAATTACAATGGTTGGATTAATTATTCTCAATTAAAAAAAATATCAGAAAAAGATTTTAAAAAATTACAAAAAATAAAAACAGAATTTTTACACAATATTTCAACTGAGGTTGAAACCTCCTCTGGAAAAATGATAATTAGTATTGGATCAAAAATTAGTTACTGTGATTTTTTGAATCATAAATTAATAAAGGATTTTAAAAACGAGGGTTGCTCTATTGAAGAAACAGCAAGAAAATATCTAAACACGCCCTATCTATGGGGAGGAAAAACAAACTCAGGAATTGATTGCTCTGGATTTACCCAAATGGTTTTCAAGCTTAATAATATTGAATTAAAAAGAGATGCATACCAGCAAGCACAACAAGGAAAAGAAATTAAATTGAATTGTGCAAAAGAGGGTGATTTAGTTTTTTTTGGGGAAAATAAAATAACTCATGTAGGGATAATTATCAATAGGGATAAAATTATTCACGCTTTTGGAAGAATTAGAATTGATAAAATAAATAAAAAAGGAATCTTGAATACAGAGACCAACAAGATTACCCACAAACTAAAAAAAGTAGTAACCTTTTACTATTAATTTTCTAGTTCCTGTAATTTAGTATTCATTTCCTTGAATTTATCAATATCATCGATTGTATAATAGATGTTTTTAGCAGTTTTGATAGCTTCAATATTGTTTGGATCTATTTCAATTAGTTTTTCCAAATAAGGTAAACATTCTTTGTAAAGACCTACTCTTTGTTCTTCAAGTTGATCATATTTATCTAAATCACTCCTTTTTCTAGATGTAACTAACTTATTCATTTCTTCAACTATAGGTCCTTCACCCTCCAAAATTAAACCAACTAGATTTAAATATGTAGCAGTGTAAGTATTATCAAGTTCAAGAGCTTTCAAATAAAATTCTTTTGCTAATTCAAGATCACCTTGCTCTCCATTTATAACTCCAAGATTGTAATATAAAATTGCATTATTTGGATCTTTTTCTACGGCTAATTGCATTAGTTCCTTAAATTTTGTTCTATCTCCCAACTTAATATATAAATCAGCTTCAGACAACAATAAATTAATATCATCAGGGTTAATTTCTCTTGCTTCTTTAATAGCAGAGATGGCTAAATCAACTTCTCCTTTTTGAACATAAATTAATGCTATATTTTTTACAATTTCTGGAAGTCTTGATTCAGTTTTACCAATCCTTTGATTTGTATAATCTTTGGATGATTTAAATAAATTATATTCAGTTTGGGTAACTTTTTCTTCCACATTTGTTTCAACAGGAGTTACAAAGTACTCTGAAACAACACCAGTATAACCCATATTTTTTAATTTAAGGTAGTATTCTAAAGCAGTATCATAAAGTTTTGAATTAACGGCGCTTGAAGCTGAAAAGTATAGATAATTTATATTATCTTCCTTGTCAGGGTTCATTAAGTATGCATCATAGAGTTTTACTGATGCGCTTTCGTAATCATCATTTTTGTTATCTTCTACTGCAGAATTAACCAGATCTGCCTCAGCTTGTTGCATCAAAATATTAGCATTTTCAATATATTTTTTTTGACGCATAGACCTCTCAATTTCTATAGATTTGCTTAATGAATTATGAGCTTCTAGGTATCTTGAACTACCTTTTAAAGCCCAGCCATTTAAAAAATAATATTGAGCATGGTACTTTTTATCACTGTTTAATATTAAATCCTTATTATTATCAAGCACACTTAAAGCTTCATTGTAAAACTCTTGATCTAAAAGTTTTTGAGCTTGTTTTAACTCTTTTTTTTGTCCAAAAACAAAAATTGATGTTGTTAAGATTAGTGTGTAAAATATCTTTTTCATTGGGTTATTTATTAAATAATTATTTTTCATTTTCTTCTTTCGGGTCAATTACATCTATTTCATCTAGATCGGAAACATCTTCTTCATCATGGACAACTTTTGCAACAGCTGCAATTGAATCTTCTTCTTTCAAGTTAATTAACTTAACTCCTTGGGTAGCTCGACCCATGACTCTTAGAGAAGAAACTTCCATTCTAATAGCAATACCAGATTTATTAATAATCATCAAATCATCATTATCTGTCACATTTTTGATAGTTACTAGCTCACCTGTTTTTTCAGTTATAGAAATGGTTTTAACCCCTTTTCCTCCTCTGTTTGTCATTCTGTAATCTTCTAAGCTGGATCTTTTACCATAACCATTTTCAGAAACAACCAAAATATCACTATCCATATCATTAACAGAAATCATCCCAACTACTTCATCGTTTTGATCTTTCAGCCTAATACCTCTGACACCTGACGCGTTTCTTCCCATAGGACGTGTTTTACTTTCTTCAAAACGAATACATTTTCCAGATTTAACAGCTATTAAGACCTGCGAATTACCTGTTGTTAACTTTGCTTCAAGTAATTCATCATCATCTTTTATCGTAATAGCATTAATTCCGTTAGATCTTGGTCTAGAATATTGTTCCAACGAGGTTTTTTTAACTTGTCCTTTCTTGGTTGCCATTATTACAAAATGACTATTGATATAATCTTCATCTTTAAGATCCTGAGTACAAATAAATGCTTTAACCTCATCGTCTTGCTCAATATTAATTAAATTTTGCATTGCCCTCCCTTTGGATGTTTTACTTCCCTCAGGAATTTCAAAAACTCTCATCCAAAAACATTTTCCTTTTTGAGTAAAAAACAACATGTACTGATGATTTGTACCAACAAATAAATGTTCTAAGAAATCTTCATTTCTTGTTGTTGATCCTCGTTGACCAACTCCTCCTCTATTTTGAGTTTTATATTCAACCAAAGGAGTTCTTTTAATGTAACCTGCATTAGAAATAGTAATGACTACTTTTTCATCTGGAATCATATCCTCCATACTCAAGTCACCACCAGCATACTCAATCTCGGATCTTCTTTCGTCACCATATTTTTCTTTCATTTCTAGAAGTTCTGTCTTTATAATGTCCATTCTTCTAGTTTCACTATCAAGAATATCTTTTAAATCCTTAATAGTTTTCATTAAATCATCAAACTCTCCTCTGAGTTTATCCTGCTCGAGTCCAGTCAACTGTCTAAGACGCATTTCAACAATAGCCTTAGATTGTATTTCACTTAATTTAAATTCAGAAATTAATTTAGCTTTTGCTTCATCAGCATTTGATGAAGATCTAATTAATGAAATTACCTTATCAATATTATCAGATGCAATGATTAAACCTTCAAGTATGTGAGCTCTTTCTTCTGCTTTTTTTAGCTCGAATTTTGTTCTTCTAACTACTACATCATGTCTGTGATCAACGAAATATCCTATCATTTGTTTGAGATTCAACATTTGAGGCCTTCCTTTGACAAGAGCAATATTGTTAACACTAAAAGAAGATTGAAGCTGAGTATGTTTAAATAATGTGTTTAATACAACATTAGGAACAGAATCTCTTTTAAGAACATAAACAATTCTCATTCCTTTTCTGTCAGATTCATCTCTTATTGTAGATATTCCATCAATTTTCTTATCATTAATCATTTCAGCAGTTTTTCTAATCATTTCTGCTTTATTTACCTGATAAGGAATTTCAGTAACGATTATGCACTCTCGACCATTAACTTCTTCAATTTCAGCTTTTGCTCTCATTACAATTCTACCTCTACCAGTTTCAAAAGCTTGCTTTACTCCATCATAACCATAAATGATACCACCAGTTGGAAAGTCAGGTGCCTTAACGAATTGAATTAATTCATCAATGGAAATATCATTGTTTTTAATATATGCGATAGTACCGTCTATAACTTCAGTCAAGTTGTGTGGTGGCATATTTGTAGCCATACCAACAGCAATTCCACTGGCACCATTAACCAAGAGACTTGGAATTTTAGTTGGTAAAACAGTAGGTTCCATAATGGAGTCATCATAATTTAATTGATGATCCACTGTATCTTTATCAAGATCAGCTACCATTTCTTCAGATATTTTCTGCATTCTAGCTTCAGTGTACCTCATTGCAGCTGGACTATCTCCATCAACTGATCCGTAATTACCTTGACCATCAACCAATAAATATCTTAAACTCCACTCTTGAGCCATTCTAACCATGGTATCATATACAGAGGAATCTCCATGAGGATGATACTTTCCTAAAACCTCTCCGACAATAAAAGCTGATTTTTTAAATTTACTTGAACCTCTTAAACCTAACTGGTGCATTCCATACAGCACTCTTCTATGGACTGGTTTTAAACCGTCTCTTACATCAGGAAGTGCTCTTGAAACAATAACTGACATCGAATAATCAATGTAAGCAGATTTCATTGCTTCTTCAATATTAATTGGGATCAATTTTTCTCCTTCACTCATAAATATTTTTATTATGTTAGTTACAACCTAACAAATATAATAATACCTCATATTTTATAATTTAAAATAGAGTAGTTTTTTAGATATTTTATTAACAAATTTTTTAATTTAATTCACAATAAAGTCAATAAAAAAAACTTGCAATTAAAAATTTTTTTTTGTCTATTTACTGTAAAGTAAATAAAAGTATGGATGATAATTTTTCTTCGAGAGTAAAAGATGTTATAACTTACAGTAAAGAAGAGGCTTTAAGATTAGGTCATGACTTTATCGGAACAGAACATCTTCTTTTAGGAATGCTCAGAGATGGTGGCGGGAAGGCTATCAATATTCTAAATTCTCTTGAAATTGATTTAGATTATCTGAGAAAAAAGGTTGAAATATTAAGCCCCCCAAACCCAATTAATGATTTTAATCAAAATCATAAAAAAAATCTACACCTAACAAGACAAGCTGAGAGAGCGCTGAAAACTACTTTTTTGGAAGCTAAACTTTTTCAAGGAAAATCGATTAATACAGCTCATCTACTTCTTTGTATTCTCAGAAATGAAAATGATCCAACAACAAAATTGTTAATTAAACTTCAGTTAGATTATGAAACTGTCAAAGAACAATTTAAATACATGTTAACTGAATCAAATGATGATTATTCTAACTTACCATCATCTGAAACATTTCCAGACGATTCAAAAGAAAATGAAGGTCCTATTGAAGAAAATCCATTTACTATAAAATCTGAATCAAAATCAAAAGTTAAATCAAAAACACCCGTTCTTGATAATTTCGGAAGAGATTTAACTGCTTTTGCAAATTCTGGAAAACTAGATCCAGTAATTGGAAGAGAAAAAGAAATTGAAAGAGTATCTCAAATATTGAGTAGAAGAAAAAAAAACAATCCTCTTTTAATTGGAGAGCCAGGTGTTGGTAAATCAGCTATTGCTGAAGGATTAGCTTTAAGAATTATAGAAAAAAAAGTTTCAAGAATTTTATACAATAAAAGAGTTGTCACACTAGATTTAGCTAGTATTGTTGCTGGAACTAAGTATCGTGGTCAGTTTGAGGAAAGAATGAAGGCGGTTATGAATGAAATTGAAAAAAATGATGACATAATTTTGTTTATTGATGAGATACATACTATTGTTGGTGCAGGAGGAGCAACAGGTAGTTTAGACGCTTCAAATATGTTCAAACCAGCATTAGCCAGAGGAGAAATTCAGTGTATAGGTGCTACCACTTTAGATGAATACAGACAATATATAGAAAAAGATGGAGCATTAGAAAGAAGATTCCAAAAAATAATTGTTCAACCAACAACTGTTGATGAAACATTAGAAATCTTAAGAAATATAAAAGATCAATATGAATCTCATCACAATGTTAATTTTACTGATAAAGCTTTAGAAGCTTGTGTAAAATTAACTGACAGGTATGTTTCTGATAGATTTTTACCAGACAAGGCCATTGACGCTATGGATGAGGCAGGGTCAAGAGTTCATATTACAAATATGGATGTTCCAAAAAATATAGTTGATTTAGAACATAGCCTTGAAGAAGTAAGAAACAAAAAAAATGAAGTTGTAAAAAAACAAAAATATGAAGAAGCTGCTAAGCTTAGAGATGATGAAAAAAGAATTGAAAAAGAGTTATTAAATGCTCAAGAACAATGGCAAGAAGACATTAAACTTCACAGAGAAACTGTTGATGAAAACGATATTTCAGAGGTTGTTTCCATGATTACAGGAATTCCTGTAAATAAAATTGCGAAGGCTGAACTAAAAGAACTTAATAATTTAGGAAATAATATTTCTGGAAAAGTAATAGGTCAGGAAGAAGCTGTAAATAAAGTTGTTAAAGCAATCCAAAGAAATAGAGCAGGAATAAAAGATCCAAACAAACCTATAGGTTCCTTCATATTTCTTGGACAGACTGGGGTTGGTAAAACTCAACTTGCAAAAATTTTATCATCTGAACTATTTAATGGTTCTGATTCATTAATCAGGATAGATATGAGCGAGTATATGGAGAAGTTTGCAGTTTCAAGGTTGATTGGTGCTCCACCTGGATATGTTGGTTATGAAGAAGGAGGGCAACTAACCGAAAAGGTTAGAAGAAAACCTTACAGCGTTATTTTATTAGATGAAGTAGAAAAAGCTCATCCTGATATTTTTAATATGCTACTTCAAGTATTAGATGAAGGTTCATTAACAGACAGCTTAGGAAGAAAAGTAGACTTTAAAAATACTGTAATTATAATGACATCTAACTTAGGTGCTAGACAAGTTAAAGATTTTGGAAATGGTGTTGGATTTGGCACTGAATCTATGAAATCGCAAGAAGCTAAAAACATTAAGAGTACAATCGAAAAATCTCTAAAAAAAGCTTTTTCTCCTGAGTTTTTAAATAGAGTTGATGAAATAGTAGTTTTTAATAGTTTAGAGAAAAATGATCTTAAAAAAATCATTAATATAGAATTAGAGAAATTAAAGAAAAGACTAAATGAACTAGGATATGAAATTAAAATATCAGCTAAAGCCTTAAGCTTTTTATGTGAAAAAGGTTTTGATAAAAAATATGGTGCTAGACCACTCAAACGAGCAATTCAAAACTATGTTGAAGATCTAATAGCTGAAGAAATAGTTAAGTCAAATATTAAAGAAGGTAATAAATTCAAAATTGATTGTAATAAAAACAATACAGAATTAAATATTATCAAAATTTAATTGATATTAATTGTTTTTATTGACAAATAAGTATAAATATCTCATCTCAATACTTTTTTCATAATACATTTAAAAAAAACACTTTTTTTATTCAATAAAATATATGGTTAGTATACTTTTACACACTAATCATGTATTCATTTTTAAATGAAAGTTTTAAAATTTGGTGGTTCCTCAATCTCTAGTGCTAAAAACATTGAAAATGTTTTTAATATTATAAAAAGCTATGAATCAAATATTGTGGTTGTTTTCTCTGCTTTTGGAAAAACAACTGATGATTTAATAAAGTGTGGAAAATTAGCAAGCAAAAGAGACAATAATTATAAAAATGTATTAAAATCTATTTTAGAAAATCACCTTAATATATGCAAAGAGTTGTTTGAGGTTAAAAATCAAACTGAGATTTTAAGTTACGTTCAAAAACACTTTAATGATTTAGGCAGTCTAATTGAAGGGGTTTATAATCTCAAGGAATTTAGCAAAAAAACATATGACACTATTTCAGGATTTGGAGAGTTGTTATCCTACTACGTAATTGGTAAGCTAGGACTACAAAGAGGATTAGATTTAGAATTAAAAGATTCTAGAGAAATTATTACAACTCAACTAATTAAACTTGGATCAATTCAAATTGATTATAGTTTAACAGAAAGAAAATGGAAAGATTTTTCTGAAAAAACAAAAAATAAAATTATCGTAATGCCTGGGTTTATAGCAAGAGATAATTTTGGAAATAATGTAACTCTTGGAAGAGGCGGGTCAGACTTCACTGCATCTATATTAGCTTCAGTCGCAAATGCTAAGGTATTAGAAATATGGACTGATGTAAATGGAATTTATACAGCAAATCCTAAAATTGTAAAGCAGTCTTTTCCAATAAAGCTTTTATCATATAAAGAGGCAATGGAACTTTCACATTTTGGAGCTGAAGTGTTATATCCTCCAACTGTAAAACCAGTAATGGAGAAAAATATTCCTGTCTACATCAGAAATTCTTTTGATAATAAAAAACCGGGTACAATAATTTCAGTTAATTCTGATAGTAATTCCACTGTCAAGGGCATAACACATATTAAGAAAATAGCATTATTAACTATTGAAGGAAGTGGAATGATAGGTGTTCCTGGATTTTCAAAAAAATTATTTGATGAAATTTCTAGTAACAACATTAATATTATTATGATAACCCAAGCTTCTTCTGAACACTCCATATGCATTGGAATTAAAGAATCTGAAGGCAAAAAAGCAAAAAAATTAGTTGACAGTGCCTTCAAATATGAAATAGAAAATAATATTCTAAACCCATGCAAAATTGAAGATAAACTTTCAATAATTGCGTTGGTTGGTGATAAAATGAAAAATCATCAGGGAATCAGCGGTAAAATGTTTAGCGCTTTAGGTAAAAATAATATTAATGTTAAGGCAATTTCACAGGGCTCATCTGAAAGAAATATAACAGCAGTTATTGATGAAAAAGATGTAAAAAAAGCTTTAAATACATTACATGAAAGATTTTTTGAAAAAAATATTAAGCAAATTAATTTGTTCATTATTGGGACAGGGAATGTTGGATCAAAATTATTAAAGCAAATTGATCAGCAATCAGAGTATCTAAAAGAAAAACTTAAATTAAAATTAAGAGTAATAGCCATATCAAATTCCAAAAATATGCTGTTTAATGATTCTGGAATTAATATAAAAAAATACAGTTCTTCAATTAATAGTTCTGAAAAAGCAAATCTTGAAACTTTTATTTCAAAAGCGATAAAACTAAACCTAAGGAATAGTGTTTTTGTTGATAACACTGCTAGTTCAAAAATTGCAGATTCTTATAAATATTTTTTAAAGAATAACATTAACGTCGTTACTTGTAATAAAATTGCTTGTGCTGACGTGTATGAAAATTATATCAATCTCAAAGATGTTGCTAAAAAATATGGAACATCTTTCTTATTCGAAACAAACGTTGGAGCAGGATTGCCTATAATAGATACATTGAATAACCTAGTAAATTCTGGTGATAAAATTATTTCAGTTCAAGCAATACTCTCTGGAAGTTTGAATTATATTTTCAATAATTACAACCCTAGTATTAACTTCAGAGAGGTTGTTCAAAAAGCTATGGATGAAGGTTTTACAGAACCAGATCCCAAAATTGATTTAAGTGGTATAGACGTTGCTAGAAAAATTTTGATTTTAGCAAGAGAAAGTGGAAAGGAAATTGAACTTAACGAAATAAATAATAATTCTTTTATTCCCAATCAATGTTTAGAAACTAGTTCAAATAAAGATTTTTAAATTCTTTAGATTCAAATGAAACCCATTTTAAAAAAATATTAAATAAGGCTATTGAAAGCGAATCTAAAATAAAATACGTCGCAGAATATAAAAATGGAAAAGCCTCCGTTGGTATTAAATATATTCCCAAGGGTCATGATTTTTATAATTTAGAGGGTAGTGATAATATTGTTTTGTTTTACACAGAGCGATATAAAAAACAACCTTTAATTGTAAAGGGGGCTGGAGCAGGCTCTGAAGTTACGGCATCAGGAATATTTGCTGATATAATTAGAGTAAGCAGAAATTAAATGAAAGA
This sequence comes from uncultured Bacteroidota bacterium, assembly GCA_902559035.1. Lineage (GTDB taxonomy): Bacteria > Bacteroidota > Bacteroidia > Flavobacteriales > Flavobacteriaceae > MAG-121220-bin8. The sequence continues at coordinate 50,684 of CACEGG010000006.1, forward strand.
GATTAAAGTTTTTGCTCCAGCTAGTATTGCTAATTTATCATGTGGATATGATATTTTAGGAGTTTGTCTTGATAAGATTGGGGATGAAATTACGGTAAGGAAAACTAAAAAAAAAGGAATTACGATTAAAAAAGTTTCAGGACAAAAACTTAGTACAGATATATCCATTAATGTCGCAGGAGTTTCAGCAACAGCACTTTTAAATGAATCTAAAGTAGATTGTGGATTTGAAATTGAAATCCATAAAGGAATTAAGCCTGGAAGTGGGATTGGAAGTAGCGCTGCAAGCTCTGCAGGAAGCGTATTTGCAATTAATAAATTAATTGGTGAGCCCTACTCAAATAAAGAATTAATAAAATTTGCTATGCAAGGTGAAATGGCTGCTAGCGGCTCTAAACATGCTGATAATGTAGCAGCTGTACTTTTAGGTGGGTTTACTTTTGTTAGAAGTAGTGTTGAAAATGATTATTTCAAATTAAATACTCCAATTGAAATTGCATTTACTGTAATTCATCCAAAAATTGAACTAAAAACAAAAGATTCAAGAGCTGTTATTAAAGATAAGGTCTCAATAAAAAATATGATTGAACAATCTGCAAATCTTGGAGCTTTTATTAGTGGACTGTATACAGAAGACTATGATTTAATTAGAAGATCAGTTAAAGATGTTGTAATTGAACCCTTAAGATCTGTTTTAATTCCAAAATTTGAAGAAATTAAATCTGCTAGTATTAATTCTGGTGCTCTTAGCTGTGGTATTTCAGGGTCTGGCCCCTCTGTATTTGCTATATGTAAAGGAATAACAACAGCTAACAAAGTTGGTGAAGCGATGACAAAAGTTTACCGAAATCTAAATCTTGAATATGACATTCATATATCTTGTGTGAATGATAAAGGAATAAGAATATTGAATTATGAGTAGTATGTATTATAGAAGTTTAAACGGAAAATCAAAAAAAGTAAACTTTGAAACAGCTGTTAAAAATGGTTTAGCAAAAGATGGAGGGTTATACTTTCCTGAAAACGTAAAACCTCTTGATTCCAATTTTATTAAAAACATAGGTAATTATTCAAATTTTGAAATTGGCTATAAAGTGATTAAACAATTTATTGGAGACTCTATAAATAAAAATGACTTAAAAGAAATATTATCAAAAACAATTGATTTTAATTTTCCTGTTGTTAAACTTGAAAAAAATATTTATTCATTAGAATTATTTCACGGTCCTACCCTTGCCTTTAAAGATGTTGGTGCTAGATTTATGGCTAACTGTTTGGGTTATTTTAATAAAAATAAATCTAAATTAAATACAGTTTTAGTAGCAACATCTGGAGATACAGGAGCAGCAGTTGCAAATGGTTTTTATAAAGTTAAGGGAACTAATGTTGTTATTTTATATCCAAAAAATAAAGTAAGCGAAATACAAGAAAGACAACTAACTACTAACAAAAATAATATTACGGCTCTGAGAGTTAATGGAAGTTTTGACGATTGTCAAAAAATTGTAAAAAAAGCATTTATAGACAAAGAATTAAATAAAAAATTTAATTTAACCTCTGCTAACTCAATAAATGTTGCTAGGTGGCTCCCTCAGTCATTATATTACTTTTTTGCATATAAAGAACTACAAAAAGAAAACTTAGTATTTAGTGTACCAAGCGGAAATTTTGGAAATATATGTGCGGGACTAATCGCTGAAAAATTAGGACTGCCAATTAAACATTTTATAGCTAGTACAAATATAAATGATACTATACCAAGATATTTTAAATCTCAAGTTTTTGATCCAAAACCAACTATTCAAACTGTTTCAAATGCGATGGATGTTTCCTCCCCAAGTAATTTTGTTAGAATTCAAGAAATGTTTCAAAACTTTAAAGACCTTTCAAAAATAATGTCATCATATTCTTTTGATGATATAGAAACTCTAAAAATGTTAAAAAATGTATATGAGGACAAAAATTATGTTCTTGACCCACACGGTGCAGTAGGATATTTAGGTTTAAAAAAGTACTTATCTATTAATCCAGAAAAAATTGGTATTTTTTTAGAAACAGCACATCCTATAAAATTTTCAAAAGATGTTGAAGAAGTGATTAAAATTAAACTTGATATTCCAGAGGAAATCAATAAAATTTTATTGAAAGAGAAAAAATACATCGATATTGATGATTATAGTGATTTTAAAGAAAAAATGTTTGTATTGAAGTTTTAATCAAAAGAAAATTCTTTGGGAGGTTCTACACCTTTTAAATGTTTTACGAAATAATCCCACTTTCTTCTCATCATATAATTACTTAAATCTCCGTATCCATGTCTCTTATTTGGAAATAAAATTAAATCAAAATCTTTATTGGCTTTGATTAATTCATCAACTACAAGCATTGTGTTTGATGGAGGAACGTTATCGTCTAGCATTCCATGTGCGATCAATAGTTTTCCCTTTAAATTTTCAACTAGTAATTGGTTAGCCTGACTGTCATAATTAGTTTTTCTAGAATCATATTCAGAATTATTATCTTCAATATTCAAATCAACAGGTTGCATAAGACCCTGCCATTTTTCGCCCCAATCAGCTTCATAATTTCTATTATCATGATTTCCAGAACTTGAAACTGCCACATCATAAAATTCAGGATATCTTAATAAAGCACCTGTAGAAGCAAATCCACCACCAGAATGTCCCCAAATACCAACTTTAGTCAAATCCATTGAAGTATATTTTTTTGATAATTGTTTAATAGCCGCAATATTATCTGGAAGACCATTGTCTCCCATGTTTCCATAATATGCGTCATGGAAGGATTTAGATCTTCCAGGTGTTCCCATTGCATCTACTGCAACTACAGCAAAACCTAACTCAGCAAGAGCTTGAAAATCTCTTCTAGCAACCATAAATGAGTAATTACCAACACTTCCAGACTGAGGACCAGGATAGATATAATTTAAAACTGGATATTTTTCATTTTTTTTATAATTACTAGGTAAATACAAAAGACCATAAAGATTTGTTTTTTCATCTCTAGCCTTTACATTAAACTCGATAGGTTCTTGCCATCCATTTTCTTTCAATTCATCAGTATTGGATGTGGATAGTTGAAATAAAGTTTTTCCATCTCTATCTTTTAAAATTGATTTTGGAGCATTTTTAGTTGTTGAATAAGTAGTAACAAAATAATTCCAATTTGGAGATGGGTTTATAGAGTGAGTACCTTTTTCTGGAGTTAAACAAGTCAAATTATTTCCATCAAAATTGACTTTATACATATAAACGTGATACGGATTACCTTTTTCTTTTCCTCCAGCAGTGAAAATTATTTCTCTTTTATCACTATCAATATGCATAACTTTTCTAACCAACCAATTGCCAGATGTAATTCTATTTTTTAATTTTTTTGTATTAAGATCATACAAATAGATATGTCCCCAGTTATCTTTTTCAGAGTACCAAATAAATTCATTAGACTCAAAAAGTACTTTCCAATTTTCAGATCTAACACCTGACTCATAATAAGTATCAACATTTTCTTTATGTAAAGAATAAACATTTCCAGTTTTTGAATCTGCAATTTGTAAATGTGCTTCCTTATGATCTCTAGATGATGAGATAAATGCCAACTTTGAAGAATCTTCACTCCATTGAGTATCAAGTAACTCACCTCCTCTTCCAGCAATGTGATCAGTAGTTGTGGATCTCTGAAAATCATTTTTCATTTTTAATTTTATGATTTTCTTTGATTTAATATCAATAATTAGTCTCTCTATTTCAAATATTTTTTCGTCTCCAGGTAAGGCATACTTCCAAGCTTGGAGTTTTGGATGTCCAACATTTGTAGTAGTAAGGTACATCTCACCTACCCCTCTGGCATCTTGTCTAAATGTTGCTATTTTGTCAGATTTAGGACTCCATTTTAAAACAGGTCCCTTTGATTGTATCCAACCAGCATTATTAGTAGCATACCCATAATCCTTTTTTCCGTCAAAAGTTAATTGAATACGTTTCCCTGTTTTCGTATTTCTAATCCATAAATTAAAATCTTCAATGTAGGCTGCTAATTTTCCATTAGGAGATAAAAATTCATTTCTATTCTTCTTAACAGCTTGAATATTTTTTTTGGTTTCAATTTTAGTTGTATGGTTGTAGTCAGTTTTTTCTAATGACTTAAGATTAATTTTAAAACTTTCAGTTTTTTCTTTAAACCTAACCTTATAATGAAAAATGTCTTCATCATCCCATTTTTGATATGTTAATACGTTATTGAGGTGTTTATTTAAGGTTCTACTCATATGAAATGATGCTTTTTCATAACCGCTTGCACTTATTGATGATGCATTATCAGTCTTACAAGAAAATAATAACAGAAATAAAACTAAAAATGAATTAAAAACTTTATTCATAATTATTTAACTACATATTTTGAATCAACATAATAATTATTGTCGATTTCAATAGTTCCTTTCAACTTTTTAGATTTCCATTTTAAAGTTGGATATATTCTTGATTTGCTTTGTTCACCAACAACATGATCCGTAACTATTATATCTATTGGCATATCAAAATCTTCAACAACATTATTCCATTTAAAAAACATTTTACCATCCTCTAATTTATGTTCTAACACTGGAATTCTAATGTCTCTTAAATATTGATCAAAAAATGGTTTTAAATTCATTTTCATTTTTTTAGAAATATAATTTTCAATTTCTTGAGTTGTAACTGTTTTGTGATAAAAATCTTTATTCAAACCTCTCAAAATATTTCTCCACTTTAAATCATTATTAGCTAATTGCCTAAGAGTGTGTAGTAAATTTGCACCTTTTGAATACATATCACCTGAACCACCTTTATTAACATTATATGGTCCAATAATTGGTTTTTGATTTCTTATTCCCCTTCTTGTTCCAATTACATATTCTGAAGAAGCTTTTTTACCAAAATGATAGTCTACAAATAAATTTTCAGAGTACGTAGTGAAACCTTCGTGAACCCACATATCAGCAATATCTTTATAGGTAATATTATTGGCAAACCATTCATGACCAGTTTCATGAATTATAATGTAATCAAATTTTAACCCCCAACCAGTTCCTGATAAATCACGGCCCAAATAGCCTTTTTTGTATTGATTTCCATAAGTTACTGAACTTTGGTGTTCCATTCCTAAATATGGGGTTTCTACTAGTTTAAAACTATCTTCATAAAACGGATATGGTCCAAACCAATGTTCAAATGCCTGCATAGTTTTTATAGCATCCTTAAAGTGAATTTTAGCTTTATCTAAATTATAGCTTAAAACATAGTAATCCATATCTAAATCACCTTTCTCACCTTCATAAACTTCAGAAAAATTAACGTAATCTGCTATATTAATATTTACTCCATAATTATTTATTGGATTTACAACTTCCCAATGAAATGTTGTTGAATCTTTCATGTCGTCAACTTTAATTAATCTTCCATTAGAAACATTTGTAAGTCCCTTTGGAACATTAACACTCATTAGCATGCTTTCGGGCTCATCATACATGTGATCTTTATTAGGCCACCACACACTTGCACCTAAACCTTGACAAGAAGATGCTATAAAATGATTTCCATTTTTATCTTTTTCCCAAGAAATACCACCATCCCATGGAGCTCTTACTGCAACTCTAGGATTTCCTTCATAATAAACTATTATTTCTTCTTTAGATCCAATTTTTTGTTCTTTATTAAGTTTTATAAAATGGGCATTACCGTCATGGATAATTTCTAACTCTGCATTATCTTGGATTGCTTTAGTTAACTTTAAAGGAGTTTGTAAATCAATTTGCATTACGTTATAAGACTCTAAAACTGTATAGAAAATCTTATTTGATCCAGAGATAAATTTTTCCTCAGGTTTTACGCTTATATCTAAATGATAACGATTTAAGTCCCACCATGATCTCTCTTTAGTAATAGATCCTCTAAGTGTGTCTTGTCTATTAAATTCAGTTTTATCACCCATAATTCCCTGAGATATTAACATCATCGGAAACAGCAATAGAAGAGTTAATATTTTTTTCATGTTAATATGTGTTTAATAATTTTATTGTAAGATAATTATTTTTGCTCGAAATTTGTTATCTAACAAGAGACGATGAAAAATACTATACTTTTTGATAAACATCTAGAATTTAATGGAAAAATGGTACCGTTTGCCGGCTACAATATGCCTGTACAATTTGAGGGTGTAAATATTGAACACTTAAAGGTTAGAAATTCAGTAGGCATATTTGATGTATCTCACATGGGAGAATTTTTAATTTCAGGAAAAAATGCTTCAAGTTTTTTAAATTACGTTTGTTCCAATGACATATTGATGATGACTGATGGAAAAGCTCAATACAATTGTCTAATTAATGAAAGTGGAGGAATAATTGATGATTTAATAGTTTACAAGAAAAATAAAGACAATTATATGATTGTAGTTAATGCCGCAAATATTGATAAAGATTGGGATTGGCTAAAAAAACAGAATTTAAAATTTGATAATAAACTTGAAAATATTTCTGAAAAGACATCTCTCTTTGCCCTTCAGGGTCCAAAAGCTATTAAAGTGTTACAGAAACTCACCTCTTTTAGTTTAAATGAATTAACAAACTATTCTTTTGTTAACCTGGATATTGAAGGAGTTAAAAATGTGATTGTATCAACCACAGGATATACAGGTTCTGGAGGATTTGAATTATACGTAAATAACGAAAATGCTCTAAAGCTATATAATTTGATTTTAGAAGCTGGGGCTTTCTTAGATATTAAACCAATAGGATTAGCCGCCAGAGATACTTTAAGATTAGAAATGGGGTATTGTCTTTATGGAAATGATATTGATGAAACTATTAATCCTATTCAAGCTGGACTTAAGTGGGCAACGAAGATCAATAAAGATTTTATTGGAAAACAAAATATTTTAAAATCTTTAGAAAATGGGGTTGAAAAAAAATTGATAGGGTTCAAATTAACTGACAGAGGAATTCCAAGAAAAGATTATAAAATCTTTGACTCAAATAATAATCAAATAGGAATCGTTACATCTGGAACAATGTCGCCTACTTTAAAAAAAGGAATAGGAATGGGCTACATTAAAATTACTCACAGTGAGATTGGAACTGAAATTTTTATTGAGATAAGAAATAAAAAAATTAAATCTAAAATAGTCAAACGTCCTTTTATTTGATTAATGAAAAGGATTTTAATATTTGGAGGAAGCAGTTCAATAGGTACAGCCATTTTTAAAGAATTAAAACCTTTTTATGATTCATATGCAACTTATTATTCAAACTCTAAGTTTAGATCTAACAAAAGATATATTTATTATAGTGTAGACCAGGATCCTTCCACAATTCTAGAAAATATTAAACCAAATGTTATCATCACAGGCCTTAAAGGAAACTTTAATTCTCAAGTCATTTTTTTTGAAAAGATTATTAACCATTGTGAAAAATACAAATCTAAATTAATGTTCATTTCGTCTTCAAATGTTTTTGATTCATTTGTGAACTACCCATCATTTGAGAATGATAAAACATTCTCAACAAGCGTGTATGGAAGATTTAATGTTCATATTGAAAATAAATTGTTAAGAATGAATAATAAAAACTGGTCAATTAATAGATCTGCTATAATTTTTAGTAAAAAATCAAAAAGATTGCATGAATTAAAAAAAGATTTAAACAACTCAAATTCAATAGAGATATTTCCTAATCTAATAATAAATATCAATTCTGAAGAATATCTTTCAAAACAACTTCATTACATTATCAGTAGAAATCTTTCTGGCATATTTCACCATGGATCTAAAGATTTAATAAACCATGAGGAATTAATCAAACTAATTATATCTAAATTAAATCCCGAAAGTTGTAATTTCAAATACGTTTATACTACAAATGAAAATAGATATTTATCTCTCATGTCTAAAACAAATAAATTTCCAAACCATTTAAATTTTAGTTACAATTCTGTAATAAAAGAAATTACATAAAATGATTTTACTAACTTTAATTATTTAAATATGGGAAGAGCATTTGAATTTAGAAAAGCTAGAAAAATGAAAAGATGGTCTGCAATGGCCAAAACCTTTACAAGAATTGGAAAAGATATTGTAATGGCAGTTAAGGAAGGCGGATCCTCCCCTGAATCTAACTCAAAACTTAGAGCTGTAATTCAAAATGCAAAGGCAGCTAATATGCCAAAAGATAACATCGAAAGAGCGATTAAGAGAGCCTCCGATAAATCAACTGGAAATTTTAAGGAAATCCTATTCGAGGGATATGGTCCCTCTGGAATTGCAATAATTGTTGAAACTGCAAGTGATAATAATAATAGAACAGTCGCTAATATTAGGAGTTATTTTAATAAATATGGTGGAAATCTTGGTACTGCTGGTTCAGTTGAATTCATGTTTGATAGAGTGTGTAGCTTCAAAATAAAAACTGAAATTGATTTAGAAGAATTAGAGTTAAATTTAATTGATTTTGGAGTTGATGAAGTTTTAAAAGAAGATGATGTTTTAATACTATACTCTCCTTTTGAAAATTATGGACAAATTCAGAAAGAACTTGAAAGTCAAAAAATCGAAATTATATCTTCAGAATTTGAAAGAATTCCAAAGCAAATGAAAGAACTAAGTGAAGAAAAAAAAGAAGAAGTTAATATTTTAATTGAAAAAATAGAGGAAGATGATGACGTGCAAAATGTTTTTCATAATATGAATTAAGAATATTCTGGAATTTTTCCCTTAACACCCTCAAAAAAACTCTGAAGATTAATCATATCTTTTTCAATATCATTAGTCAAATGATATGGTTTAGAAATTAAAATTTTCTTATTTTCAAAATCTAATGCGGCGCTAACTATAGGAACTTTTGTCTTTTTTGCAATGTAATAAAAACCTGTTCTCCATTTATCAACTTTTTTTCTTGTTCCCTCAGGTGAAATTCCAAGAATAAAAGTTTCTTTTTTATTAAAAATTTCAGCAATTGAGTCAACACTATTTGAGTTACTTCCTCTATCTACCGGCATACCACCTAACCACTTTAAAAAGTAATTTAATGGAAACTTAAATAGTTCTTTTTTTCCAATAAAACTCACGTTTGTTTGGACAAATAAACTTCTTGCAAAAATTGCTAAAAAAAAATCAATCCAATGTGTATGTGGAGCAGCAATTAAGACACATTTTTTTGGAAAATCAGTATTTCCAATAATTTTCCACTTGAATATTTTAAAAAAAATAAATCTTCTAATTTTTATCATTGTGTAATCTGGCTTTGTTAAGATCTTGCATTGTATCAATCCCTATTGAACCAAAATTGGTCAGAACCATTTTAATATTTTTTCCTTTTTCCAAATATCTTAATTGTTCTAAATTTTCAATGGTTTCTAATCTACTAGGAGATGAATTATAAAATTCAATCAAAGCATTTTTTCTAAACGCATAAACCCCTATATGTTTGTGATATTTAATTTCTTTATTTGATTTATTGTAAGGAATAGAATGTCTTGAAAAATAAATAGCAAAATTGTTTGAATCTACAATTACTTTGACAGTATTTGGGTCATTGATTTCAGATTCGTCCTTAATTTCTTCCATTAGTGAAGCTAAGTCAATTTCTTTATTATCATCATTGCTAAAAACATCAATTAGTTTTCTTATACTTTTAGTATCTATAAAAGGTTCATCACCTTGAACGTTAATTATGATATCAACCTCCATTTCTTGAGCAAACTCAGCGATTCTGTCAGAACCTGAGATATGTTCATTGTTACTAATTAAAACATTTTGGTGAAACTGTTTTAAATGATCATATATAATTTGAGAGTCGGTAACAACATACACGGCATCGAATAAATTTGTGTTCACAATATTTTCCAGAGTGGTTTTTATAACAGATTTACCGTTAAGATCCATCATTAGCTTTCCTGGCAATCTTTTGGAGTCATATCTGGCGGGAATCATTGCAATAATTTTCAAAGCTATAGTTTTGATCCAAAAATACATTTAAATTTTAAAAGCCTATCAAATATAATTTGTTTTCTGCTCTGGTGACTGCTGTATAAAGCCATCTCAAATAATCAATATCAACTCCATCTTTTAAATAAGGCTTTTCAATAAAAACAGTAGGCCACTGTCCTCCTTGAGACTTATGACAAGTGAGTGCATAAGAAAATTTCACATTTAAGGCATTAAAAAAAGGGTTTTCCTTTGTTTTAATAAACCTCTTATATTTTGATTTTAAACTAGTATAATCTTTTTGAACTTCGTTATATAATTTATTTGATTGCTCATAACTAAGTGATGGAGCCTCTGAGTTTAGTGTGTCTAACAATATAACGGTATCTATTACTGGTTCATTGGCATAGTCGACCATTTTGATTTTTACTTCTGCAAACTTAAACCCATACAACTCTTTAATTGAATAAATTTCTAAAACTTCAATTATATCTCCGTTAGCTAAAAAGGAAATACTATGCTCCTCTGATGTCCAAAAATAATTATTCTTTGTAATTATTAGTAAATCACCCACAGAAACTAAATTCTCATTAAATAATATGGTTTTTCTAATCTGTTGATTATATAAATTGGCGCGCTTATTAGATCTTACTATAATGATAGTATTATTTGACCCATTAATATTATAAGATGATTCTATTTTTTCTTGAATTTCGTAACCATCTGTAAGAATTTGAACATCATCAAAAAATTGAAAATCAAAATTTAAAATTTTATTAAAAATATTTTTTCTAATCTCAGTAGCATTGACTAATATTCCAGAGTTATTAGACTGTCTAACGACTTGACTCAAGGTAGATTCTAAACATTTTAATTTATAAGTATTATTAATGAAATCAGAATTTAAAGCTGCACTAATCTCCTGTTTTACAGGGGGAAGTTGAGCTGTATCTCCTAAAAAAATTATTTTTGAGTTATTATTAAAATCAACATACTTAAAAATATCTGATAATAAAGATTTTCTCCTAAATAAATCAGATGAATTGGTGGAATCTGAAATCATAGAAGCTTCATCAATAATAAAAAGAGAGTTTTTAATTTTATTAGTTTTTAGTTTTGTTTGAAACTTACCAAACTTATCAACAGAGGAAAAATAAATTTTTTTATGAATAGTATATGAGTTTTTATTTGTATAGTTTGATAAAACCTTAGCTGCTCTTCCAGTTGGAGCAAGCAAACACACATTATAGTTTAAAATTTTCACATTGTCTACCAATGTTTTCATTAATGTGGTTTTCCCTGTTCCAGCATATCCTTTCAAAATGAATAAGCTTGTATTCTTATCTGAAATTAAGAACTGACTAATAGAAATAATTGCTTTTTTCTGATCATCTGTAGGATTAAATGAAAATTTGTTAATCAGTAGTGTTGAAAAATCATTAAAATTCATTGTAGATTAGAAAATGTAATGTATTTTGGTGCTTCAAAAAAAATTGTAGCTTTGTTAAATATAATTAAATAATCAATGGGATTCTTATCAAAAACAACAGATTTTATATCAAATTACAAGAGATCAATTGAAGCATTTCTATGGGTTCTGATTTTAGTATTTGCTTACCAAGTTTACAACTCAATAAATGCACCAATTAAATTTAATGAAGTAAAGACAGAAAGATATCTAAAAGTAATTGACAAGTTAAAAGATATTAGAAATGCACAAATTGCCTATAAAACTGTTAATGGAGTATATGCTGACAATTTTGATGGTCTAATTAAGTTTATAGACTCTGCACAATATACCCTTATTCAAAAAAGAGATTCTAGTTATATGAAATATGATAGGGTTTACAGAATTGACATACTACAGGAGATTGTCGTCATAGACACCTTAGGTTTTGCATCAGTTAAAGACTCTTTATTTGGAGATTCTGACAGATATAAAACAATGGCACAAGTTCCAATTGATGGTATTGATAAAACCTTCTCAATCAAAGCTGATGTAATTGATAAAAATGGTTATAACGTACCTGTATTTGAGGTTAGAATTTCTAAAGATGCAATATTATACGATCAAAATAAAGATCTTCTTAAGCAGGAGAAAGCCTTAATGTCTGTCGATGGTGTAAATGGTCCTGATTTAGTTTTAGGTTCAATGACTGAGGTTAGCACCAATGGAAATTGGCCAACAACCTATGATGCAATCGCAAGAAAATAAAATACTTAATAAAAGCTCAACCCTCATAATTTCAGTTAGTTTACAGGAACTGAATATTTACTTGTTAAGTTCGACTGATAATGAATTAAAAAAATCCTTAAACACCCAGTTTTCAGGAAACAACAGTACGGATGTTTTATTAGACAATCTTAAAAAGAGTTTACTTGATTTTGATATCAAAAATGTTTTAGATGTTAAACTTATTGTTAATAATAAATTATCAGTTCTAGTTCCTGATGAGATTTTCAATAAAAAATTATCAATTGAATATTTAAAATTTAACTCTGAGATTTTTAGTAATGATACCTCTGAAGTTGATGATTTGTCAGAATTAAATGCTAAAAATGTTTATGTTCCATATATAAATATTAACAACTACTTAATTGATACTTTTGGATCATTTGAGTTTTATCATTATTCTTCTTTATTTATTAAGAAAGTTTATAAAAAAATTGATTGTGAAAATTGCATATCATTTTATGCAAGTGTACGTCACAACCTTCTCAATTTAGTTATTTTTAAGGGTAGGAAACTTTACTACTCAAATACATTTGAATATCAAACTAAAGAAGATCTACTATATTATATACTATTTGCTTCCAAACAAGTAAAAGTCGTTAATTCACAAACTAAAATTACTTTTTTAAGAGAAAAAAAATTAAAATCAGTTGAATTTGAGTATTTAAGAAAGTTCATAAAAAATATCGAAGTAACTGATGAAATTATTAATTAAACATAGTAAAAGTTAACAATTTTGAGGATAATTTCAGGAAATAACAGAGGAAGAAGAATTATTGCACCAAAAAATCTTCCTGTAAGACCAACAACAGACAAATCAAAAGAAGCGTTATTTAATATACTTCAAAACAGTTATGAAATTCAAAATCTAAAGATTCTTGATTTATTTAGTGGAACTGGAAATATTAGTTATGAATTTGCATCCAGAGGAGCAATCGAAATATACAGTATTGATAAAAACATAAAATGTACAAACTTTATAAAACAAACATCTATTAATTTAGGTATGGATATAAAAGTTATAAAGTCAGATGCATTTAATTTCATAAAAAATACAAAACATAAATTTGACATAATTTTTCTTGACCCCCCTTATGACTTTGTAGTAAATGAATATTTAAAAATTATTAATGAAATATTTAGTAAAAACTTATTAAATATTGAAGGCTCACTAATTATTGAACATTCAGAAAAAATTAACATTAGTGAACATCCAAATTTTGAAAAATCTAGGAATTATGGAGGATGTTCATTTAGTTTTTTTTATATTTAAAATACTGTTATCCAGTATTTTAAATATTATTATATAAATTAAAAGTTTAAATATTTAAAAAAACACTTATTGGTTTGTGATCTGACAAATTTATGTCATGAGTTTTGAAGTAATCAACATTAATTGATGGCGAAACAAACAAGTAATCAATTCTAATTGGAATTAATCCAAAACCGTATGTTGAACCAAAACCACTACCCTTTTCAACAAAAGAATCTTTAAAATTCTTATTTATTTTTTTATAAACGTAAGTATAAGGTGTGTTGTTTAAATCTACTGAAATTAAGTTTTGGTAAGGACTAGTTTTTACATGCTTAATAAATAAGTCAATTTCATTGTTTTGAATTTTATATGCATTCCCTGTCTTGTTTAAAATCTCTTTTAAAGATTTCTTATCGGCTTTTAATTTAAGTATATCTAGATTGTAAGATTTTAAATGTAAATTGTAAACCCTCAAAGTATCCTCTTTTTCAATAAAATCTATATAAATAGCCAGTAAACGTCCATTTTCATCTTCTAGGGCTCCTTTATTTAAAAACTTTTTCTTTGAAAAAATAGCTAATCCAACATTTTCCCCATTTAAACCAAAATATTTTTCAGGATAATGATTAAATAATTTCTTGTAATCATTATGATATTCTTGAAGTGTAAGAATATCTGGCTGGTTAATTTTAATATAATTTGATATGTTTTCTGGAATTGAATCTGTTTTTAACCACTTATAATGATTGAACAATCTTACATTATAGCTCATTAGATGAAATGAATCCTTAGACTCTTCTTTTTTTTTTGATTTTATAATAAAAACAGAATTGTTTGTAAATAAAACTATAAAAAATAGGGAATAAATCAACCTCAAGTCAAACCTTATTAACCAGTAAATAAAAAATAAAAAATTAATAATGAATATTATAGGGAAAAAAACACTAATTATTGCATAATCAGAAACAAAATCTGAATAAAAGTTATTGAAGAAATAACACACTCCAATTAAAAAACCAACAATAATATTTATAAAAAATAAAAACTTAGAAAAGAAAGATTTACTCTGATTAAATTTCACTTCTTTCCTGCTTTAAATAGAGTTTCTTTCTCATGTTTTGTTAAGCTGTCATATCCAGATTTACTAATCTTATCCAAGATAGAATCAATTTCCTTTTGATTGTTAGATTTCCGATATTTTTTTTGAGATGGTTTTTTATATAATTTATTGTTTTTTCTTTTTAAAAAAAGAAAATTATAGAATTTAATTATCCAATCTGCAAAATCTTCTCCTTTAGCAATTTTATTGTTATAGAAGTACCCAATGAATGCTCCCCCAAGGTGAGCTAAATGACCACCAGAATTTCCAGATGGAATTTGTATTACATCTAATATTATTAAAAATATAGCTATGTATATTATCCTGACATCAATAAAAAAGAGCCTAATTTTTAAATCAGGGTTATATGATGATAAAAATATAAATACTGCCATTACTCCAGCAGAGGCGCCTATCATTGAAGACTTAGTATTGTTAAAAACAGGGAATAGATTGTAACTAACTAAATATGTCAATCCTCCAAAGAAAATACCCAAAACAAATATTTTTAAAAACCTCTCTTTTCCAAATAAATCAAGGACTATACTTCCACTCAAATATAGTATTATCATATTTCCAGCTAAATGCCAAAGATCAGCATGAAAAAAAGCATAGGTTATTAATGACCATGGTTTATATATCAAATCAAAGAAATCAGGTGATATATCAAATAATTTAATTAATGAAAATTGTTTTAACTCAAAAAGAAAGAAAATTGTGTTTATGAAAAAAGGGACAATGAAACAAATAATCATTAAAACAATGATTTTTTGAAGAATATTCAAATTGTTAAAATTGTAATTTAAGTCGTTAATTAATCCCATCTTCTATCGTTAAACTGATTTTTTCTCCAATACAAAACCATAATTAAACCAATAATAGCACCGCCAATGTGAGCAAAATGAGCTATCGGACCCACAGAAAATGATGAAATACCAAAAAATAAATCAATCAATATAAGTAATGGAACAAAAAATTTAGCTTTAATTGGAAAGGGTAAAAATAAGAGCATAAGCTTTGAATTTGGGAATGAGAATGCAAAAGCAACCAAAACCCCATAGATAGCTCCAGAAGCACCAACCATTACACTATTAAAGGCGGTTATAGCATTACTATAATCTCTTTCACTCATGAAGTTTAAAATAAGCTGAGGGTCACTTAGAGATAAATTATTTAACTCAATTACTTGATAGAGATTTTGTATTTGTGAGTAATAAACCAACATTTGTAGCAATGCAGCACCTAATCCACAAGAGATATAAAAAAATAAAAACTTTTGTCTTCCCCACATTTGCTCCAAAGGAGAGCCAAACATCCATAAACCGAACATATTAAATAAAATATGTGATGGACTGCCGTGCATAAACATGTGTGTAATGAACTGAGAAATTAAGAATTTTTCGTTTTCATAATAATGTAATGCTAAAATATCATAACCTAAATTTCCAATAAATTGGGAACCAAAATAGAATATTACATTGATAATAATAAGCTGCTTTATAGTTTCAGGAATCGATCTCATTTAAAAAAAGTATTAATTTCTTGAGTAGATACTACTTTATAAATAAGCTTGCCAAAGGGACAAACATTAGGATCTTTACATGCAAATAGATCATTTACCAAAGACTCCTGTAATTTATTGTTAATTTCTTCATTTGAGTTAATAGAAGTATGTTTTGACAAAAGCTTAGCCAACATGTCGTTTAAGGTATGACTTAAATTTTTATTATCGAAGTTACTGAAACTCAAAAAATCTTTAAATAATTTATCTGTGTTAGCTTTGTTCAGCAGCGGATGAACTCCAGAAATTTCTATAGAATTGCCTTTAAACGCTTTAAATTCAAAACCTAGATGCATCAAAGAGTTTTTAATTGTTTTTAATTGCCTTAACTCTTCTTTATCAAACTCTAATTTTAATGGGAACAATAATGTTTGAGTTGGATTAGTTTTGTTTGATAACTCTTTTAGAAAACTTTCATACAAAATACGCTGATGAGCTCTTTTCTGGTTAATTATAATTATTCCTGATCCTGTTTTAGTGATTAAATATTTTGTATTTAATTGAAAAACAGGAAGAGAATTAATTTCAGCAAAATTAAACTCTTTATTTTCTTGAAAAACAAAATTTGAATTATCTAAACTTTCGTAAATAAGATCCTCAGACTTGACATTAACAGTATCTTTTAGATTATCAAAGGGATTAAAAGCTTTATCATATTCGACTTTTGGAATTTTAGCTGATTTTTCTCTGTAATCATATGGTGTGTTTAAATTTACATTACTATCAAAGTCAATTGTTGGCGCAATATTAAACTGTCCTAAACTATGTTTTATTGATGAAATCAAAATAGCATAAATTGACTGATCATTATCAAATTTAATTTCAGTTTTATTAGGATGAATATTTACATCAATAGATTCTGGAGGGACTTCAATTTTTAGAAAATACGAGGGATGCAACTCATCCTGAATTAGACCTTTGTAAGCAGTTTTTACAGCGTGGTGTAATCTATTATTTTTAATAAATCTTCCATTAACAAAGAAAAATTGAGATGATCGTGTTTTTCTTGAATAATCAGGCTTAAACACAAATCCATGAATGTTAGCTATTTCGGTACTTTCATTTATTGGAATTAATTTTTGATTAGTAGTATTTCCAAAAACTCTTATAATTCTTTCTTTAAATATTGATTTATTAAGATTGAAAAGTTCATTTCTATTGTTAGAAAAGATAAAATTAATATCATTATTTATTAATGCAACTCTGTGAAACTCATCAATAATATGTTTTAACTCAACATTATCAGATTTTAAAAAATTTCTTCTTGCAGGAACATTAAAAAATAAATTCTTAACAGAAATTGAGGTTCCAATGTTTGACAGAGTTTCTTTAAAAGACTTCTCTTTGCCTCCATCAATTTTTAGTTCATAACCAAGATCATCTTTATTATTTTTTTTAGATATTATGGAAATTTGACTTACGGACGATATACTAGAGAGTGCTTCACCTCTAAATCCCATAGTTTTCAAATTAAATAAATCATTTGAATTTTTAATTTTGGAGGTTGAATGCCTAAGACAACAAACCTTTAAATCCTCTTTTAACATTCCTACTCCATTATCAATTACCTGAATAAGAGTTTTTCCAGCATCTTTGATATTTAATTTTATTATTGTCGCCCTGCTATCAATTGAATTTTCTAAAAGTTCTTTAACTACAGAAGATGGTCTTTGAACAACTTCACCAGCAGCAATCTGATTTGCTACATTTTCAGGCAGCAATTTAATTATACTCATATTAAAATTTAAATAAATATAGAAAGATCAAAATCTATAATGTAAAGAAATACAAAAACAAGAATTAAAACTATAAAAATTAAAGTTTTGGAAACAGAGCTGTTAGAACGATTTCTATACATCAATCTTTCTTCACTCCATTTAGATGAAACATCATAAGAACTTCTGATTCTTTTTTGTTTTTGATAAACTGAATCAAGCTCATAAATGTTATTATAAGACTCATCTTTGAGATATCTAGTCCTGTAATTGAATTTTTTATTTTTATTAAGCTTAAAAAAATTTACTTTCAATTCACTAATGTTTAAATCAAATGTACAAAATTGACTGTAAATTTTAGTTAATTCATCTAGTTGGAATGATTATATTTGAATTTATGAAATTTGAGAACACAAACAAGTTAAAACAATTGATTGATAACAGTAATAATATTGTTATTATTCCTCACACAAATCCTGATGGAGATGCAGTAGGAAGTTGTCTCGCTCTTCATTGTATTTTTAAAAAACTTAAAAAAACCTCTATTGTTTTAAGCCCAAATACAGCTCCAGATTTTTACAGCTGGACACCATCTTTTGACCAAATAGTCTATTTTGAAGATAACCCCAAGATTGGTGAAAAAATCATTAATGAATGTGATTTGATTTTTACTTTAGATTTTAATGATCTTAACAGAATTGGCGATCTTGGTAATATTATTTCTAAAGCTAGTTCAAACATAGTGATGATTGACCATCATCAAAATCCCAAAAACTATGCTGATTTAATTTTTTCTCAGCCTGATATTGGATCAACTTGTGAATTATTGTATGAAATTTTCATGTCTTTAAATTATAAAAAACTAATTGATAAGGATATTTCTACTTGTTTATATCTTGGAATAATGACAGATACAGGATCTTTTCAATACAGTTCAGTAAGTTCAAGAACTCATAAAATTGTCTCTGATCTTTTGAAAAATAAAATTAATAACAGTAAAATCTATAATAAGGTTTACAATGATTCTTCAAAAAGCAGATTAAATATATTAGGTTCAGCATTAAATAACCTAACTCATCTAAAAAGTTATGCAACTGCATATATGTATATAAATAGAGTTGATTTAGAAAGGTTTGATTATAAAAAGGGTGATTCTGAGGGAATTGTAAATTATGGACTATCCCTAAAAGATGTTATTTTTTGTGCTATTTTCATCGAAGACATAAATGATGGTGATAATGTAAAAATATCTTTTAGGTCAATTGGAGATTTCCCATGTAATAAATTTGCTGAAGAAAATTTTAACGGAGGAGGTCACATTAATGCATCTGGCGGAAGATTTGAAGGAAGTGCTAAAAAAGCAATTGAACATTTTTTAAAAGTCATACCTAACTATAAAAATAAATTATTATAAAATGAAAAAACAATACTACATTCTTATATTTTTAATCGTTTCTATTTCTTTCTCATGTGTAAGTACTCACCCTGACTTAAATGATGGACTTTATGCGCAATTAGAAACAAATAAAGGTGATATTTTAATTGATTTAACATTTAAAGAGACTCCTGTAACAGTCGCTAATTTTGTTTCATTAAGTGAAGGAAAAAATAAAGATGTAGACGATCAATTTAAGAACAAAAAATATTACGATGGATTAATTTTCCATAGAGTTATAGAAAATTTTATGATTCAAGGTGGTGATCCAACTGGAACTGGAAGAGGTGGCCCAGGATACAATTTCAAGGATGAATTCAGTGAAAACCTTTTACATGACGGTCCAGGCATTTTATCTATGGCTAACTCTGGACCAAAAACTAACGGGAGTCAATTTTTTATAACACATAAAGAAACACCTTGGTTAAATGGCAAACATACTGTGTTTGGAAAAGTGGTAAAAGGGCAAGAAATAGTTGATTCTATTGAACAAAACGATACTATTAAATCTGTGACAATAATCAGAAATGGTAGGGATGCTAAAAGATTCAATGCCCCAAAAATATTTTCAAATCATTTTAAAGAAGATAAAATCCTTGAAGATAAAAAAGCTGAAGAATTAAAAAGTGTTAAAATTGGTAAAAAAATGGCTCATGAAGCTGAAAAAGAGTACTCAATAAAAACCAATTCTGGTTTACAGTACACAATTACTTCAAAAGGAAAAGACAATATAAAAGTTGATGATAATAAAATTATTATGACACATTATGCAGTATATTTTGAAGACGGAACATTATTAGATACTAGTATTCTAGAAGTTGCTGAAAAATACCAATCAGTAAATATTGCTAAAAAAAATGCCAATGGATATAGTCCTATTGAAGCTAGAGTAGGTCCTAAGGATGCCATGATCCCAGGGTTTAAAGAGGGTTTAAAACTACTTGATATTGGTGATAAAGCCACGTTGTTTCTTCCATATCATTTGGCATATGGAGAAATAGGTAGAGAACCTCAAATACCTGCAAAATCAAATTTGATATTTGAAGTTGAAATTGTTGAAATGAAATAATTAATGACTACTTATTTGTTTTTAAAAAAAAATAAGAACTTAATTATCCTATTTATTTTTTCTTTATTAATTTATATAATAAAAAGCAAACAAGAACTTGTAGAAAAACTCTATTCAACATTTTTTTACGAAATTATTTCAAACTTAAGTCTTACAATAGTTAACAAAATTTCTTTTTCAGTTGGAGACATATTGTATCTAATAACTCCCTTTTTATTTTATAGATTTTTAATAAAAAAAAATCAAACCAGACGACGATTATTAACCAAAATGATAGTTGCATTTTTATTTTTTTATGTTGTTTTTAATTTACAATGGGGGTTAAATTATTATAGAGTTCCTTTAAAAAATAAAGCAAATAATTATAAAAGTTATTCAATTAATGAACTTTTAGAAACAACTAATTTTTTCATAACTAAAACTAATGATTTACACAATATTCTTTCAATTAATGATACTATTAGTGTAAAATACGATAATCTAAATTTTGATATTGAAAAAGAATCAATAAAATCTATCAAGAAAACAGCTTTCGTTAAAAACAAAAATTTAGATTTAAAAATAAAAAAATCAATTTTTAGTACTCCTATCTCTTATATGGGCTTTGGTGGATATATCAATCCATTTACACTAGAAGCTCAAATTAATTACAATATTCCTACTATTAATGTTCCAACTACAATTTGCCATGAAATTGGTCACCAACTTGGTTATTCTGCTGAAGATGAAGCAAACTATATTGGAATAATATCTACTATTAAATCAGAAAATAAACACATTCAGTACAGTGGGTATTCTCAAGGATTAAAATATTTAATTAATGAAATATATATTATTGACAAAAAGTTATATAAACAGTTATTGGCAACTATAAAAATTGGAGTTTTAAAAAATTATAAGGAGGCAGGAGAAGAATGGGAAAAATATGACAATCCATTCGAAACTTATTTCAAAAAAGTATACGATTTATTTTTAAAAGCAAACAACCAAACTAAAGGAATAAAATCCTATAATTTGGTTGTGGATTTATTGGTTAATAAGTATACTAATCTAGAATTTTAGGAGCTCCTAATTGTTCTAGCTCTTTACTTAAATAATTAACTTCTTTAATAAATTTTTCAATTCTAGGTGAAATACTATTCCACTGGGTTTTTGCAATATCAAAACTATTCATATGATTCTTAGTAGGACCATATGAATGATTAAGTCCTCTTTTTGCAATTCCAAGGCGCTGTGAAATTTGAGGAACATCTTTTTCCATTATTTCTTTTTTAGATTTATTTCCATACAGTAAGACATCAATTGAGTTCATATGATCTCTTAACTCTTTTAATTTAGTTAATAGATCATTATCAATATTTTTTACAAATCTTAATATATTTTCAAAAGTAGATTGTTTGTTCTTAGATTTAATATAATCGGAAATCATAGTTGAATATTGAATTTCAAATTTGTGTAATTCCAATATATATTCATCAATTTTGGAGGTTAAAGGATTCTCTAATACATTCTTTCTAATTCTTTTGATATCAAAAGTTTTACTCTCTGTTAATTCCTTAACACCACCATTAACTAATTCTAAAAGATGAACAGAGTACTTTCCTGGTTTAACTGACAGGGCTAGTCTGGATCCTCTAGAATTTGAATTCATTGTAATTGGTAAAGGTTTAGTAAGATTCCATGAAATTCTATTAATACCTTTTTTAGTTGAACCGTTAATTCGATCTACTAAATCCCCTTTTTCATCTCTAACTTCCAATATTATTTTTGATTTAATCTCATTAATTTCTTTATCTAAATTTTCCCACCCTGGAAATGGCACATCTTTGTTTAACTTATCTAATTCTTTTTCTTCCTGAGATCTTAAAGATTTTAAAGATTTATAAGATTTAGGCAAGTTGTAAGTAAAAACTGCTCCATATGGTGGGTTTTTAGATTGAAAATAAGACGATCCTTGACTTGATGTTCCTGGTCTGATAGGATTATATTGTAAAGCCTCTTTAACATCAAACAGTAAATGCTCATTACTATTTTTTTGATTTAATTTTCTTAAAGGTGAATAATCATCTAAAACATAGAAACCTCTACCAAAAGTTGCTACAACTAAATCATTTTCTCTTTTTTGGATTGCTAAATCTCTAATTGAAATGGTAGGAAGCCCAGTTGAAAATTTAGTCCATTTATCTCCCTGATTATTTGAGAAATACAAACCATACTCAGTAGCTAAAAAAAGTAAATTTGGATCAACATGATCTTGAACAATTCGCCAAACAAAATTATCTTCAGGTAATCCATCAATAATAGGCTTCCATGACTTGCCCCCATTTGAAGTCTTATATAAATATGGACTATAATCTCCAAATTTATGATTATCTAATACTACGTATGCAACTTGATCATTATGTAGGTCTGCTTTAATATCGTTTACAAAAGAAGAATTAGGTACTCCTGGAAGCTTATCGACAGTGATGGACGTCCAAGACGAACCTCCATCCTTAGTATAATGAATTAATCCATCGTCAGTTCCAGCATATAAAATGTTTTGATTCAATACGGATTCACTTAATGAGGTTATTGTGTTATATGTTGACATAGCATAAACGTCCCAAGCAGAATCCCAACTCTGCTGTTTTCCCATTATAGGCAATGATAACCTTTCCTCATTTTTTGTTAAATCTTTTGAAATAGGAGTCCAACTATCACCTCTGTCGCTTGATTTCCAGACCCTTTGAGAACCAAAATACAAACGTTTTGGATCGTGTGAGCTTACAAGTATTGGAGAGTCCCAATTAAACCTTTCATAATCTTCATCTAAACCTGAATATGGCTTTATAAAAATAGCTTCGCCTGTTGTTCTATCAACTCTATGAAGGTTACCTTGCTGAGACTGAGCATAAACTATATTTGGATTTCCAGGTTCAGTTGCAGGTTGATGTCCATCTCCACCTAATAAAACGAACCAGTCGCTATTTACAATTCCGTTAGACCTAAAAGTTCTACTTGGTCCTCCTTGTGTATTATTATCTTGAGTTCCTCCGTAAATATTATAAAAAGGATAGGAATCATCCACAGCTAGTTTATAAAATTGAGTCAGAGGAAGATTATTAACATATTTCCATGATTTTGTATCATCAAAAGATTCATAAATTCCTCCGTCTGTTCCAACAAGCAAATAGTTTGGGTCGTTTTTCTTAAATGTCATAGAATGATTGTCAGAATGCTTGTTTCTTTCATTCATTCTATAAAAAGTTTTTCCACCATCATCAGAAACTTGAACTCTAACATCCATTAAATAAATTTTGTCAAAATGGTGAGGAGAAGCGACTAATTCTTGATAATAATGTGGTCCAGTAGCGCCAGAAACTGTATCGGACATTTTTTTCCAACTTTCTCCTCCGTTTGATGATCTGTAAACAGCTCCTTTTCTTCGATCAAGTTCAATGGCAGCATACAATACATCAGGATTTATTTCAGAGATAGCCAAACCGATTTTACCAAGTTTCCCAGTTGGTAAACCAGTTTTTAATTGTCTCCAGGAATCACCTCCATCTGTACTTTTAAATAGTTTTGTTCCTACTCCTCCGCCCATATAAGCTGCAACATTTCTGTGTCTTTGCCAAGTGGCAGCATACATAATATTCTCATCTCTTGGATCCACAACCACATCAGTTACTCCAGTCCACTCATTTACACTGAGAACTAAATTCCAATTGCTACCACCATCAATAGACTTGTAAAGTCCTCTTTCTCCACCACTTGACCAAAGTGGGCCTTGAGAGGCAACAAAAACTATATTTGAATCTTTTTTATTTACTATAATTTTTGATATATGTTCCGAATTATTTAAACCTTTATTTTTCCATGTTTTTCCACCATCTTTTGTAACAAAAACACCTTTACCTATACCCACGTGTCTTCCACCAACATTCTCACCTGTACCCAGCCAAATAGTACTAGTATTATTTGGATCAATTGTAATACTTCCTGTTGAATAAAAAGACTGGTTATCTGTAAGAGGTTCCCAAGTTGTTCCCGCATTGACGGTCTTCCATGCACCACCAGATCCTACAGCAACATACCATTCGTTTTCATTTTCAGGATTAATTGCAATTTCGGCAATTCTTCCCGACATAAAAGCAGGACCAACGGATCTAAATTTTAAACCTGAGTAAAGACTTGACTCATTTTTTAAGTCCTTTTTATTTTTTTGTGAAAAACTGTTGTTAAAAGAAAACAAAAGAAAAAACAACAGGGTATATTTTATAACTTTATTCATATGATAATTTTTTATTGGAATAATTTAAATATAATTAATAATATCTATTTTTTCATTTTAAATTTGCCAAATGTCAAAAAATAAATTATTTGAATCTGTTGAAATATTTGATATTGGATCCAAGGGTCAGACTATTGCTAAATCAGATGAAGGAATAGTTTTAATGGTTAAGAATGGAGTTCCTGGAGATATAGTTGATATTAAAACCTACAGAAAAAAGAAAAACTATTATTTAGGTAATATTGTTAACTATCACTCATATTCAAAATTTAGAGTTGATCCTAAATGTGAACATTTTGGTTTGTGCGGAGGATGTAAATTGCAAAATATTTCTTACGATTATCAAACTAAACTAAAAGAGGATAAAATTAAATACTCTTTAAATAAAATTTTTCAAAACGTTAATATTAATCCAATTCTTAAGTGTAAAGATCAATTTAATTACAGAAATAAGCTTGAGTTTTCATTTACTGATAACAAATGGTTGACAAATGATGAAATTAAGAAAAAAAATAATGATATTGATCGAAGAGGAATAGGGTTTCATAAAGCTGGAATGTGGGACAAAGTAGTGGATATTAAAAAGTGTCACCTACAAGAGGAACCATCAAATAAGATTAGAATCGCATTAAAAGAATTTGCCAAGAAAAACAATATTTCGTTTTATAACACTAGATTAAAAAAAGGATTATTGAGAACTGTTACAATAAGAAGCAGTAGTCTTAATCAGTTTATGGTTTTAGTTCAATTTTTTGAAAATAATGAAAAAAATATTTCATTAGTTATGAATTTTTTGAAAGACTCTTTTAAAGAAATTTACTCTTTACTTTACTGCATTAACAATAAAGAAAATGACAGTATATATGATAGAGAAATAATTCTATATAATGGTAAAAATTATATTGAAGAAAAAATAAAAGACTTGATTTTCAAGATTTATCCAAAATCATTTTTTCAAACAAATATTAAACAAACATTAAAATTATATAAAATAATACATGAATTCTCAGATTTAAGTGGAAACGAAGTAGTTTATGACCTATATTCAGGTCTGGGAACTATTACTCAGTTTATAGCTAAAGATGCAAAAAGAGTAATAGGAATTGAAAGTATTGAGGAGGCTGTTATATCTGCAAAAAATAGCGCAAAAGAAAACAACATAACTAATGTAGATTTTGAAGCTGGAGATATGAAGAAATTATTTTCGTCAGAATTTATTTCAAGACATGGTAATTGTGATTTAATAATAACCGACCCACCTAGAGACGGAATGCACAAAGATGTTATTAAGGAAATCATAAAACTTAAAACACCTAAAATAGTTTACGTTAGTTGTAATCCTTCCACACAATGTAGAGACTTAGAATTATTAAAAGACACTTATGATATAACTAAGGTTCAACCAGTGGATATGTTTCCTCATACTGATCATGTAGAAAATATTGTACTTTTGGAACTTAAATGACTCCTTTGAAAAATACATTTTTATTAATCTTTTTATTTCAAATTTTACTTTCCTGTGAGCCTGATGATATATGTCTTAGCTCAGTTGAAGACACACCAAGACTTATCTTAGGTTTTTATGATATAAATACTGGAGAAATAAAAGAAATTAATAATTTGAAAATTCAGGGACTTTCAAACGAAGAAATTTATGTTTATCAAACTCTTGACTCAATAGGTATTCCGTTAAAAAATTCAGAAAATTTAACAGTTTATACTTTAACAAAAGACTTCAATGAAAACACTCCATCCTCTGGAAATGAAGATAAGGTTTATTTTAATTATAACTATAATTGGAATTACATAAGTAGAGCTTGTGGGTTTATCACTACATATGATATTCAAGATATAATCATTGAAAATGATTCTGAAAATTGGATATTAAATACTGAAATAATTGATACTAATATAATTGATGAAAAAAATATACATGTTAAAATATTTCATTAGTTTTTTAGCTCTAACTTTCTGTTTGAGTAATTTTTCACAAGAAAAAACTAAAGACAGTCTTTATAAATCAACGTATGGGTTGAAATTAGGAATTGACTTAAGTAAACAAATTAGAATGTTGACTGAACCAGATTATAAAGGTTTAGTGTTAATTGGAGATTACAGATTTTCTGAAAAAATTTATATTGCATTTGAAATTGGTAGTGAAAAAAAATTAGTTGAAAATGAAATTTTAAATTTCAA
>CACEGG010000006.1:82500-84995 GCA_902559035.1 uncultured Bacteroidota bacterium
GTTTCCCGTGCCCCGTACTACTCAGGATACCACTATTATTAACTTTCTTTACTTATACGGGACTATCACCCTCTATGGTTCTGATTTCCAACAGATTCTAATTCATTGAGCAATAAATATTGTGGTCCTACAACCCCTAAATTGCCGTAACAACTTAGGTTTGGGCTATTCCGCGTTCGCTCGCCACTACTAGCGGAATCACTATTGTTTTCTCTTCCTCCGGGTACTTAGATGTTTCAGTTCCCCGGGTTTGCTTCCATACAAGATGGATGATTATTCTTCAAATAATCAGGTTGCCCCATTCGGATATTTACGGATCAAAATGTGTGTGCCATTCCCCGTAACTTTTCGCAGCTTATCACGTCCTTCTTCGCCTCTGAGAGCCTAGGCATTCCCCATACGCCCTTAATTAGCCTATCGTAACTTTACTTTCTCTTAAAATTGTAATTTTTACTTTGCTCGTACAAATTATTAATCGGCTCGATTAATAATTTATACCTTTTATTTTTATGTATCTTAAATAATTCAATATGTCAATGAACGTGCGGTTTAAAAAAACCTTTGTGGAGAATATCGGAGTCGAACCGATGACCTCCTGCGTGCAAGGCAGGCGCTCTAGCCAGCTGAGCTAATCCCCCATTCTGAAAAAAAGAACGGAAAAAAATAAAAGTTTCCCAGCCTCTAAATTTCCATAAATGATCTATCAAAAAGTAGTCTCGGGCAGGCTCGAACTGCCGACCTCTACATTATCAGTGTAGCGCTCTAACCAGCTGAGCTACGAGACTCTAACGAATAGATTATAAAAATAAGATGGACAGCTTAAGTAAAACACATTTTTTGTTGAATTTCTTCAAATTCAGTCGTCTTTCTCTAGAAAGGAGGTGTTCCAGCCGCACCTTCCGGTACGGCTACCTTGTTACGACTTAGCCCCAGTTACTAGTTTTACCCTAGGCGGCTCCTTGCGGTTACCGACTTCAGGCACTCCCAGCTTCCATGGCTTGACGGGCGGTGTGTACAAGGCCCGGGAACGTATTCACCGGATCATGGCTGATATCCGATTACTAGCGATTCCAGCTTCACGGAGTCGAGTTGCAGACTCCGATCCGAACTGAGACCGGTTTTAATAGATTCGCTCCTTCTTGCGAAGTGGCTGCTCTCTGTACCGGCCATTGTAGCACGTGTGTAGCCCAGGACGTAAGGGCCGTGATGATTTGACGTCATCCCCACCTTCCTCACAGTTTGCACTGGCAGTTTCGTTAGAGTTCCCGACATTACTCGCTGGCAACTAACGATAGGGGTTGCGCTCGTTATAGGACTTAACCTGACACCTCACGGCACGAGCTGACGACAACCATGCAGCACCTTGTAATGAGTCCGAAGAAGGGTCTATCTCTAGACCTGTCCCACTACATTTAAGCCCTGGTAAGGTTCCTCGCGTATCATCGAATTAAACCACATGCTCCACCGCTTGTGCGGGCCCCCGTCAATTCCTTTGAGTTTCAGTCTTGCGACCGTACTCCCCAGGTGGGATACTTATCACTTTCGCTTAGCCACTCATCTAACCAATGTTAGACGAACAGCTAGTATCCATCGTTTACGGCGTGGACTACCAGGGTATCTAATCCTGTTCGCTCCCCACGCTTTCGTCCATGAGCGTCAGTATATTGTTAGTGATCTGCCTTCGCAATCGGTATTCTGTGTGATATCTATGCATTTCACCGCTACACCACACATTCTAACCACTTCACAATAACTCAAGTTTTCCAGTATCAAAGGCAGTTCTACAGTTGAGCTGTAGGATTTCACCTCTGACTTAAAAAACAGCCTGCGGACCCTTTAAACCCAATGATTCCGGATAACGCTTGGATCCTCCGTATTACCGCGGCTGCTGGCACGGAGTTAGCCGATCCTTATTCTTACAGTACCGTCAAGCTCCGACACGTCGGAGTGTTTCTTCCTGTATAAAAGCAGTTTACAACCCGTAGGGCTGTCATCCTGCACGCGGCATGGCTGGATCAGACTTTCGTCCATTGTCCAATATTCCTTACTGCTGCCTCCCGTAGGAGTCTGGTCCGTGTCTCAGTACCAGTGTGGGGGATCCCCCTCTCAGGGCCCCTACCTATCGTAGTCTAGGTGAGCCGTTACCTCACCTACAAACTAATAGGACGCATGCCCATCTTTTACCGTTAAAACTTTAATCTTAAAATCATGAAATTAAAAGATGTTATAGAGGATTAATCCAAATTTCTCTGGGCTATACTCTAGTAAAAGGTAGGTTGCATACGCGTTACGCACCCGTGCGCCACTCGTCATCTGGTGCAAGCACCAATGTTACCGTTCGACTTGCATGTATTAGGCCTGCCGCTAGCGTTCATCCTGAGCCAGGATCAAACTCTTCATTGTAAAACTTTAAATAAATTTAACAACTAAAATTTGAATGGAATTGTACTCAAAATGGTCTTACTTAATTCTTTAATAATGTAAACATTATTGTT
>CACEGG010000007.1 GCA_902559035.1 uncultured Bacteroidota bacterium
ACAACCAGTAAAATCTACGGCAACACCATCAAGGGTATCAGGACATTGGTCCTCAGAATCAGTAACACCATCTCCATCAGTGTCAGCGTCTTTAAATTCAAACCAATTTAAATTAAAACCTCCTTTTAGAACCTTCATTCTTAATGTAAAAACACCTTTCCCAATAGGTTTTGTATTAGCAGTAACAGTGGTCCAAGTTTGCCAACCATCAGTTTTTGGAGTTTCTACAGTACAAAGCTCAAATTCTCTAGAACTGTTAGGATCTACAATGTACAAGCCGATTTCACCTGTACCATTTTGAGCAGCAACTCTGAAATCTACCGAATATGATTGAGAACTGTTTGTATAAATTAAATAATCGGCATAATCACCTGGGTCAGTGTAACCTAAATTCTTTCCTCCTCCTTCATCCTCAGTATCCTCAATTCCAAAACCAAATTTAACTTTTGAAGCTTCAGCCTCAATTTTTCCAGGAATTACAAATCTTTGTTGTAAAGTATTATTAATTAATAAATCAGAAAAAGATTTTAATTCTTGTCCTGAGTTAGATCTTAGGGAGCTTCCTGAATAATTTGCTTTTATTTCATCTGAAAACAATAAGTTTTCTTTAAGTGTAATCATAATTTTTCTTTGCTTATTAGAAACTGATGATACTGAATTTATTTCTTTTTCAACTCCGTTAACTACTATAGAAAAATCATCTTTAGATGAACTAATAGATGAACTTAAGATTGGCTGATTAAATGAAAGTTCTATTGACTTTTCATCAGAAACAGTATTCCCATTTATAGCAGCAAAATCAACACTATTTGCAGCTCCTGTTCTCTCAAATTTTATACTACTTATATTTATGGGAGTATCATTATCAAAATGAAGTTTTAAAACATGTTCTCCTTCTTCAAGAACAATATCATTAATGTCTGAATGATTTTTAAATGTTGTCCAACCACCAGTACCAGTAATACTTTGTGTGGCAGTAATGTCTTCTTCATTTAGCGACAAATGAAATTCCCCTCCTGTTTGTTCAGACGCAATTCTAGCTATAGCTTTATAAGCTCCTGTCTGAAAGACTTTAACTGAATAAGAAATCCATTCTCCTTTCTGTGTGAATCCGATATGTTTTCCATTACTGTACTGTAAATCATTATTCTCTTGAATATCTACTCCATCATTTCTATATGTCCATCCAGAATTCCAAGCTCTAAATTCTCCATTATCACGATTATCAGAAACATCAGTATCATAATAGGCAAAATTATTTTTTCCTAAATCATAATCAGACAAATCAATTCTACCTGGAATTGATTGTTTTTTTGAATATGGTATAACCTCATCTGTTGTAGTTTGCCTAAACATGGCGTCTGGAATATCTTTTCTATATAAACAATTTTCAATGAGTAAATTTTCAGCTAATTTCATCATTGCGTTAAAAGTTTCTTCTTCAGTTGGCTTTTCGCCTTCTCCTTTCCAATAATTCAATATTTTTTGATATCCTGGATTTAGTTTAACGGAAAATGGGCTATCAATATCTCCAACTTTTTTAATGGTCCACCAAGCCCATCCTACATCATTTTTTTCAAGTAAAGAGATAAATCGTGTATACCAAGTATTTGAGTTTTCTCCTGACTCACCCATCCATAAAGGAACATCGTATTGATCTCTCATTGGAAGTACCCAATCCAAATCGTCATCATTAACAGTACTCCAGTATTTATGAAAACTGTAAACCATATTGTCATCCCAAGGAGGTGTTAAGCCAGTAAAATTATTTGCATAATCATTTCCCTCTATATATATAATATGATTTTGATCGACTTCTCTAATAGCCTTTGTTATTCTTTCAAATACTTCCCTAAGTAGTGTTCCATTTGGAAGAGTCCAATTGGTTTCATTTATTAAATCGTATCCACCAATCCACTCGTTGTCCTTGTATCTCTCTGCAATTTTTTTCCATAGTGCAACAAGCTTATTCTGATTAGCTCTACTTTCCCATAATGATGGTTTAGTAGAATCATAATCAGAAATATCTGCATTATATCCTTGGCCACCAGGTGCAGCATGCATATCTAAAATAACATACATATTATGAGGCTTTGCCCATTCAAGTAAATTATCGATTATGGTGAACCCTTCCTCAATCCAAGTTTGTTGACCAGCAATAGGCTCGTTTTCAATTGGAAGAGTCATTAAGTTATAATGCATAGGAAGTCTAATACTATTAAATCCCCAAGCAGCTAAGGAATCTACATCTCTTTTGGTAAAATGATTTTTTCTCCATTCTTTAAAAAAAGTTTCAGTATTTT
This sequence comes from uncultured Bacteroidota bacterium, assembly GCA_902559035.1. GTDB lineage: Bacteria > Bacteroidota > Bacteroidia > Flavobacteriales > Flavobacteriaceae > MAG-121220-bin8. The sequence goes on from CACEGG010000007.1 coordinate 2,304, forward strand.
CCTCACCCATTAGTTCGACTAACTTACTTTTAATTTCGTGTTGAGGACCGGCAATTCCAGCGGACTGATTCATGTAGCCCTCCATAACTAGCCAACCACCCGGACCCATACCACGAAGCAATACTTCGTTTCCGTTTTTATCAACTATCTTTTTTCCACTTGTTTTAAGGCCTTGAGAAAAAGAAAAATTGAAGATTACAAAGAAAATTAATACAAATACTTTGCGCATATTTTTTTTATTTAAATCTATTTTTGATAAACTCTAACGTAATCAATCTCCATAGATTCACTTGTAAACCCAGAATCTATATCACCACCCATATCACCACCCATGGCAAAATTGAGAATTAAGTAAAAATCCCAATTAAAAGGTAAAGAGCAAGCATTACCAACTATATGATGTGGCTTGTCGTTTACGTAAAAAGTTAATGCTTCTTTAGTCCAAACTAAAGAATAAACATGAAATTCACTATCAATGTCACTATAATCATAAGTGACGTTTGAGTCACCCTGACCTGCATAGCTATCAGGCTGATGAACAGTGGACTGTACATTAAAATTATTTGTATGTGCATATTCTTGAATATCCATTTCCCCACACGCTGGCCAATCTACACTGGAATAATTAGACCCCAAAAGCCATATTGCAGGCCATACTCCGTTGGTTTTAGAGGGCATTTTAGCTCTCACATCAATTCTTCCATATTTAAAGTCTAATTTTTTATGAGTCATTATTCTAGCTGAAGTATAATTTCCATTAGAATTTTTGATTGCAGTTAATTTTAAAACACCGTTTTCAACTTTTGAATTTTCAAGTAAATTAGTTGTAGACTGAACTTCGTTGTTATACCATTGTTCTCTTACTTCATGAGTCCATTTATCAGGATCGATTGCTCCATTATAATCAAATTCATCAGACCAAATTGGATTTGTGAATTGATCTTTTGAGGGTGTTTCAGAGATTGTTTCAGAGCTTAACCATAAATACCAAGCTACATCATTTGTGTCAACTGTTCGTATTAAAATGTTTGTTTCGTCTGAACACTCTATAGTATAGCTATGTTTACCAACATAAAACCCTAAAAATCCTTTATCATTAAATTCAATCTTGTCTACACCATCCTCATTTTTAGCAGAGAATGTGGTTTCATAATTATCTAAAGGATAATTTTCAATATCCCCATCTCCGTTAGCTGGTGAAGACGTTGTTCCAAAATCAGTATTTAAATTAACTCCTTTTCCAAAAACAGTACTATTTGTTTTATGCTGATAAGTTCCGTTTACATTAAAAGTAAATTCATCATCATAGAAACCAGAGTTTGATTTTGAAAAAGAGTAGGCTTCCCAATAGGTAGGATAATTTTTATCTGCAGCACCATTAGAAAAATGAGCATCCTGAGCCGCATTAATTTTCCAGGTTTTAGTTGAAGAGCCAGCTAAAAGTTCTAATAAGGTTTGATCAGAAACAGGTTTTACATATACCGTAATAGCTTTATCAATACTTATAAAATTATTAGTAGAAGAATAGGCTATAACTTTTACATTATAGGTCTTAGTTCCGATATCTGAATATGTAAACTCAACTGGACCAGTAGAGGTTTTTGAATCCCCTGTCCCAAATCTATAGCTGTATGAAACTGCATTAGTAGCTGATGCAGAAAATTTAACTAAGCCTGATCCGTCTCCGTTAGGGTTTGCTGAATCAGATCCCTCAATTGTAATGTTGACACTTAGATTTGTAGGAATTATCTCACTTGGGGGATCTACAGGTCCACCACCTCCGTTGTCAGTATCTTCTCCACCTGAGGAGCAGCTAATAATGAGTACAATTACAAAAAGTATATTAATTGGAAGATTGTAAAAAAATCGTCTAGTGTTCATATAAAAAAAGGTAAAAAAAAACCTGAACAAAAAAAATTGTTCAGGTTTTTAATGATAAACAAAATTATTCTTTATTTGTTATTTTCCACCACCATGCATTTCCTTCATCAGCAAAATAATTTTTAAGGCTAATTTGCTGAGATGCAGATCTGTCTAAAATTTCAAAAGAATGTGATCCAATATAGAATCCTACATGTCCCAATCCACTGAAATTTAAAGTTTCTACTCCACCTGGTGCAGTAATGTACCAAGTACCTGAAATTTTGTCAACATCATCTTGTGTTACGGGATAATTTTCATGCTCGTTATTAGCTACCGAAACTTGTCCTCTATCTCCACCAAAATCTCTTTCAAGTGGAATAACTTTTCCAAAAAGCTCAGAATCACCACCGGCACTAAAAGTAAAAGTTCCATCAGAATTGAAAGTATATCTGTCGTCATAAAGACCGGAACTTGCTTTATCATTTGGATTAGCTGCCCACCATACTGGATCTGAAGCATCATTAGGACCTACACCCATGTGAGCACCTTCCTCACTAGCAACTCTCCATACTCCTGTTGTTAACTTAGTAACAAGTTCAGCTGGAGGGTTATAAGTTGCTAAAACATCTACATTAGTGGCTGAATCAGAAGTTGAGCCTCCTGCTCCAATTGCTACGGCACTTACAGTATAAGTATTTAAACCTAATTGACTGAAAGCATAAGTTGTTTTTCCAGATGGAACCATTCTTTCAACTCCGTTGTGAATAAATTTCCAAGTTATGACGTCAGAACCTGTTGCTGTAAAATGAACAACTCCAGTACCGTCTCCGTTAGGATTATCAGCATCAGCTCCAACAATTTCAGCTGAAATACTAATTGCACTTGGAGCTTTTATTTCTCCAAGCTTGTACTCTTCCTTCTCACAGCCTACAAAAGTAAGAACCGTAAAGGCGAAGATTGTTTTTAGTAATAAATTAATTTTTTTCATGTTTTAATATTTAAATTTATTAGTTCTTTTTAATGTCATCTATGTGATACACACCAGGTGTTGAAGATCCTCCATCAATAAAGAATACTAGTTTTTTGAAATCAGCTGTTCCATCCCACTCAGCTCCGGCGTTTGGCCAAGCTTGAGCTCCAACAGTAGACATGTCAAAAGTAACAGTGTTCCATCCAGCACCTTGGAAATCTTGAGCCAACTCAATGTACTCATTAGCTCCACTTTGCTCTAATTTCATCATTAATTTATGAGCAGCAGCATCAGGAGAATAAATTTTTACAGAGTAAACATTACTTCCTCCAGAAACAATACTAATTGGTGTATCTAAAATCAGTTCAGCAGTTTCCCAATCGTTACCACCGTTTGTAACTTTACCTGTAGCATTAGTAGCATCATCAGGATCAGTAGAAGTTTCAAATGAAGCTCCACCTACTCCTGCGAAAGGTACCGCAGTTGTAAAGTCAATTGGTAATCCAACAGCTGGTCTTTTTACAATATTATCAAAGTGATAAACACCAGGTGTTGAGCTTCCTCCATCGACAAAAAATACTAATTTTTTGAAATCAGCTGTCCCATCCCAAGCAGCACCAGGATTTGGCCAAGCTTGTGCAGTAACTGTTGACATATCAAAATGAACTCTGTTCCATCCTTTACCTTGGAAAGGTTTAGATAACTCAATATATTCATTAGCTCCACTTTGCTCCAATTTCATCATTAAAGCGTGAGCAGCATCATCAGGTGAGTAAATATCAACAAAGAAACTGTTGTCGGCTCCACTAACAATACTAATCGGTCTTTCTACAATTAATTCTGCTGTTTCCCAATCTTGTCCACTATTTGTTAATTTACCTGTGTTATTAGTTGCATCATCAGGGTCAGTCGACATTTCAAATGAAGCACCTCCTACACCAGCAAATGGCAGTAAAGGATCATTGAAATATATAGGTAAACCATATAATTGACTATTTAAAGCAATGTCGTCAAGGTGATATACACCAGGCGTTGAAGAACCACCATCAATAAAGAACACTAATTTTTTGAAATCAGCATTTCCATCCCAAGCAGCACCAGGATTTGGCCATGCTTGAGCAGTTATAGTTGAAAAATCGAAATTAACTGTGTTCCATCCTTTTCCTTTAAATGGTTGAGATAATTCAATGAACTCGTTAGCTCCGCTTTCTTCAAGTTTCATCATTAATGCATGATCTGCATCATCTGGGGAATAAATTCTAACTGAATATTTATTATCTCCGCCTGATGTGATACTAATTGGAACATCTAACATAATTTCAGCAGTTTCCCAATCGTTTCCACCATTAGTTACTTTAGCAGTATTATTTGTAGCATCGTCTGGGTCAGTAGAAAGTTCTACAGATGCTCCACCAACACCAGCAAATTTTTCTTCTTGATCAAATCTAATTGGAAGTTTAACTTCAGAAGCTTTATAGAAATATATATTATCTATAAATACAGTATTATTACCCCAATCGCCGTCTTGATCAACCCACTTTAATTGATCTATAGCAGTAATTGGTTGACCTTGATCAGTATAAGATGATATAGGAATATCAATACTATTCCACTCATCTTTAACAAGATCAACAACAACTGGTTTTTCTGTGGTTACAGATGTGTCAATGAGAGACAATTCTAGTTTAGACATATCAGCAGTCCAAACATCAAAATGAATATACTCCATTCCTGTAAGATCTACAGCATCAAAAGTATTACCTTGATAACTTAAGTTAGTGTATTGTAACATTTTATCCCCATTAAGGTCAAATTCTGCCCAGTCTGAGTTTTCATTACCCCATTGTTTTTGTCCCCAATCAACAAGACCATTAAAATTTCCAACTGCTTGAGCAGAATAGGATGAACTGTATAATGACTTTACTGAAGATGAAGGTCTGTCTTTAGGTGTCGCTGCTGATGCAACAGGTTGCATAAGTGCTGTTACCTCGAACTCTTCTGAATAACTTGTTGTTGCTATAGCACCACCCTTGGCAGTTACAGTAACTGTATAAGTTCCAGCAGCTGCATATTTGTATGAAGCTGTTTCGCCAATATTAGCACTTACAGCTTCTGCACCATCAACACCCGAAATTAAATCAAATGTTGTAGCGAAATCAGCTGTAGCGACTACATCAATTTGCTTAGAAATAGTAGCACTGTTAGTAATAGCAACGACTAAGTTTTGAGGTGCTTTAAAAGAAACTACTAGTTCTACTGAAGCGGTAGTTTTTAGACCTCCTAAACCATTAGCAGTTACACCAACAGTGTGATTACCTTCAGTATATGTGTGTTGAACATGTTTTCCGGCAGCAATGCCTGTTGCGGCAGTACTTCCATCACCAAAATCAACATCAAAACTAATTGCTCCTTCAGCTGTAGGAGTAATAGTCACTAGACCAGTATTGTCTTGAGTTATGTTAAAATTTGCGTTTACGTTAGATGGAGCAACAATCCCGAAATCAGTTTCTTCGAGAAAGTCCTCTTTACAGCTAATAAACGCTGTAAAAACGAAAAGTAAAGTAAATAATTTGTTTATTGTTTTCATATTTATATAATATTATATGTTAGTATCCAGAATTTTGAGTTAATCCTGAAATATCTATTTCCGTTTGAGGAATAGGGAACACTTCATGCTTTCCAGAAACAAATCCGGAAATTTTAGAAGCAGCTTCACCTGTTCTTACTAAGTCAAAAAAGTGATGACCTTCCATCGCAAGTTCGAGTCTTCTCTCGTCCCAAATTTCTTGAGTCAATGTTGCTCCAGTTGATGTCGAAGCTTGAGAACTATTTCCAAATGCTCTGGCTCTTACTTGATTCAAGTAGTTTTGAGCTTTTACATCATCTGCGCTAGCTTTTCTATTATTAGCTTCGGCTGCCATAAGTAAAACATCTGAATATCTTATTGCTCTATAATTCATTTCATAATTTAATTCTCCTTGCGCAGCAGTTGCACCAGCTCTTGGAATATACTTGTGGTTAAAATAACCTGTATGTTCATATCCTTCAGCATATTCAGCACCAGTTGAATTAGACCATGCTACGATATCAAGAATAGCAACGTCTCTTCTAGAATCTCCGTCAGCGTAAGCATCGTATAGATCTTGAGTAGGAACATTGAAACTCCAACCTTGGGAGTAAACTGAGCCATTATATCCTCTAATTCCATGGTGAATTATTCCAAAGTTTCCTTCAGAACCTTGAGGGAATCCCCAATCCCACCAGTTAGAATTTTTAGAATGTTGTACTTCAAATACAGATTCAGATCCATTTTCACCAGAGGATAAAAATACATTTTGAAGATCTGGTGATAAAGTATAAAGACCAATTAAAGGCTCTAATATATTTGCCGCTTCATCAAATTTGTCTTGATATAAGTATACTTTTCCAAGCAAAGCGTGAGCAGTAAAACTAGTCGCTCTACCATCAGTGCTTTTGGCAGCAGGTAAAGCAGCAATTGCAGCTTGTAAGTCTGTCTCTATTTGAGCATAAACCTGAGCAGCAGTAGCTCTTTCCAATGTAGCAGAGTCTCCTGCTGTTAATCTTGATTCAGTGAATAAAGGAACTCCTCCGAATATTTTTACTAATTCAAAATAATAGTAAGCTCTCAAAAAGTGAACTTCTCCGTATAATTCTGATTTTCTAGTAAAATCAACTTTGTCTTTGTTTTCAACCAAGTAATTAGCTCTGTTGATTCCTTCATACATCCATTTCCATGTTGATTCTAATTGATCATTAACAGGATTATGAATCATGTCATCGATTTTTTGCAAACCAATAACATCTGTAGCACTTTCTCCTCCACACAGTGAATTTGAAGTCGCCATGTCACCAATCATCACACTGTAAATATTCCATTGAAGTGGATCATAGGTTCCTACCAAAGCTGCTTCATAGTCAGATGCTTTAGTAAAATAGTCACCAGCAACGATTGTATATCCTTCTGATGCCTCATAATCTACGTAATCTTCACAAGCTACAAAGCCTACTGAGATTAAGACTAATAAAATGTTTTTATATAATTTATTTTTCATGTGATATATTTTTAAAATTTAAGTTTTACTCCTAATGAAACTACTCTAGGAGAAGGGTATGTTCCTCTGTCAACACCTGTATCTAACACAGTGTTTCCACCATTAGAAATTTCAGGGTCATATCCAGTATAGTCGGTAAATGTAAATGCATTTTTAGCACTTGCATAAATTCTTACACCTGTGAAAGGAGAATCAGCAGCTAAAGGAACATTATATCCTAACTGAATATTTTTAATTTTTACAAAACTTCCGTCTTCAACATATCTGTCTGACTGTCTACTGTTGTCATTTGCATCAACAAAACTGTATCGTGGTTCAGTAGTACTTGTTCCAGGACCAGTCCATCTATTTAAAACTGAAGCAAATTTATTAGTATAGTTAAGGTTTCTTTCATAACCTCTATATATATCATTTCCTACAGAAGCGTAAGTGAATACTGATAAATCAAAATCAGAAACATTTAAATTGAAATTCCATCCTAATGTAAAGTCAGGGAATGGATCTCCAATTTTAGTTCTATCCTCACCGTCTATCTTACCATTTCCGTCTACATCAACAAATCTTATATCACCAGGCTGAGCATTTGATTGAGTTGCGTGAGCATCAATCTCAGCTTGCGACTGGAAGATTCCGTTTGTTTTGTATCCCCAAAAAATTCCAGGAGATTCACCTTGTCTAAACTGAGTTAGATTCTTGTAAGGAATACCGTAACCAGATCCCCAAATATATTTATCACCATTGTTAATTTCCTCAACTAAGTTTTCAGCCGTTGTGAAATTAAAGGTTGTATTAAAACTAACATTTTTAGCAATTTCATCGCCGTAAGAAAGACTTATTTCATATCCCTTAGTTTCTGTTTTACCAATATTTGCAACTGGATATTGAGGAATACCTAAGTACAATGAAAGAGTTGGACTAAATAAAAGATCATCTACTGTTTTAATAAAGTAATCAGCAGTTAGACTTAATTTTGAGTCAAACATTCTTAAATCAATACCAACATTTGTTTGGATTTGATTTTCCCACGAAACATCATTATTAGGAATACCTAGTAATGTAGATCCGTTTATAATATTTCCATCAAAAGTATATTTTGGAAAAGTTGATATAGTACCAAACTGTGGACTAGCATTATCATTTCCAACAGAACCATAACTTGCTCTAACTTTTAAGAAATCAACAACAGATGAATTAAAAAAGTCTTCGTTTGAAGCAACCCAACCTAGAGAGGCTGAAGGAAATACAGCAAACTTATTGTTTTTACCAAAGCTTGTAGAACCGTCTCTTCTTACAGTTAGAGAGGCTAAATATTTCTCATTAAAATCATATTCAACTCTACCCATCAAAGAAACACTTCTGCTAACACCTTGCCAAGATCCTGTAGTTTGATCCTCAATTCCACCTGATGCAGAACTTAAATCTGCATAAGTCCAAGAGTTAAAAGGAACATCAACATTACTTCCACTTAATCCATTGTAAGTACCCTTTCCAATTGTAAATCCAGCAAAAACATTAAAGTTGTGTGCATCGTCAATAGAAAAATCATAGTTACCAAAAATTTCATAAGTATAATTAAACCAATTTTGTTTAGTTTCAGAAACTCTGTTATGATCATCTTCTGTTCTTGGCGTTAAATCAGCATTGGCATTTGTACTATTATGACCTACTCCATAAAATTGTAATGGAGTGAACCCTTTTTGTTGTTGCCAAATTGCAGAATAACCTAATCTAGATGTAATTTTTAGATTATCTAATAATTGATATTGTAATTCTAATTTACCAATTAGTTTGTCAGTCTTATTATCTCCATAAGAATTTGAAAGACCTGCAAGTGGGTTTATAACTTCCTGAGTGATTGTACTACTCATCCCATAAGCTCCGTCAAGCATTGGAGAAATGGATGGATCAAAGTTTAGAGCATTAAAAACTTGATTTCCTCCAAGACCATTGCCTTGTAAGTTAGAATACTTAGTGTTCATAAAAAACTTTAAATCATCTGTTAAATCAGATGTGAAGTTTGCACTTAATGTAGATCTATCATAAAAATCTTTATCTCCACCTCCCGCAACACCTTCTTGTGCTAAATAACTAGCAGAAATAAAGTAAGTAGTAGTATCTGATCCACCTGAGGCTGATAAAGTAGTGTTAGAAATAGGAGCAGAATCAAATAATTCAGCTTGCCAGTTAGTACCAACTCCTAAAGCAGAAGGGTTAGTAAACAACAAAGATCCTCCAGAAGTGACACTTCCCTCGTTAAGCATTGCACCATATTGAGCTGCATTTAAAACATCAATAAAGTTTTCAACTTCTTGAACACCATATGATGAATCTAAAGTAAATTGAGTTTCTTGATTTTTCTTACCAGATTTTGTAGTAATAACAATAACTCCATTACCTCCTCTAACACCATAAAGTGCAGTAGTGGAGGCATCTTTAAGAACAGAAACGGTCTCAATATCAGAGGAACTTAACGCATCAACATCATACAGTGAAGAGTTAATTCCATCAATAACAACTAATGGATCAGTTCCTGAGAAAGAAGTAATACCTCTAATTAAAATAGAAGGCTTTCCTCCTGGGTTTGGAGCAGAAATTACATTTAAACCAGATTGACCTTGTAGGGCTTCTTCAACTCTACTTGGTTTTAATTTTTCAATTGCTTCGCTTGAAACTGTTGTAACAGATCCAGAAATATTAGAAGCTTTTTGCGTGCTGTAACCTACAAGAACAACTTCATCTAAAGCTTCAACATCCTCTTCAAGAGAAACACTAATGTTAAAAGAACTTCCAACTTGAACTTCTTGCGTTACATAACCGATGTAAGAAAATTGGATAACGTCACCAGAACTTACACCAGAAAGACTGAAATTTCCATCAAAGTCTGAAGTGGTTCCATTCTGAGTACCTTTAATCACAACACTAACACCTGGTAAAGGACCATCAGTTGATGAATCCGATACAGATCCAACTAAAGTGGAATCTTGAGCCACCATTAAGAAAGATCCTAATAAGACAATTAATGATAATAGTTTTGTTTTCATATATATTTTGTTTAGAAAGCCTAAATCTAAAGTAAAATTATTGTTAAGCAAACATAAATAACCTATACAGAAATGAGGATAATACAATAATGAGTACTGATAAATATTAAATTGATAAAAATATAGGTATTCTTCCTAATAAACTCACAAAATTTGGCCTTCAAAATTGACAACTTTTTTTATGGAATGAAGATAATGTATAGGTTTTGTATAGCTCAAATAAGCGATTTGTTAGATGAAATAGGAAAATTTAAAGACTCAGTAAATGCTCTGTTAAACCTTCTCCATGGGACAATTTCATCTTTTTTCTCAGTCTGTATCTTTTAATTTCTACACTACTTAGTGATATGTTTAGTAAAGGTGCAATATCTTTAGATGAGAGATTTAACCTCAAATATGCACACAATCTTAAATCATTATTAGTTAATGATGGATGAGTAGATTTTACCTTTTTAAGAAAGTCTTTATCAGCATTATTAAAGGCTTCTTCAAAAAACTTCCAATCGTCTTTATTATTCAGATTTCTATCAATCATTTTAATAACGGAAAATATTTTATCAGATGAATCTGTTTTTTTTAAATCAGATTTGATTTTACTTAAAAATTGATTCTTTTTAATCATGCTCATTGTTGAAACTGCTAATTCTCTATTTTTACTCTCAATATCAGTTTGTAACTTAGTATTTTCAACGGCCATTAGAGCTTGTTTTCTTTCGAATTCTATAAGCTCCATCTTATTTTTATTTATTCTTATCATTTTCTCTTCTTTTTCTCTGTAATATTTTTCATAGGATCTGTTAAGTAAGAAAAAAAGGATAGCAAAAACTAATAAATAATTTGCAATCATAAAATTAGATAGATACCAGGGTCGTTCAACCGAAAAAGAAAGAGATTCAGTATTTTTAGAATATAAGTCTCCTATCCTGGCTTTTACTTTAAATTGATACTCGCCAGGTTTAAGATTATTAAAGGCAATTAAAGAGGCTTCTTCTGCCTGGGTCCATTCATTTAAATAACCCTCTAAAATATATTCAAAAGTTACAGGTTGAAACATTTGATAATTAGGTACACTGACATAAAAATTTACATTGTTAGAATCATAGTTTAATTGAATTAATTCATTAGAGTTTATTGGGCTTGGGTTTTCATTTAATTTAAATGTTTCTATTTTATTAATGGAAACAACTGGCGGTTTAATGTTATATTCATCTAAATTTAGGTTTATATAACCATTGTTTGTTCCAATAATGTAATTTGATTTATCAATTTTGGATATATTTTCAAAAACTGTTCTTCTTAATGCAAGAGGAAAAACTATTGAATTAACTTTTTTGTTACCGGTTACTAGATCCTTATAAACAAAATGGATATTATCTTCTGAAATCAACCATAGTTTATTGTCTTTATCATTTCTAATAATTCCATATAACAGTTCTTTTGATGATAGATTTGAAAGTAGTGTATCTTTTGAAAAGGTATTAGTTATAGAATTGTATTTCATAACTCCGTCAGAAAAATTATAAAAAATATTATTGTCAAATTTTGCTAAACTTGTATTTCCACCTTTTACTGCATCTCTATCAAGTTCATAATCGATAATTTCAGTAAAATCAGAATTAACTGTCAATTTATAAACTCCTTTATAACCATGACTTACAATAATTTTTCCATTGTTTGATAATTCAAAAAATCGAGAGGAAATATCAAAGCCTGACACTTTATTTTTTAAAATCCATTTGTTATTTATTTTGGAAAGAATAGACAATCCACTGTAGCTTCCTTCAATAATATCTTTAGAGTTTTTAGACTTTTTTCTAAAAGTCCAAGACCCTAAAGTTCCTTCAATTTTAGTGGCAAAAGAACTATCAATAATAAAAGTCCCTTTATCATGACCACATAACAGAGTTTCATCTATTTTTTCTAATGACCAAACTTGACCAGATGTGTTATTGATTAATTTAAATGGTTCATTTGAATTATATCTCTTGTAAAATAAACCTTGATTTGTCCCTATATACAAGAATCCCTCATGTAAAATGGAAGCATAAACAGTACCTAGATCACCATTATCATCATTGAAGATTGAAAAAGGTGAATTTATATTAATTACTGAAATCCCATTATCAAGACCTAGCCAAATATTATTTTCAAAGTCTTGAAATATGGACAAAACTGTATTATTTATAATGCCATTAGATTTATCTATTTTATTTTTAAACTTTAAATCAGAATCTAATAATACCAATCCTTGACCGACGGTTCCAATAGCAAAAGAATTGTCATTTAGTTGTAAAGAGGTAAAAATTGACAAGTCATTATTGTAGTCTAAATATGAACTAATTTTTGATAATAATCCTTTTGATTTTTGAATAAAGAAACCATTGGAAGAGGTTAAAAATAATAATCCATCCTTTGTGTCAAATACATTCACAATCGCAGAAGGAATTTTATTTTTATTTATCAATAACTCAGGTTGACCGTTTAACAATTTATAAAAACCAGAATCAAGGCTAAAATAGATTTGATTTTCTATAACAAGTGAAACTTTTATAGTTCCATCAATTTTTAAATACTTTACATCATTTGTGTTCTTATCAAGAAAAATAAATCTGTGAAGAGATTGAAAAATAATCCAGTTATCTAAAGAATGAATTCCCCAAAACTCCTCATCTTCTTCAATGTTAAGGCCAAGACTATCAACTAAAGATGTATATTTAAGAGTACCATCTAAAAGTTTTTTCCAAAAACCAAAATCTTCCTGAGATCCAGTGTAAATTAAGTTACCTATATTTTTGACCGATCTGATAATAGTACCATTAGGAGAGTTATATATAGTCCAAGTCGTTCCGTCAAATACTAAAAGGCCCTCACTATTAGAAAACAGTATTTCATTATTAGATGCCCCATCTATCATCCAATTTTGATTAAAGCCGTTGTATTCTTGTGGAGTATATGATTGTATAGGCGGTAACAATTGTGCCTTTACAGAAAAACAAATTAGAAATACAAGAATAAATTTTTTCAAAAAATACTGATTATTAGATACTTAAGGCATCTGTATTAAAAATAATGAGGTGCTAATTTAAAATAAAAAAATAAATTTAAAAATATTATGTATAGTTTATAACTCTTTTAATTTTCATTTCTAATTTAAATTTTTAAAAAAAATAACATAAAATTTATTTTTGGAATGATTGTTGAATTATTAGTGAAGAATTATAATAAAGCTTCATGAAAAATAAAAGAAGAGAATTTTTAAAAAACGTGTGTCCAACAGTAGCCCTTGCATTTTTTGGAGTTACAATGCTTGAAGCATGTTCATCAGGTGGTGATGAATCTCCTGCAAACTCAGGCGGTAACAATAATAGCGGCGGAAACAATAATAATACAAGCGGCTATTCTGTCAGTGGAAGCACTGTAAGTATCACCCTTAATAACTCAAATTTTTCAAAACTTCAAAACGATGGTTGGATGAATTTTACAGCACAAAATATGTTACTACTTAAAATAGATGCTTCAACCTACAGAGCATTTACTAATGCCTGTCCTCATCAAGGTGTTAGAACTCAATGGTCTTACAATACTTCAGCAGACAAATTTGTTTGTGGTCAACATAATAATTCTTATCCATCAGATTGCACAACTAATGGATCTGTTGGAGGTGTATTAAAATGTTACACTACCAGTTTAAAAGATGGTGTTTTATCTGTTACTAGATAAATTTTATAAGTCCTGAAAATTTAAAAAAGCAAAGAATATAGCATTAACAAGAAGAAGATTTATTGAGAATGAATATTCTTTTCTTTCTATATTAAAGTGGTATATGTATTGTGTAGTCAATCCAATTACAAACCACCCGATATAATTCTGCAAAGGGACTGTAGGTGAGTCAAATATCCAAAAGCCTAGAAGTGGAGCAACAGGCTCAATAATTAAATCCAATAATATCATTAAAATTGCTCCAGTGAGAGCGGCTATATATTTGTTTTTAATTATGTAACTAGACATTGAACCTGTAATAAAAGTTAAAATAATCCAATTAATACCTATCAAAACAGGAACTCCTAAAACTTTAAACCCTAAATTATCCAGATAAACATAATCTCCGAAGATTAATCCATAATTAACTCCTAAGATTTCTGAAATCATTCCAATAAAAAAAATAATTAAAGCAGCATTTAATTCAGGTTTTTCAAGCTGTACCTGATTTATAAATAATAAAACGAATGAAATGAAAAGATTTATCGGAGTAAAAGCTAAAAAAAATTCTTTATTTCCATAAGAAATTCCAATCATTCCACATATATGAAACAGCCAAATAATTCCTATTGAAATTATGGCTGTAGGTTTATTTGGGATTAAACTTTTCATTATTTTTTTATTAATTCTGAGACTATTTTAGCAGAAAGTAAACAAAGTGGTATTCCACCTCCTGGGTGAACACTTCCTCCACAAAAATATAAATTTTGAATATGTTTTGAAAAATTAGGATGCCTTAAAAAAGCTGACATTTTGTTATTACTTGAGGATCCATATAATGAGCCTAAATAAGATTGTGTATTTTTTTCTATAGTTTTTGGTGAAAACACTTTCTCAAATTCAATAAAACTTTCAATATCTATATTTAGTGTACGGTTTATTTTATTTATAGTATTTTGTCGTACAGTTTTTATAATTTCACTCCAGTCCTGACCTGTATCGTTAGGGCTATTTATCATCACAAACCAATTTTCACTTTCTTTCGGAGCATCAGAGACAACATCCTTTGAGGTAATATTAATATACACGGTTGGATCATCACTAATAGTTCCAAGCTCAAAAATAGAATCAAATTCTTTTTTATAATTATTTGAGAAAAGTATGTTATGTAATTCTAAATTTTTAAAGGTTTTTTTTATTCCCCAATAAAAAATTAAAGCAGAACTAGATCTTTCTTGGTTTAAAACTTTTTTTGGTTGATATGATTTTTTTAAAAGTTTTTTATAAGTTGGCACAATATCCATATTTGAAACAACAAAGTCAGATTCAATCACAGTGTTATTGACTTTAACTCCAACTACTTTGTTATTTTTTACAATAATCTCATTAACTAACTTATTAAACTCAAACTTTACGCCATTTCTTTTAGCTAAATCAAAAATAGACTTTGAAATATTAATCATTCCTTTTTCAGAAACGAAGGTTCCATACTCCTGTTCAAGATGCTGTATTAAAGTCATCATTCCAGGTGTTTTAAATGGAGATGAGCCGTTGTATGTTGCAAATCTGTTAAATAACTGAACTAAATGAGGTTCCTTAAGTTCATCTTGATTAACTGTATCAAGAGTTTTATTGATTTGAAACATATATAAATTAAAAATACCTTTTATTAAATCAGATGATAGATAAGTTTTAATCTTATGTAGCGATTGTTCTAAAAAAATATTTTTGGTTAAATCATATTTTTTTTTTGCCTTTAGTAAATATTTTGTAACAATGTTTTTATCAACTTTTAAAACTTTATTAATCTCATTTATAAATTTATTTTTATCTGAATATGCATTTAATACAGTCTTATCTTCCCAAAAATACTTACAAGAAATATCTTTTCTTTTATAATTAAAATAGTCCTTGGGGTTCTCATTAAACAACTCAAAAAGTTCATCAATGTAATGTGGCATTGTTAATAAAGATGGGCCTGCATCAAACCTATATTGCCCCAAATTAAATGAAGATAATTTGCCTCCAGGATAACTATTGTTTTCAAATACCACAACATCTAAACCTTGAGCTTTTAATCTCAAGGCAGTAGCTAAACCCCCAACTCCAGATCCAATGATTATGGCCTTTTTCAATTATTAAACACTTTAGTTTTTTTATTAATAATCTCAAACCTAGAAAAAAGATCCTCCTTATACCACTTTCTTTTCCTTGTTTTTTTAACAATCTCAGAGTGATTAATATTTTTATATGCAAAATTTGTCACCGATTCTAGATTTTCCCAAATACTAAATGTTGCCTGCTGTATAAAAGGAACTTCGCCTATCCCTTTAAACCATGAAACACCTTTAGCAGATTTAATAGCATTAGAAGCTTTAGGGACAGATCGCCAAAATTCAAATAACTTACCAAAATTTAAAGTTGCTCTTGTAATAATTGCTATTGGTTTAGTTTTATCAAAACCAGAATCAATTAGTTCGCTAAAAGGATTAATACCATCCCATTTACCATGACTATGAATAGGTTTAAGAAAATAATCATTTCTTGAAAAAGCTTTCTGAGAAATCTTGTAGGAATGATGACTGTTATTAATAAAATCATTGGCTGACTTGAAATTATCCCAAACACATAAAATTGAATAGGTACTGAAATCAGGGTAAAGACTAAAACCAGCTCCTGCTCCGGTTCCAAGTAATTTGTAGAATTTTAAACCAGATGTTTTTTTTATTAAAAAATTAGCTAAATACATCTGCTTAAAAGCCCAAAACTTATTGCTTTTGTAACTAAAAAATGAAATTGTAACCAATGATCTTTTTTTTAATTATATAACAAATATAGTTTAGAAATAATTTTTTCTTTTATTTCTTTTGATGAAAATGAGGCCTTCATTGCATTAACATTAACTTCCAAAAATTTATTTTTTAACCAATTAAAATTTTTATTAAGTAAATTATATTCTTTATTCAAAGTAGTATCAGAAATTGTTCTTCCATCAGTATTTATGCTTATGGATATTCCATTTCTAAACAAAAAATCTACTGGATGATCTTTAATGTTTTTAAAAACTTTAGTTACAATATTACTTGTTAAGCAAAGTTCTAAATGAATATTCTCTTCTTTTATTTTTTCTAACAATAAATTATCTTCTATACACCTAACACCATGTCCAATTCTATGAGGTTTAAGATTTTTTAAAGTAGATTTTACGCTTTCTGCTCCTAAGGCTTCACCGGCATGAGCAGTGCAGTAAATGTTATTTTTATGAGCAAATTCAAATGCTTTAATGTGATTATCCAGTGGAAAACCTGCCTCATCTGCAGCTATATCAAATCCTACAATATTTTCATTTGAAAATTGATGAACTAAATTAACAGTTTCTAAACTTTGTTCTTCTGAAAAGTGTCTAAGTGTACACAAAATTAGACCTACATCTATTTCAGATTTTAAGCATTCTAGTTTTGTTTTATTACTAATAATCTCTACAACTTCTCTTGACGAAAGACCATTATTAATGTGTAATAGTGGAGCAAATCTAACCTCAGCGTATACTATATTGTCTTCTTTAAATTGATTAAATAAATCCTCTACAACAATTTCTAGTTGTTCTTTCGATTGCATGTATTCTAAAGCATTATCCGCACATTTTATATAGTCTTTCAAACAACTACATGAGGTTCCAATAAATTTTTTTTTAAATGTTGATAGACTTACACTCGGATCTAACTTGACTAAAGCTTCATAACTAAGACAACAATCTAGATGGACATGTAATTCAACCTTAGGTAATTTTTCAATTTTAAAATCCATTATTTAATAAAGTAAAGCCTATTAATAATTTCTGAATTTTCACAAATATTAATCACATACAAATTTGAGTTATTTGTGTCAGAAATATTTTGATAAATTTTCTCATTTATAAGATTGTTAGCAAATTTAGGGATGGTATTACTATGACCAACAACAAGAATTGTTTTGCCTTTATTGTTTAAAATAAAATCTTTATAATTTATGGTTGATGGATTATAAATTACTATCTCCCGACCATTTGAAATTGGCTTAATTGTTTCAATAGTTCGATGATAATTAGTAGAATAAAACTCATCAAATTCTATATTTTTAAAAAAAGTTTTCCACCTTAAAGACCTTTCTTCACCAAGAGAATTTAAATGTGGATTAGAATTATTAGAGTCTGTTCTATCTTTTTCAGCATGTCTAATTAAATAAATAGATGTACATGTTGTATCATCATGAGATTGAGCATTTAAGGAAAATGTAAAAATGAAGCATATAAATAATATTATTTTTTTCAAATTACTTAATATTAATGTTTGAAGGTAATTCAAATAATTCTAAATCAAATGTACTAAGTGAGGCTAACAGATGATCAAATAAATCAGAAACAATATTTTCATAATTCTTCCATTCTTTATCAGTTATAAAGGCATAAATTTCTAAAGGAACTCCTTGAGAAGTGGGAGTTAATTGACGACACATTACAGTCATTTCATTGTTTATCAATTTATTACTTACAAGATAATTCTCTGTATATTTTCTGAATAATCCAATATTTGTAAGATTTCGACCATTAACTTTAATTTCTGAAACAATATCTAAGTTTGAATTATGCTCAATAATCTCAGATTTTGTTTGGGATATATAGTCGCTTATAAGTTTGATATTTTGTAGTTTTGAGAGCTCTTCTTCACCCATAAACTTAATAGAAGAACCTTTAATTAATAAAGCTCGTTTTATTCTTCTTCCATTTGAATCACTCATTCCTCTCCAGTTTTTAAATGAATCAGAAATCAATTTATATGTTGGGATTGTTGTAATTGTTTTATCAAAATTTTGAACTTTAACTGAGTTTAAATTAATTTCAATTACATCTCCGTCAGCACCAAATTGTTTCATTGTAATCCAATCACCTATTCTAATTAAGTCATTTGAAGTTAGCTGAATACTTGCTACTAAACCAAGTATTGTATCCTTAAAAATTAATAAGATTACTGCTGATAAAGCCCCCATTGCAGTTAAAAAAGTAGAAACTTCTTTCCCAGTCAATATTGAAAAAACTAATATAATAGCCATAAACCAGACTAAAATCATGGCAACCTGAACAAAGCTATCAACAGGTTTATCTTTGAAAGAATCAATCGTTTTAAAAAATTCTTTAGCCGCATTTAAAAAACTTCTTATAATCCAAACAATTAAAAAAATAAAATATACTTCTAAAATTAGGTTTGAGTAAATTAAACCTGTCTGGTAATCTTCAAGCCAGAACGGTAAAATCCAATATAAAAATACAAATGGGACCAATCTCGATAAATGAACTTGGATATTATTAGCTACTAAAAAATTATCAAAATTATTTTTTGAGTTAATCGAAATTCTCTCAATAAAATTTCTTATGAAAGTTTTTGAAATGTAATTTAAAACTACAACAACTAAAATAATAATTAACCCTACTAAGAAGAGGTTAATTAACTTAGCATAAAAATCAGGAATTTCAAATTCGATTAATAATTCGTAAAATAAGTTATTTAAATTCATACAATTTTTTTAAAATAATTCTTCTTGAGAATTTGTTTTTTTTAATCCTAAATGATTGTATGCTAGTTTGGTTACTTCTCTTCCCCTTGGTGTTCTAACAATAAATCCTTGTTGAATCAAAAAAGGCTCATAAACTTCCTCTATTGTTTCTGAACTTTCTGAAACAGCAGTAGATAAAGTATTAATTCCAACTGGACCTCCCTTAAACTTATCAATCAAAGTTTTAAGAATTTTATTATCCATTTCGTCTAGGCCGTTCTTATCAACATTTAAAGATTTTAAGGCATACCTAGTAATTTCTAAATCTATAGATCCATTTCCTTTTATTTGAGCAAAATCACGAACTCTTCTCAGAAGAGAGTTTGAAATCCTAGGTGTTCCTCTACTTCTTCCAGCAATTTCTATAGCAGCATCGTTATTGATTTCTATATTAAGTATATCTGAACTTCTTTGAACAATAGTAGAAAGTAATTCAGTATTGTAATACTCTAATCTACTGTTTATACCAAATCTAGCTCTCATTGGAGCTGTTAATAATCCAGATCTTGTAGTAGCTCCAATTAGAGTAAAAGGATTTAAATTAATTTGTACAGTCCTGGCATTAGGTCCAGTCTCGATCATGATATCGATTTTATAATCTTCCATAGCTGAATATAAATATTCCTCAACTATTGGACTTAACCTATGAATCTCGTCAATAAATAAAACGTCTCTAGGCTCTAAATTTGTTAATAATCCTGCTAGATCTCCAGGTTTATCAAGAACTGGACCTGAGGTTACTTTTAAATTGACTCCTAATTCATTTGCCACTATGTGAGCTAAAGTAGTTTTTCCTAGTCCTGGAGGCCCATGAAACAAAGTGTGGTCTAACGCGTCGGATCTTTGATTACAAGCTTCAACAAAAATTTTTAAATTATTTAGTATTTGATCTTGACCAGCAAAGTCATCAAAAGATAAAGGCCTTAGTGCTTTATCAATTTCAAGTTCTTCGTTTGTATAGCTTGAATCTGTGGGATCTAGATTTTCATTCATCTAATCAAAGATAAGCAAAAGAAAATCTAAAAGGAAAACCGCAAACTAGTGTTCGGTTTCAATTTCTCCCTTTTGGATTGGGGTAGTTTGTAATACAAAATCTTCATCTTGACCAGGTTTACTGTAATCGTATGCCCATCTATGAACATGTGGAATTTCTCCAGGCCAGTTCCCATGAATATGTTCGACTGGAGCAGTCCATTCCATTGTATTTGATCGCCATGGATTTTGTTCTGCCTTTTTACCAAAGAACATACTATGTATAAAATTGTACAGGAAGACTAATTGAGCTGCTCCTGCTAGTAAAGCAAAAACTGTAATTACTACGTTTATATTAGCTAAATCATCAAAATACGGAAAGGCAGTATTAGTATAATATCTTCTTGGTAAACCAGCCATACCAATGAAATGCATAGGAAAAAATACGCCATATGCAGAAATTGCCGTAATCCAAAAATGTATATAACCAAGGTTTTTATTCATCATTGTTCCAAATAATTTTGGAAACCAATGATAAACTCCAGCAAATAAACCATACAAAGCTGAAATACCCATTACTAAGTGGAAATGAGCAACAACAAAATAAGTGTCGTGTATATTAATATCTAAGGTACTGTCACCAAGAATTATTCCTGTCAATCCTCCAGTTATAAATGTAGAAACAAGACCTATTGAAAAAAGCATTCCGGGATTAAACTGAAGATTACCTTTCCACAAAGTAGTAATGTAATTGAAGGCCTTCACAGCTGAAGGAATTGCAATTAGAAGAGTTGTAAATGTAAATACAGATCCTAAAAACGGATTCATTCCTGAAATAAACATATGGTGTCCCCAAACAACTGTAGATAAAAAGGCTATCGCTAAAATTGAAGCAACCATTGCTCGATAACCAAAAATTGGTTTTCTTGAATTTGTAGCTATAATCTCTGATGTAATTCCTAATGCTGGTAATAAAACAATGTATACTTCCGGATGCCCTAAAAACCAAAATAGATGTTCAAATAATACAGGAGAACCTCCTTGGTAGTGAAGAACTTCACCCTGAACAAAAATATCAGATAGGAAAAAAGAAGTCCCAAAGGATCTATCCATTATTAATAAAAGTGCTGCGGATAATAATACTGGAAATGAAATCACACCAATAATCGCAGTAACAAAAAATGCCCAAATAGTTAAAGGTAGTCTAAACATAGACATTCCTTTTGTACGTAAATTGATAACAGTAACAATATAATTTAGAGAACCTAGTAAAGATGAAGCAACGAAAATTGCCATGGATATTAACCATAAAGTCATACCCATACCAGATCCTGGTTGGGTCTGAGGCAGTGCGCTTAAGGGTGGATAGATAGTCCATCCGGCTGCAGCTGGACCTGCTTCAACGAAAAGAGAAGCAAGCATGATCATACTAGATAAGAAAAATAACCAGAACGAAATCATGTTTAGGAGGCCAGATGCCATGTCCCTAGCACCAATTTGAAGTGGAATTAATAAATTACTAAATGTTCCGCTTAAACCTGCTGTTAAAACAAAGAATACCATGATTGTTCCATGAATAGTAACAAGTGCCAGATAAATATTAGGATCCATAACACCTTCAGGCGCCCAATCTCCTAAAAAAATATCAAAAACTGCAAAAGATTGTTCAGGCCATGCTAATTGTAATCTAAATAATAATGACATAGCAACTCCAATAAAGCCCATAAACAATACTCCTAGAATCAAATATTGTTTAGCAATCATTTTATGATCTTGACTAAAAATATATTTAGTTATAAATGTTTCTTTATGATGATGATGATCATCATGGTTCGAGTGTGATATACTTGTTAATTCTGACATAGTGTTTTATTGTATTATTTCAGAAAATGTTTTTTGTTGTGATAACCATTTTTCATAATCTTTTTCAGATTCAACTACTATTTTCATTTGCATGTTGTAGTGAGATGCACCACAAATTTTAGCACACAATAATAAATAATCAAACTGATAAGGTTCTAGAGCCTCTTCACCATTTGCAGTAAGCTCTTTACTGTTTTCGTATCTTATTTTATTAATTCTATTTACTTTATCTACGACATCTGAATTCATTCTCATATCAGCAGTTGTTATCGTTGGAGTAAAAGAAAATTCTGTAATCATTCCCGGAACACAATTCATTTGAGCCCTAAAATGTGGCATGTACGCAGAATGTAATACATCTTGAGATCTAAATTTAAAAATAACTTTTCTATCTACTGGAAGATGAAATTCTTGAGTAACAACAATATCATCCATTCCATTAGGATCAGA
Source organism: uncultured Bacteroidota bacterium (assembly GCA_902559035.1). Classification (GTDB taxonomy): domain Bacteria; phylum Bacteroidota; class Bacteroidia; order Flavobacteriales; family Flavobacteriaceae; genus MAG-121220-bin8. The sequence continues at coordinate 24,824 of CACEGG010000007.1, forward strand.
AGAATCTATCCCAACCGAATTCCTACCATCAAAATCGTTTAAAAATCGAACATTTGCATCTCCTAATACGTTGTCCTCTCCGCCATATCTAGCTTTCCAATTCCATTGCTGAGCATATAATTCAATTACTAAGGCATCTTCATCTTCCTCAATATTCATGATATTACCCCAAGTAACCATTCCATAAATTATTAGAACAAAGAAAATAATTGCAGGTATGATAGTCCAAACAAACTCAAGAGTATTGTTGTGTGTATAGAAATAAGCTTTTCTATTATTTATTCCTCTATACTTATAAGCAAAAACATGTAATACAGCTTGTGTAATGGTTTGAGCAAATAATATTATGGCAAATGATATCCATAATAAAGTATCATAAGCAGGGCCGTGAGCAGAAGCTGATTCAGGTAAAAGCACTTTTGAATATGACCAAAAGGAATAAATGGTTACAGCATATATAAAAACCAAAAATGCAAACATTAGCTTTCCGTTAAGATCATTATCTTTCTCCGTTGCAATCTGGGAATCGTCTTTTTTTCTTCCCATTTGTGAAAGTTCAAAAATCTTAGAGATTTGCCAAAAAGCTACTCCAGTTAAGATTAAAATTGCTAATGTTAATAATAATGTCATTTATAAACTCTTTATTTAGTAAACAAATTTTTCACTTTCTTTTAATAATGGGTCTCCAGTAGGCTCCAATGGTGCTTTAGATATACTATTAAACACTACATATATAAATAGTCCGGCAAAAAATGCTATTCCAGAAAGTTCAGGAATTCCTATAAACCATTTATCTCCCACTGTTGCAGGCATAATCATATTAAATACGTCTATATAATGTCCTACTAAAATTATTATTCCAGTCGTAACGATAAACCAATTAACCCTTTTGTAATCACTGTTCATTAACAATAGAAGTGGAAAAATAAAGTTTAAAGCAATCATACCAAAAAAGGGTAGATTATAATCTTCAATTCTTGTAATAAAATATGTAACTTCTTCAGGGATATTAGCATACCATATTAACATAAACTGAGAAAACCATAAATAGGTCCAAAATACACTAACTCCAAACATGAATTTACCAAGGTCGTGAATATGATTATGATTTACTTTTTCTAAATATCCTTTTGATTTTAAATAAATCGTGATAAGAGCTATAGTTGTAATACCAGATACAAACATACTAGCAAAAACATACCATCCAAACAATGTGCTAAACCAGTGTGGATCTACAGACATTATCCAATCCCATGACATCATTGATTCTGTAACAATAAAAAAGGCTAAGAAACCTGCAGACCATTTAAAATTCTTTGTGTGATTAGAAATATCCGAAGAATTATCTTGGGCTATTGAATATTTTCTAGAAATGTATCTGTAGAAATTCCAACCTGCAATGTAAAATACTGCTCTAGCTAATAAGAAAGGAGTATTTAAATAACCTACTTTTCCTTGAATAATTTTATCATGAGCTACAACATCAGGGTCCATCCAAACAAACAAGTGATTTAAATGCATTGAAGATAAAATTAGTATCACTAAAATGATAAGAGATCCCGGAAGAAGATAAGCCGTAATTCCCTCCATTACTCTAAATAACAGCGGAGACCAGCCTGCCTGTGAAGCTCTTTGAATTGCGTAAAAAGCTAAAGTTCCTAAAGACAGGAACATAAAAAACAATGCTGCAACGTATAACGCAGACCAAGGTCTATTTTGCAACTTATGAAGTAAATGTTCATCGTGTGAATTAGAATGAGCATCGTTTTCAACATGAGCATCGTTTTCATAATGTGAATCTTCACCAGAGTGAGAGCTTACAGCACCATGATCTTCATCATGGCTATCACCATGTGAATCTGCAACCATTTCTTTTGCTTGTTCAATAGTTTTTGGAGCAGAATAAAAGCTAAACGCCAAACCAAGGGCACCAATAATCATTAATGAAAATGAAAGAATTTTAATATTTTTAGAGACCTTATACATTAAACCTATTTTATTAATTTTTCTCTTAAACTCATAACATACTGAGAAATCTGCCATCTTTCTTCAGCATTAACTTGACTTGCATGAGAACCCATTAAATTTTTCCCATACATCAACACGTGATATATACTACCTTCTGAAATATCTCTATCTGCATAACTTGGAATTCCTAAAAACTTTTCTCTAGTCATTAAAATCCCTTGTCCATCTCCTTTTGAACCATGACATACCGCACAATAGATATTATACAATTCTTTGCCCTCTGATAGGTTCTTTTCGTTTATTTCTAAAGGAGAAAGTAATTCTGTTTTTGCTAATTCATAACCTTCATTAGTATCTGAATACTCATAAGGTACCCAACCCCTAGGGATAGTACCTTCTACAGGGATTTGAGCTTCAATTCCATTAGCAAAAGCATCTGATTCTTGATAGGTACTATATCCAACCGATTCGTACATGTTTGGAAAAAACTGATAATTAGGTTTTGATTTATCAAAACACGAGACTGTTAGAAGACTAAACAAAATCATAACACTAAAAAAAGTTATTCTTCTCATTATTTAGATTCTTTTTGTTCAATTATGTTAACCTCTAATACATCTGTCTTTTTAACAGCAGCTTTTAAAGCTTTACCATCTCCATGGAACTTAATTTCGATTAAAAATTTGTCATCTGTTGTAGACGGAAGTGGATTTTCTGCCTCTTTAAAAGGCCAAAGTTTACTTCTTAAATAAAACGTAATTACCATCAAATGGGCAGCAAAAAATACGGTTAATTCAAACATGATGGGAACAAAAGAAGGCATGTTTTCAATAAATGAAAAACTTGGTTTACCTCCAATATTTTGTGGCCAGTCAACAATCATTATATAATTCATCATAAATATTGCAAAACTAAAACCAATACACCCATAAATAAATGATAAAATAGCCAACCTTGTAGGCTTAAGACCTAATGCCTTGTCTAATCCGTGAACTGGAAAAGGGGTGTATACTTCGTCGATGTAAAAATTAGATGCTTTTAAATCTTTGACAGCATCCATTAATTTATCGTCGTCATCGTATACGGCATGTAAAATTTTATCAGCCATTATTTTTTATCTCTTAATTTTTTATAATTATCACCAGAACTTTTTAAAATTGTTTTTACCTCAGCTTGAGCAATTACAGGAAATGTTCTAGAGTAAAGTAGAAACAGTACAAAGAAAAATCCAATAGTTCCAACAAAAATACCAATATCTACAAATGTTGGAGAGAACATTGTCCATGATGATGGTAAATAGTCTCTGTGGAGTGATGTAACAATAATTACAAATCTTTCAAACCACATACCAATATTTACAACAATTGAAATGAAGAAAGAAAAAAGAATACTTGTTCTTAATTTCTTAAACCACATTAATTGAGGAGAAAAAACGTTGCAAGTCATCATAGACCAATAAGCCCACCAATAAGGACCAGTCGCTCTATTTAAAAATGCATATTGCTCGTACTCAACACCTGAATACCATGCTATGAAAAGTTCAGTTATATATGCTGTCCCAACAATTGAACCAGTAATCATTATTACAATATTCATTAGTTCAATGTGTTGGATTGTTATATAATTTTCAAGGTTAGAAACCTTTCTCATGATTATAAGTAATGTATTTACCATTGCAAATCCTGAAAAGATTGCTCCTGCGACGAAATAAGGAGGAAAAATGGTAGTGTGCCAACCTGGAATTACAGATGTTGCAAAGTCAAAGGATACTATGGTATGAACTGATAGTACCAAAGGTGTAGCTAAACCAGCAAGAACTAAGGATACTTCTTCAAATCTCTGCCAATCTTTTGCTCTTCCTGTCCATCCAAAACTAACTAGGCTATAAATCTTTTTTTGAAATGGTTTTACAGCTCTATCTCTTATCATAGCAAAATCAGGTAAAAGACCTGTCCACCAAAAGACAAGTGATACCGATAAATATGTAGATATCGCAAAAACATCCCACAATAATGGTGAATTGAAGTTAACCCATAAAGAGCCATAAGCATTGGGGATTGGAAGAACCCAATAAGCTAACCATGGACGCCCCATGTGAATAATTGGGAATAAACCAGCTTGAATAACGGAAAATATAGTCATTGCTTCGGCAGATCTATTAATTGCCATTCTCCATTTTTGTCTAAAAAGTAATAAAACTGCTGAGATTAAAGTCCCCGCATGTCCGATTCCAATCCACCAAACAAAGTTGGTAATATCCCAAGCCCAGCCTACAGTTTTATTAAGTCCCCATACACCAATTCCTGTAGAAATTGTATAAATCATACATCCTAGACCCCAAAGAAAAGCTACTAATGCAATGGAAAATACAATCCACCACTGCTTGTTTGCTTTACCTTCAATAGCAGCGGCAATATCAACAGACACGTCATGGTATGACTTGTTACCAGTTACTAAAGGTTTTCTTATAGGCGCTTCGTAATGAGATGACATATATTATCTTTTTACGTATTTCTTACTTTAACTTGGTACATAACATTCGGTTTTGTACCTACACTCTCTAAAAGATGATACATTCTTTCATCTTTTTTCAACTTTAAAACTTCACTTTCTTCATCATTAATATCTCCAAATACCATGGCTCCAGTATCACATGCATTTGAGCATGCACAATTCCAGTCTTCATCTTTAACTTCACGACCCTCTAACTTGGCATCTAGTATAGTTTTTTGTGTCATTTGTATACACATTGAGCATTTCTCCATAACTCCTCTGGATCTTACAACTACATCTGGATTTAAAACCATCTTACCTAAGTCATCATTCATATTGAAATCAAACTCATTATTATTGTTATATAAGAACCAGTTGAATCTTCTTACTTTATATGGGCAATTATTAGCACAATATCTTGTTCCAACACATCTATTATATGCCATATGATTTTGCCCTTGTCTTCCATGTGAAGTAGCTGCAACCGGACAAACGGTTTCACAAGGAGCATGGTTACAATGTTGACACATTACAGGTTGAAAAGCAACCTGAGGATTTTCTGATGGATCCTCCATCTGACCAAATACTGAGAGAGAATCTCCTAAACCACTGATGTTATCTTTAGTAATGTTATCTCCAGAGAAAGTTTCTGCTGAAGAATAATATCTATCTATTCTTAGCCAGTGCATATCTCTTGATTTTCTAACTTCTGATTTACCAACGACGGGAACATTATTTTCTGCGTGACAAGCAATTACGCAAGCACCACAACCAGTACAAGTGTTCAAATCAATCGATAAATTAAAGTGATGACCGACAGATCTGTCAAATTCATCCCAAATATCAACATCTGGAGAGGTTACAGGTGTTTCGATATGATTTAAAGAAACCTGTGTCATATAATTCCACTCAGAAGATTTTTTTGTATTAAAAATTTCTAATGTTGTCTCTTTAATTATATCCCCTCTACCCATGAGTGTATTATGAAGCTGAACACAAGCAAACTCATGGTTTTCGTCTACTGCCTGGATTGATACTTTTTGGGTATTATTAAATTTTTCATAAAACTCAAATCCATTTACCCCAGTTTGTAATTCTGTTTTAACACCGCTAGTTCTACCATAACCAAATGATAGGCCTACAGAGCCTTTTGCTTGGCCTGGTTGTATTAATACTGGGATTTTAATGGTTTTTCCGTTAAGAGAAACATTTGCATAATTACTATCAAGAGCACCATTTGAATCATTGCTATTTCTGAGACCCAAATCCTTTGCATCAGATTTAGAAACTGTAAGATAGTTGTCCCAAGAAACTCTTGAAATTGGGTCTGGCATTTCCTGAAGCCATGGGTTATTGGCTTGCTGGCCGTCTCCCATCGAGGTTTTAGGATAAAGTGTTAATTCATAATCATTGGCGCCAGAAGAAAGTAAATTTTTTACATTCTTTGATAAATCCTTGTTGATATAAATAAGGCTTTTTCTAGATTTCTTATTTAAATAAATACCATCATGAAGTGCTTGATTCCATGAAGAACCATTAAGAATGGAAATATTCCAATTACTTTTTAGTTCATCGTAAAATGAATTTGTTGAACCAAGCCATTTCAATAAGACATCTTGAAACTGCAATGTATCAAAAAGGGGTTTAATTGTTGGTTGAACTAAACTGTAATTTCCTGATTTAATCTCAACATCACCCCAAGATTCCAAATAATGAGGAGTAGCAGCAACCCATTTTGAAAGCTTAGCTGTTTCATTATTGTTCATTGAGAAAGAAACAGTAAAGTCGATTGACTCTAATGCCTTATTTAAAATTTTATTTTCAGAGAATGTATATGACGGGTTAACTCCGGCCATAATTATACCATCAATTTTATTATTTGACAGCTCATTAATGAAATTAGCAACTTTGTTATCATCCCCTTGTCTTGTATAATTAAGTTTTTTAGTATTTAATACTTTACTTTTAATCAGTTGGTTGATTCTAAGTGCAATAATCTGAGCATTTACATCATCCAAACCAGTAATAAATACACCAGAACTACCTGCAGCGATTAAACTATCTGAGATTGTTTTAAGATTTGAGTCAAGTTTATCCTCTAGAGTTACTCCAGTATTTTCGCCTGAAATATTCTCATAAATCTTAAGCAATGCCTTAATTTGTAATGAGGGTTTCAACGGTAAACGTACGTCTGCATTGGCTCCAGAAAGAGACATATTAGCCTCGATTTGATAATGTTTAGACATTTTACCATTTTTTGGAACTCTATTTTTAGCATATCCTTTCGAGAAACCACCACCTTGCCAATCACCAAGAAAATCTCCAGAAACTGAAACTATTACACTTGCTTTTTCGAAATCATAAGTAGGAAGAGCTCTAACTCCATAGCTAACTTCAAATGCATCCAAAGCTTTTGAATCAGAGATAGCATCATAAATTATATGTTCAATATTTGGGTACTTCTTAGTAAACTTTTTTATTATTAATTCGGTAGATGGACTAGCAAAAGTTTGAGTTAATAAAACAATTTTCTTGTTAGACGCTTTCATTGCATCTAGCTGAGCTCTAACATTTAAATTAAACTGATCCCATGAAACGTCTTGCCCATCCATTGTAGGTCCTTGTAACCTTGAGCTATCGTACATAGACAACACTGAGGCTTGAACTCTAGCATTAGGTGTATTATCATTAGACTCCTTATTTAATTCAATTTTTATAGGCCTACCTTCTCTGGTTTTTACAAGGACGTTTGCAAAATCAAATCCGTCTGAAATAGATGTTGCGTAGAAATTAGAAATTCCTGGAATTATTTGTTCAGGCTGTACAACGTAAGGGATTGATCTATTTACAGGACCCTCACAACTAGCCAAAGTAGCTGCGGCAGTAGTAAAACCTAAATACTTAAGGAAATCTCTTCTATTTGTAGAAGAATCTTCTAAGCTATTTTCACTATTTTGAAAAGCATCAGCAGGTAATTCATTAACGAACTCATTATTTTTAAGGTCGTTAACAATAGGGTTATCAGAAGATAACTCCAATTCGCTTTTCCAATATTTCTTATGGTTTCCCATTCCTAATAATTGTTTTTTTTAATAATGACATTTACCACACTCTAGTCCGCCCATTTGAGCTATAGAAAGCTCTTCAACTCCATATTTTTTAGAAAGCTCTTCGTGAACTTTGGTGTAATATTCGTTATCCTTTACTTTTATATTCGATTCTCTGTGACAATCAATACACCAACCCATAGTTAGTGAAGAATATTGATACAGTATTTCCATTTCTTCAACAGGTCCATGACACTTTTGACAATCAACTCCGGCTACTGATACATGCTGAGAGTGATTAAAATATACAAAGTCTGGAAGATTGTGTATTCTTACCCATTTAACTGGTTCTGTTTCTCCAGTGTAAGATTGTGTTTCTTCATCCCATCCAACAGCTTTATATAATTTTTTTATTTCGTTAGTATAAAAATCTTTAGTGTATCCTTTTTCTAAATCTTCTTCACCATTGTATTCAGCTATATTTTCGTGACAATTCATACATACATTCAAAGAGGGTATTCCAGAGTGTTTTGAAACTCTTGCAGATGAGTGACAGTATTGACACTCAATTTGATTTGCTCCTGAGTGAATCTTATGTGAATAGTGGATTGGCTGCACCGGCATATAACCTTGATCAACACCAATTTGCATCATGTATCCATAAGCAAAATAAGCGCTTGAAAGTAGAAGTAGAATAACAGAAGTAAATATTAAAAATTGGTTTTTAATAAATGCTCTCCAGATAGAAAAAGATTGAGATTCTTTAACTTGAGCTTTTATACCATTTTTTTCAGCTATATTTCTAAGGGTTTTAGTTACTAGATAAAGGGTAACAATCAATACCGTTAAAACAACAACAAGCAATCCTAAAACAATGTCATTAGTGATCGATGAACTATCTGAAGATCCTGAGGCGGTTGCAACTGTGGCAGTTGCAGCAACAGGTTCAGGAACATAATCTGTGTAAGCTAAAATATTATCAATATCCTCATTAGATAATTGAGGAAATGCGTTCATAGCAACCTTGTTGTATTCTTCATAAATAGCAACTGCTTGCTCATCTCCAGACTTAATCAATGCCGCGCTATTTTTAATCCATGAGTATAGCCACTCTTTCTCATACTTTGCAGAAACTCCTTTTAATGCTGGGCCTATCAATTTCTTGTTGAGCTTATGGCATGCTGCACAATTTGCATTATACAAGGATTTTCCCTTGGCAATATCAGGCTCTTGGGCTGAAATATTAAAAGTAAATAATAATGCGAAAAATAAATTAAGCGCGAGGGGTGATACAAAGCTTTTTAGTAGTCTTGAAAACAGTTTCGATAAAGTTGTTATTCTTACGACTGACAATTGTTTAAATTGTATCAAAATTAGGGCACAAAAATACAACACAAACGTGATATTTTAAACCTTAGTTCTGTCTAATTTTTAATTTATAATCATTCTAAATAATTGTTTTTAAAAACCCCCAAAAATGTTCCTTTTTAAAGTTCAAAAAACTATATTTGTTTTATGAAAAAAATACTCTTTTTTTTCCTTTTTAGTATGGCAATGGTGTTTAAAACATCTGCTCAAAACGACTCGATTATTATAAATCAAGATTCAAAACTTTTAAAAGTACTTGAGTTAAAAAAAATTGTTAATCAAGAAGCATTTACCTCAGGGCAGTATACTGTTCAAATTTTTAGCGGAAACTTTAAAGACTACCAGGATTTATTAAATTTAATTAATGAAGAAAAAGAATTTGAGGAAGTCTTTTTTAGTTTTGAAACGCCTTATTACAAGATAAGAGTTGGAAAATATGTTTCTAAAATTAAAGCTATAAAAGAATTAAAAAAAATTAAGAAAAAATATCCTTCTGCATTTATATTGCAACCAAATTAATTACTTGATTTTCTTCTTAATTTCAACCTCAGAATAAGCCTCAATAACGTCTCCAATCTTAATGTCATTGTAGTTTTTAATTTGTATACCACAATCATATCCTTTAGACACCTCTTTTGCGTCATCCTTAAACCTTTTTAATGAAGCTAAAGTTCCCGATGTTACAACAACGCCTTCTCGTATAATTCTAATATTTGAGTTTCTGAAAATTTTGCCACTTGTTACCATACATCCAGCAATGGTTCCAACTTTAGAAATCTTGAAGGTTTCTCTAATTTCAGCATTTCCAGTAATCTCCTCTTTAAACTTTGGAGCTAGCATCCCATCCATGGCGTCTTTTAGATCGTTTATTGCATCATAAATAATGGAATAATTTCTGATATCTATCTCTTCTTTATCAGCAATTTGTCTTGCATTTCCAGTTGGCCTTACGTTAAATCCTATAATAATAGCATCAGAAGCAGAAGCTAGTAATACATCCGATTCAGTGATCGCTCCAACAGCCTTGTGAATAATATTGATTAATATTTCGTCAGTAGATAATTTTTGAAAAGAATCAGTTAAAGCTTCAACCGAACCATCAACATCACCTTTAAGTATAATATTTAACTCTTTAAATTCTCCAATTGCAATTCTTCTTCCTATTTCATCTAAAGTTATGTGTTTTTGAGTTCTTACAGATTGTTCTCTAACCAATTGTGTTCTTTTAACAGCAATTTGTTTTGCCTCTTTTTCATCACCAAAAACATTAAATTTATCTCCAGCTTGTGGAGCACCGTCTAAACCTAGTATAGAAACTGGTGTCGAAGGACCAGCCTCATTAACTGATTTCCCTCTCTCATCCTGCATTGCTTTTACTTTACCGGAATGTTGGCCAGCAAGTAGATAATCTCCTATTTTTAAAGTTCCAGATTGAACTAAAATTGTAGAAATATAACCTTTTCCTTTATCAAGATAAGCCTCAACGACAGAACCGATTGCAGATTTATTTGGATTAGCTTTTAATTCTAAAAATTCAGCTTCTAACAACACTTTCTCAAGCAATTCGTTAACACCTGTTCCTTTTAAAGCTGAAACATCTTGTGATTGAATTTTTCCACCCCATTCTTCAACTAATAAATTCATTGAAGAAAGTTTTTCTTTTATTTTATCAGGATTTGAATTAGGTCTATCGATTTTATTGATTGCAAAAATGATTGGTACACCAGCAGCTTGAGCATGACTTATAGCTTCTTTTGTTTGTGGCATCACATCATCGTCAGCTGCAATTACAATAATAACTAAATCCGTTATTTGAGTTCCCCTCGCTCTCATTGCAGTAAAAGCTTCGTGACCTGGTGTATCTAAAAATGTAATGTTTTGACCACTTTTTAATTCAACATTATAAGCTCCTATGTGTTGAGTGATTCCTCCTGATTCTCCAGCAATAACATTTTCTTCTCTAATGTAATCCAGAAGGGAAGTTTTACCATGATCTACATGACCCATAACAGTTACAATTGGAGCTCTAGGCAATAAATCTTCAGGTTTGTCTTCCTCCTCTTTAATAGAATCTTCAATATCAGCAGTCACAAATTCAACTTCATAACCAAACTCATCAGCAACAATGGTTAGTGTTTCAGCATCTAACCTTTGATTCATAGTTACCATTATGCCTAACGACATACAGGCAGAAATAATATCGGTAGACGTTATTTCCATCATGGTTGCAACTTCTCCTACAGTGATAAATTCAGTTACCTTAATAGTTTTCTTTTCAGCTTCATTTTGAGCAATATCTTCCTCAGATTTTAATTTGTGGGAGTCTCTTTTTTCTTTACGATACTTAGCTCCTTTTGATGATTTACCTTGTAATTTTTCTAAAGTCTCTCTAATTTGTTTTTGAACCTCCTCCTCACTAGGCTCATTTGAAACTACCTTAGCTTTTGAAGTTTTATTGAAGTTCTTTTTATTTTGATTAGTTGGTTTTACCGGATCTTTACTAATTCTTATTCTTTTTCTTTTTGAACCGGAAGATTGCTTGCTGGCACTTGGTTTTGGCTTTTCAAATTTTCCTAAATCAATTTTATCACCAACAGTTTTTAAACCACTTAATTTTTTATACTTAGTTTCAATATTTGTACTGTCTTTAGGTTTATCGTCGGAACTATCTTGAATAGTTTTCTCTGGTTCAGTATGTTTTGATAAATCTTCTTTAGGCTTTGGTTCAGATTTTGGCTTTGGTTTGTTTAAACTATCTAAGTCAATCTTACCTAAATGTACTGGTTTTTTTATTTCAGCTCTTTCAATAAATGAAGCTTTTTTCTTTTGTTTTTCCTCAATCTCTTTTTCAATTTTGAGCCTTAACTCTTCCTTTTCTTTTCTCTTTTCCTCACTCAAGTCGTGAGACTCAACTTTACTAGATTTATCAGAGCTAAACTCATTTAAAAATAAATCGTACTGTTCTGATGAAATTTTTGTCGTTGGCCTCGCGTCTATCTCATGACCGTTTGCAGACAAAAACTCAACAGCTCTATCTAGAGAAATATTAAATTCTCTCAGTACTTTGTTTAATCTTGTTAATTTAGTTTCACTCATATTTAAATATAATATTATTCAGAAAATTCTGCATTTAATACATTTCTGACCTCAATAATTGTTTCTTCCTCTAAATCTGTTCTTTTAATTAAATCTTCAACATCTTGTTCAAGTACACTTTTAGCTGTATCAAGTCCAGCTTTTTTAAATTCTTCTAGGACCCAACCTTCGATTTCGTCAGAAAACTCTGTAAGCTCGACATCTTCCTCAGCACCTTCTCTATAAACATCAATCTCATAACCAGTTAATTGACCAGCTAATCTTATGTTGTGTCCCCCTCTTCCAATTGCTTTAGAAACTTGCTCAGGATCCATAAAAGCCTCAACTGTTTTATTTTCTTCATCAATTTTTAAAGACGATATTTTTGCAGGACTTAGCGCCCTTGTTATCAGTAACTGAGTATTATTTGTAAAATTAATAACATCTATATTCTCGTTTCCTAACTCTCTTACTATTCCATGAATTCTGGATCCTTTCATTCCAACACATGCTCCTACAGGATCAATTCTGTCATCATAAGAATCTACTGCAACTTTAGCTTTTTCACCAGGTATTCTGACAACTTTTTTAACGGAAATTAATCCGTCGAAAACCTCTGGTATATCTTGTTCAAATAATTTTTCTAAAAATTTCGGAGAGGTTCTTGAAAAAATAATTGAGGGCTTGTTTCCTTTTAGCTCAACTGATTCAATCACTCCTCTTACAGAATCTCCTTTTCTGTAAAAGTCAGAGGGTATTTGACGATCTTTTGGCATAATAAGTTCGTTTCCATCATCATCGAGTAATATGACAACATTGTGTCTTATGTGATGAACTTCTGCGGTATAAATTTCTCCAATTAAATCAATGAATTGTTTATAAATTATTCCATTATCATGTTCATGAATTCTAGAAACAAGGTTTTGTCTTAATGAAAGCACTGTTCTTCTACCAAGATCAACTAATTTAACTTCTTCAGAAACATCTTCTCCAACCTCAAAATCAGGCTCAATTTTTCTTGCTTCTGTGAGAGATATTTCTTGATTATCATCTTCAACAGCCCCATCTTCAACAACAATTCTGTTTCTCCAAATTTCCAAATCTCCTTTATCAGGATTAATAATAATATCAAAATTATCATCGTCTCCATATTTTCTTTTTAAAGTGTTTCTAAAAACTTCTTCAAGAATTGACATGAGTGTTACTCTGTCAATAAATTTTTCGTCTTTAAATTCTGAAAACGATTCGATTAAAGATAAATTTTCCATAATTATAATTTATTAAATTCTACTATTAAGTTCGCTTTTTCTATCTGATCAAAAGCAATTAATTTATTTTTTACTACTGTTATTTTTCCTTTACCAACAGGTTTGGGTTCTCTTGAAGACCACTCCAAAGTAATATCTTCTTCCCCAACATTAACGAGATTGCCAACATAATCAGCACCTGCTTTAGATTTTACTTTCATTTTTCTTTTAAAGTTTTTCAAGAACTGACGATGTGTTTTTAATGGAGCTAATAATCCTGCTGAACTTACGTTTAAATTGTAATCATCAAGCTCAGACTCAAAATGATTTTTAATATGCTTCGAAAGCGCAATACAATCACTTATTTTTACTCCTTTATCTCCGTCAATTTTAATGTCGATTTTAAAAGCTTCCATAGAAAAATCAACTAAAAAAAGTGATTTGTTTTCTTTAAAAAACTCTTCAAATAAACTCTCTAATATCTCCTTCAAATCAAATATATTTAATAAAGAAGGGGACACTGTCCCCCTTCAAATTTTCAATAATGCTGTGCAAATATACTAAATTCTATAACAAACGAGAATTTAATAAAACACTATCAATTAAAGTTGGCCTACTAGGGCTCGAACCTAGACTCTTCTGGACCAAAACCAGACGTGTTGCCAGTTACACCATAGGCCATTTAATGAACGGCAAATTTAATATAAAGTTTTAGCTAGACAAATAAATTATATTTAAAATATTAATTGATAATATTGTTTAATTTCGTGTTTCAAATTATGGGAATGGATATTAAAAATTTTGAAAACTACAATAAGCTGAATGCTTTACTTGTTTTTTTCATTGCTCTAACCACTTACTATCTAACAGTTGAACCAACCGCCAGCTACTGGGACTGTGCTGAATACATTTCAACATCAGCAAAATTACAAGTTGGTCACCCACCTGGAGCACCTTTTTTTCAAATGATTGGTGCTTTTTTTGCATCATTTGCATCAAATCCTGAAGACATCGCGTTTATGGTTAATATGATGTCCGTCTTCGCAAGTGCTTTCACTATATTATTTCTTTTTCTAACTACATCAATAATTGGGAAAAAAATATTGAAAATTTCAAAAACGATAACAAAAACTGACTCTGTAAAAATCTTAAGTGCTTCTACTTTAGCAGCTTTATCTTTTACTTTTTCTGATAGTTTTTGGTTTAATGCTGTTGAAGCAGAAGTTTACGCAATGGCTACATGCATAATGGCTCTGTTATTTTGGCTTGGATTCAAATGGGAAGAAGATATTGATAATGAAAGAGGAAATAAGTGGCTGGTTTTAATATCATTTATAGTTGGGCTTTCATTTGGAGTCCATTTTATGGGATTACTTGTTATTCCTGCAATTGGCATGATATACTTCTTTAAAAAACACCCCAATCCAAATTTTAAAAACTTTCTTTTTGCAAATGTTTTATCAGTAGCAATTTTACTTTTCATTTTCAAACTTCTTTTACCTTCAACATTAGCACTTTTTGGGTATTTGGAAGTGTTTTTTGTGAATTCTCTTGGCTTACCATTTGATTCTGGAACTATTTTTACTGCTATTCTTTTAATCACATTTTTTGTTTTTTTCCTTTCTTATACCAGAAAAAAAAATCTATACAATACAAACACTTTCTTGTTATGTGTTATGTTTATTTTCATTGGGTTTTCTTCATGGTTAATGATACCCATTAGATCCAATGCCAACACAGTAATTAACGAAAACTCACCCTCTGATGCTAGAGCTCTTTTAGCTTATTATAACTTAGAGCAATACCCAGATACTCATTTATTTTACGGTCCTATGTTTTCAGATGCTTACGCTGGTCAAGATGAAAACAACCCTTATAAAAATGACAAACCAAAATACGAGAGAAACGAAAAAACTCAAAAATATTATATCGTAAACGATTGGGAATCAGGAAAAATCAATTCCAATAGTGATCACGTTGGATTGTTACCCAGAATGTGGAGCTCTGAAAATGCTATAAACTATATGACCTATTTTGGATTTTTAGATTTTAGCATTAAACCTGAATATCTGTCTGAAACAAATTTCAAAAAATTGGTTTTAGAATTTAAACAAAGTGTAGCTAGTGGTGACATTGACGCAGAGGGTTACCATAAGTTTTTAACTCAATATGGCGGTTATTTAGATATTGAAAAACCGTCCCTGTTGAATAATTTAAAATATCTGTTTAAATATCAAATTGGTTCAATGTATTTAAGATATTTTATGTGGAATTTTAGTGGAAGACAAAATGATATTAAATGGGAATATGATTTATTAAATGGTAATTGGATAACAGGAATTTCTTTCATCGATGAATTAAGACTAGGTCCTCAATCTAATTTACCCTCTGATTTAAAAAATAATAAAGCAAGAAATACATATTACATGCTACCATTAATTTTAGGTTTAATTGGTTTCTTCTTTCTTTTCAAAAGAGATAAAAATCTTTTTTGGATCGTCACACTTTTATTTCTCTTTACCGGATTAGCACTAAAAGTTTATTTAAACGAAAGGGTCTTCGAACCTAGAGAAAGGGATTATGCATTAGTTGGATCTTTTTATGTTTTTTCAATTTTCATAGGACTCAGTATTTTTTATTTTACAAACTCTCTTAGAAAATTAATTTCAGAAAAAAAATCAGTTCCATTAATCAGCGTATTACTACTGACCGTACCATTGCTTATGGCTTATGAAAATTGGGATGATCATGACAGGTCTGATAGATATACAGCTCAGTCTCTTGCTAAAGCTTATTTAAATTCAATTGACAAAGATAAAGATGCAATGATTTTTACTATTGGTGATAATGACACCTTTGCACTTTGGTATGCTCAAGAAATTGAAAATTATAGAACTGATGTAAGAACTATCAATACTAGTTTAATAGCAACTGATTGGTATATAGACCAAATGAAGAAACGTACTTACAATAGTAGTCCAATACCCTCACAACTTAAACATAGTCAATATGCATACGGGATAAGAGATTATATTAAGTATGAAGCATTAATTGATTCAGTAAGATGGGATATTAAAGATTTTATGAACTGGGTTTCAAGCGATCATCCACGAACTAAATACAAGAATTTATTGGTTCAATATGGAGCTGATCTTGAAAGCATTCCTTTATTTACTCAAAACATGGTTTTTTATCCAACTAACAAAGTAAGAGTCCCTGTTAATAAGAAAAATGTACTTAAAAGTGGTTTGGTAAAACAAGAAGATGAAAATTTGATTTTAGATTATATTGACATTGATTTACCAACAGGAGGTTTGTATAAAAATCAAATTTTAATGTTAGATATTTTAGCAAACAATAATTGGGAGAGGCCTCTTTACTTTACTGGCGGAAGTTACAATGATGCTGAATATTTATGGATGAAAGATTATCTTCAATTAGACGGGCTAGTTTATAAACTAGTACCTATCAAAACAAAAGTTGATAAAAATAATCCCTACGAAATGGGAAGGATAGATTCATCTTCAATGTACAAAATTGTAAAAAGTTGGGAATGGGGCAACTCGGAAAGTCCAGAAATTTATCATGATCCTGAAACAAGAAAAAACAGTATTTCTTTTAGAGGAAATCTCCACAGATTAGCAAAACAATTGATCGTAGATAATCAAAATGAAAAAGCTGAAGAAATTCTAGATCTATCTATCAAAAAAATGCCAATAGACTACTTTGGTTACTATAGTCTTTTGGAACCTTATATTTCAACATATTATTCTTTAGGAAAATTTAACAAAGGAGATAAACTATATCAAAAACTTTCCTCAAAATACGATGAAAGCCTAAAATATTATTCTCAAATGTCCAAATCTAAAAGTTCTAGATTTTCAATATATAGTTTTGCAGAAAATATTATTACAAATACAGAAAGGTACAGAGCTCTACTAGAAACTCTTTTAGAGTCGGACAATAATGATCTTAAAGCAAGCTCTATAAAACAATTTATAAATTCTAGCGAATTTGTATTGGAATTATATGGTGAGTATGAATATTACACTCTGTTATACGAGTTTGTTGATGAACTGTATTTTTTAAATGAAAATGAATATGGAGCAGATTTGTATTTTAAGATTTCTAAACCGCTGAAAGAGAGAATTTCTATTTACACGACATTAGAAGACAAAGAAGACTACACGCAAGCCATTTTGAACGATTATTTTCAGTTAAAAAACCTAGTAGAAACAATTCAAAAGTACGATTCAAAAAAAGATTTTGTTTTGAAAGAAATAGAAGAATTTGAAACGATTAGCGCTGAACTAGACAAAATCATTAATTAGATTTATAAGGGTTTTAGCATCCTGCTCTCCACTTTGTCTCCAAACCATCTCTCCTCCTTTATAAATCATTAAAGTTGGTAGATCCTTTATTCTCAAAGCTTCAGAAAGCTCGCTATTTAGATCCACATTAATCTTAATAACCTTTCCTCTATCTCCTACAGCAGCAGCAACATCTCTTAAAACAGGGTGCATTGATTTAGACGTTTCGTCCAAATCACCAAAAAAATCTAAAAGAATAGGAACTTCGAAATTAATAAGTTCGCCGAATTTTGACATATGCCAAGTTTAGAATTATTATAAAAATAATAAATTTTTAAAATCTATGATTTTTTCAAAGTAATCACTGATATTTCAGGCGGGATTCCCACTCTTCCAGGAAAACCCAAAACTCCAAACCCTCTATTAACGTTCAAGAACTGTTTGTTTTCATTGTATAACCCAGCCCAATGCTTATAAGCCCATTTCGCTGGACTCCATTTAATCCAGCCAGGAATTTCAATTCCAAATTGCATGCCGTGAGTGTGTCCACTCAAAGTCAAATGAAAATGAGTCTTATGATTTTTTAAAATTTCATCCCAATGTGAAGGGTCATGACTCATAACAATTTTAAAATCATTCTCATTTAAGCCATTACAAGCTTTATCAATATCACCTTTCTTTTTAAAGCGACCTTTTCCCCAGTTCTCAACTCCGATTAATGAGATGCTTTGCTTATTTCTTTTAATATTAATATTCTCATTCATTAATAAATTAAACCCCATTTCGTTTTGAATTTTGAGAATTTTTTCAAAATTATCTTTCTTCTCATGTTCAAATTTCCAATTGACATAGTCTCCATAATCGTGATTCCCTAAAACTGAATATTTTCCATCATTAGCTTTAATTTTTGAAAGTGTATTCTTCCAAACATCTAATTCATCTGCCCTATTATTTACTATATCTCCAGTAAATAAAATCAAATCAGAATTTTGTTCATTAATTAGCTCAACCGCATATTCTACGCTTTTGATATTATTCAAGCTTCCAGAGTGAATATCAGAAATGTGGGTAATTTGATAACCATCAAATTCTTTTGGCAAATCCTCAAAGTTTAAATCATAATTGTAAACCTTATAATTATATCTTCCTTTAAAAATTCCATGTAATACAAAAGGGATGGGGATTGAAGCTATAAGGAGAGCAATTTTACTTAAAAAGCCTCTTCTGTCAATTAAAAATGATTCTGTAGGACTAAAGAAAAATTTATATGTAGAGACTATTAATCTTAAAATATCTTCAAAAAAAAGAAATGAAATTAAAATTAATTTGAAACAAAATAATGTAAAAAATAAAGCAAAAGGAATTGATAAAAAGTTATAATACTGGTCAGAGTAATCTAAATCTTTTAAATAAACGTTAAAAATTCTATAAAAGAGATTTATAAACACTAAAGAATTTATAATAATGTAGGATTTTGTGAACCAACCATTTTTTGATGCAGTTTTAAATGCCTGAAATGCGTATATTTCAATCAGTAAAAAAACAACAATAACTATTAGCCATCTCAACATTATATTTTTTTAAATTAGAAATCAAAAATATATAATATTTATATATGAGCAACAGACAAAAACTTTATCTAATAGATGCATATGCCTTAATATTTAGAGGGTATTATGCCTTTATCAAAAACCCTAGAATTAATTCAAAAGGGATGGATACCAGTGCAATAATGGGGTTTATGAATTCGATTTTAGATTTAATTAAAAGAGAAAAGCCAGATAACTTAGCTGTTGCTTTTGATTTAGGTGGATCAGTAGACAGAGTTGAAATATTTAAAGAGTATAAGGCCAATAGACACGAAACACCTGATCCCATAAAGATTGCTGTGCCTTACATTCATAATATATTAAAAGCAATGGGAATCCCTATTTTGATGAAAAGTGGATATGAAGCTGATGATATAATTGGAACTGTTGCTAAAAAAGCTGAAAAAAATAATTATGAAGTTTTCATGGTGACTCCAGATAAAGATTTTGCACAATTAGTTTCAGAAAATATTTTTATGTACAAACCTGCAAGAATGGGTAATGGTATTGAAATCTGGGGGATAAAAGAAGTGCAAGAAAAGTTTGAAGTTAATGATCCCATTCAAGTTATCGATTTTTTAGGTATGATGGGTGATTCCGTTGACAATATTCCTGGTCTACCAGGAGTTGGAGAAAAAACTGCTAAAAAATTTATAAATCAATATGGATCATTAGAAAATCTTTTGGATCATACACATGAAGTAAAAGGTAAGTTAAGGGAAAAAATAGAGGCTAATAAAGAAAAAGGAGTCTTGTCTAAAAAGCTTGCCACGATTTTATTAGACGTCCCTATTGAATACAATTTTCAAGATTTTAAACTGGAAAACCCTAACCATTCTCTTGTATATGAAATTTTTGAGGAACTCGAGTTTGTAAGAATGAAAGAAAATTTCAAAAAACTTTTTTTAATTGAAGAAAGTGGTGAGGAATTAGAAATTAAAGATGAAAATGAAGATTTACTTAAAAAAGATATACAGTACGATCTATTTAACATGCCTGGTGAATCAAATCAAGAGTTAAACCAAAAACTTAATAACATATCAAACTCCAGCAAATTTTATCAAAATAACAAAAGTGAATTATCATTAAAATTACTTTTTAAAAAATTAACCAATCAAAAAACTATTTCTATTAATGCCACACGTATTAATGAAAGCTCAAATAATTTAGGTTTAAGTTTTAGTTGGGGAAATAACAAAAGTTATTTTCTTGAAATTGAAAATACGAATAGCTTTATTATTGATACCCTTAATTCCATTTTTAATAATTCTGATTTGACTATTATAGGTTTTGATTTGAAAGCACAGATCAAGTTATTGAAGAAGTGTGGTATTAATATTAATGTAACTTATTTTGATAATAAAATAGCGCATTACTTGGTAAACCCTGATCTAAGTCATAATTATAAAACACTTTGTGAAGCCTACTTAAATTATAGCCCTAGTTTAAAAAATGATTCTTTTGATCAATCGGCAATGGAAAATTCTGATCTTAACTTCCAGTTAAGTAAGTATCTGAAATCAGATTTAATTAAAGGAAATCTTTTGAATTTATTTGAAAATCTTGAAATGCCTTTGCTTAAAGTATTGAGCGTTATGGAACTAAATGGAATTAAATTAGATTCTGAATTTTTATCAAAGCTTTCTGTAAAGTTTCATGAAGAATTAAAAGTATTAGAGCAATTTATTTATGAAAGTTCAAATGAAGAATTTAATATTGCCTCACCAAAACAGTTAGGAGAAGTTTTATTTGGAAAAATGAAACTAGTAGAAAAGCCTAAAAAAACAAAATCAGGCCAGTTTTCCACTAGTGAAGAAATTTTGTCAAAGTTAGCCTCAAAGCATATAATAATAGAAAAAGTTCTTGAATGGAGATCTCTTCAAAAATTGCTTAACACCTATGTTGATTCCTTGCCAAAACAAGTTGATTTAATTTCCAACAGAATTCATGCTGAATTCAATCAAGGTGTTGCATCTACGGGAAGATTAAGTAGTAATAATCCTAATCTTCAAAATATTCCTATAAGAAACCCAAGAGGCCGAGAAGTTAGAAAAGCTTTTATATGTGAAAATGAAGATTACTTAATGCTTTCTGCAGATTACTCACAAATTGAACTTCGAGTTATAGCAGCTTTAAGTAAGGATCCAAACATGATTTCTGCATTTAAGAACAATGAAGACATACACAGCTCTACAGCAGCCAAGGTGTTTAATGTAAACTTGAATGAAGTGACCAAAGAGCAAAGAAGTAATGCTAAAACTGTAAATTTTGGAATTATTTATGGTGTTTCAGCATTTGGTTTAAGCAATCAAACTACATTAAACCGAAGTGAATCAAAAGAATTGATTGAATCATACTACAGTGCATATCCCGAACTTAAAAATTATATCTCTAACCAAATTAATTTTGCTCGTGAAAATGGATATGTTGAAACTATTTTAGGTAGAAAAAGGTATTTGAAAGATATTAACTCTAGAAATCCTATAGTGAGAGGAGCAGCCGAAAGAAATGCAGTAAATGCACCAGTCCAAGGAAGTGCAGCCGATATTATAAAATTAGCAATGATAAAAATTCAAAATAAAATTGTAGAAAATGATTTTAAATCAAAAATGCTTGTTCAAGTTCACGATGAATTAGTATTTGAAGTTCATAAAAATGAATTAGAAAAAATGAAAAGTTTAATTAAAAATGAAATGGAAAATGTTTATCAATTGGGCATACCATTAAAAGTAGATATGGACGTAGGTCTCAACTGGTTTGAAGCTCATTAACATTTTTGTTTATTTCTGATTTGTAGATTTCATTTATTATTGTAGATTTGCAGGCCAATAAAAAGCATTAATTAGATGTTTTTTTAAAAAATTAAATATTTTGGATTCTTTAACATACAAAACTATCTCTGCAAACAAAGAAACAGTTGACAAAAACTGGGTTGTTGTTGATGCAAGTGGGCATGCTCTAGGAAGAATGTGTTCAAAAATCGCCAAACTTCTTAGAGGAAAGTACAAGCCTAGTTTCACACCACACGTTGATTGCGGTGATAATGTAATTGTTATTAATGCAGAAAAAATCACTCTTTCTGGAAATAAGTGGGAAAGTAAAGAGTACATCCGACACACCGGATATCCTGGTGGACAAAGATCCCTTACAGCAACTGAACTTTTTGCCAAAGACCCTTGTCGCCTAGTTGAAAAATCTGTTAAAGGAATGTTGCCTAAAAATAAATTAGGAGCTGCCTTATTTAGAAACCTAAAAGTTTATGTTGGTGAAAACCACAAACATGAAGGCCAAGATCCAAAATTGATAAATCTAAACGACTTAAAATAATATGGAAGTAGTTCATAAAATAGGAAGAAGAAAAAAGTCTGTTGCTAGAGTATACTTATCAAAAGGTAAAGGAACATATTCGATTAATGGTAAATCATTAAATGAATATTTCCCAACTGATACTCTTCAATATAAAGTTAACCAACCTTTTACATTAACTGAAACAATGTCATCATATGACGTAAAAGTAAATGTTTATGGTGGGGGAATTAACGGACAAGCTGAATCAGTTAGATTGGCTATTTCTAGAGCATTATGTGAGATTAATGAAGAAAATCGTTCAGCTCTAAAAAAAGAAGGATTATTGACCAGAGATCCTAGAATGGTTGAAAGAAAGAAATTTGGTCAAAAGAAAGCAAGAAAAAAATTCCAATTCTCGAAACGTTAATTCGATTCGCTTATTGGTTATCGAGTTCATATAAATATTGAAAATAACCTGTTGTCGTATTTCGCACAGCGAAAGTTAGTTTAGCATCTAAATAAATTACATTAAAATTTATTGCTAATCATACGGAACGTAAACTAAAAAAAATGACAAAAATTGAAATTAAACCTCTTCTAGAGGCTGGTGTTCACTTTGGACACTTAACAAGAAAATGGAATCCCAATATGGCACCATTCATCCACATGGAGAAAAATGGCATCCATATTATCAACCTTTACAAAACTGCATCAAAAATTGATGAAGCTGCATCTGCTTTATCAAAAATTGCTTCCTCAGGAAGAAAAATTCTCTTTGTTGCTACAAAAAAACAAGCTAAAGACCTAGTATCTAAAGCAGCTGAAGAAGTGAACATGCCTTACATTACCGAAAGATGGCCAGGGGGTATGTTAACAAACTTTGTCACTATCAGAAAAGCCGTTAAAAAAATGTCAGCTATTGATAGAACAAAACAAGATGGTACTTTTGAAGCTCTTTCTAAAAGAGAAAAACTTCAAATTGATAGATTGAGAGCAAAATTAGAAAAAAATCTAGGCTCAATCACTGATATGACTAGATTACCTGGTGCTCTATTTGTAGTTGATATTAGAAGGGAACATATCGCAATTAGAGAAGCTCAAAAGCTAAATATTCCAATTTTTGCAATGGTTGATACTAATTGTGATCCAAGAGAGGTTGATTTTGCGATACCTTCAAATGACGATGCTTCAAAATCAATAGATATTATTTTAAATTACGTTACTGACGCAATTAAAGAGGGTCTCTCTGAAAGACAAAAGGAAAAAGAAGTTGCTGAAGTGATAAAAGAAAAAGAAAGTGGATCTGAGAAAAAAAATGAAGTTAGTGAGGATCAAAAAGAAGATGTAAAGGAAGTAAAAGAAAAAAAGAAAAGAACAAGAGTTGCTAAAAAAACAGAAGAATAATCATGACAAAAATAACCGCATCAGACGTAAATAATCTAAGAAAGATTTCAGGAGCTGGAATCATGGATTGTAAAAATGCTTTAGTTGAGGCTAATGGTGATACTGAAGCAGCAATAGAAATTTTAAGAAAGAAAGGACAGAAAGTTGCAGCTAAAAGAGCTGATAGAGAATCTTCGGAAGGAGCAACTATAGCTAAGGTTAACTCTGATAATACAACTGGAGCTATTATCTCTTTAAATTGTGAAACAGACTTCGTTGCTAAAAATGATAGTTTTGTTGCGCTAGCTAATCAATTAGCTGAAATTGCTTTAGAAAAAGATTCAATGGATGATTTTTTAAATGCTGAAATCGATTCAATGACAGTAAGTGATAAATTAATCCAACAAACTGGAGTGATTGGAGAAAAATTAGTTATTGGAAATTTTGAAAAGATTTCTGCAGGGTATGTTGGAAAATATATTCATGCTGGAAACAAGATTGCTACTATAGTTGGTTTTTCAAGTGCCGTTGATGGTATCGAAGAAGCCTCAAAGAATGTTGCAATGCAAGCTGCTGCTATGAATCCAATTGCACTCGATGAAGGTGGAGTTGATCAGCAGACAATAGAAAAAGAAATTGAAATTGCTAAAGACCAACTAAGACAAGAGGGTAAGCCAGAAGCAATGCTTGATAATATTGCTAAAGGAAAATTAAAAAGATTTTTTAAAGATAATACTCTGATCAATCAGGCATACATAAAAGATAATAAGCAAAGTGTTGCTAACTACGTGAAATCTGTAGACAATAATTTAACAATTACTGATTTTAAAAGAGTTAGCTTAACTTAAAATTTATTGCTTTTTTAGATTTAGTGTAATCATCACTATATTTACATAAATGGTTTACAAAAGAATCTTACTAAAACTAAGTGGAGAAGCTTTGTTGGGAGACAGGAGTTATGGAATTGATCCTAAACGAATTGCCCAATATGCGAAAGACATCAAAAGTATTTTAGATTTAGGAGTTGAAGTGGCCATAGTTATAGGAGGAGGAAATATCTTTAGAGGTGTATCAGCTGCCAGTAATGGTATTGATCGTGTTCAAGGTGATTATATGGGAATGCTTGCTACCGTAATAAACGGTATGGCTTTACAAAGTTCACTCGAGGAAGAAAAAATACAAACTAGACTACAAACAGCAATTAAAATTGAAGCTGTCGCTGAGCCATATATAAAAAGAAAAGCTGTTAGACATCTTGAGAAAAAGAGAGTTGTAATTTTTGGTGGCGGTACTGGAAATCCTTTTTTCACTACAGACTCCGCTGCAGTTCTAAGAGCAATTGAAGTAAGTGCGGATGTTATTTTAAAAGGTACTAGAGTTGACGGAGTTTATGACTCAGATCCAGAAAAAAATGAAAAAGCTGTAAAATTTGATTTTATTTCATTTTCTGATGTTATTGGTAAAAATTTGAAAGTTATGGATTCTACTGCATTTACCCTAAGTCAAGAAAATAACTTACCAATTATAGTTTTTAATATGAACAAACCTGGAAACCTACTTAATGTAATTAAAGGGGATAAAATAGGAACATTAATAAAAAATTAATTTTGGAAGAATTAGAATTTATTATTGAAGCGTGTGAAGAGTCAATGTCAAATGCGATAAAACATCTAGAAAAAGAACTTTTGAATATTAGAGCTGGTAAAGCAAACCCCTCTATGTTATCAAGTGTCAAGTTAGATTATTATGGTTCTACAACTCCATTATCTCAAATTGCTAATATAAATACTCCCGATGCTCAAACTCTTTCTGTTCAGCCCTGGGAAAAGGACAAACTACAAGATATTGAAAAAGCCATAATGGTCGCTAATTTAGGATTTAATCCCATGAATAATGGGGAATCTATCATTATTAATATTCCACCCTTAACTGAGGAAAGAAGAATAGAATTAGTTAAAATAGCAAAATCTGAAATTGAAGATGCTAAAATTAGCGTTAGAAATGCAAGAAAAGATGCAAACAATGATATTAAAAAGATTGATATTTCAACTGACCAAAAAGCTATTTCAGAAGAAGATGTGCAAAATTTAACTGATAAATACACTTCAAAAATTGATTCTATTTTTGCATCTAAGGAGAAAGAAATTTTATCAGTCTAAACCCTTGAATCAAAATTAATGAGTAACATTAAAAACTCTAAAGGCTGGGATATATTTGCTCGATTAATTTTAAGGAACCGCATCTTTTTTTTAGTATTTATCTTCATATCAACTTTACTTTTATCAACGCAGTGGAAAAATTTAAAGTTTAGCTATTCAGAGGCTAATTTGATGCCAAAAGATCATCCCTTTAATTTAGCGTATGATAATTTTGTTAACGTATTTGGAGAGGAGGGAAATTTATTAATTATTGCAGTAAACGACAGTTCACTGTTTAAAAAAAACAATTTTAACTCTTGGATTGAATTAAGCCAATCTTTTAAAAACAAAAAAGAGGTTAACAATGTTATACATGTTGGAAACATTCCTATTATTTCCAAAGACAAGATCAAAAAAGAGTTTACTGTTGATTCTATCTCAAATAATTCTTTTAAAAGTGACTACAAAGTTAAGGAGTTTAAAAATATTCTTTTTCAAGATTTTCCTTTTTATGAAAATATTTTGTTTAACAAAAAAAGTGAAACTATTCAAACTGCTATATATTTAGACAAAAAGGTTGTTAATAATATTGAAAGAATTGAATTTATAAATGAAGATTTTATTCCTTTAATTGAAGAGTTTGAAAAAGAAACTAATCTTGACGTAAAAATTTCCGGGATGCCTTATATAAGGACTATGAATGCCCAGAATATAATGGATGAGATTGGAAAGTTCGTAGTGATTGCGATTATTGTAACAATATTTATTTTCTTTTTCTTTTTCAGATCATATAGAGCAACGTTAATTACTTTATCAGTTGTAGTTACTGGGGTTATGTGGGCACTTGGTATACTTGGGTTTTTAGAGTTTGAAATTACTGTTTTAACTGCTTTAATTCCTCCTCTAATAATTGTAATTGGGGTGCCAAATTGTATTTTTTTAATAAACAAATATCAACACGAGGTAAAAAAACATGGAAATCAAGCTAGATCTCTCCAAAGGGTTATATCCAAAATTGGAAATGCAACTCTAATGACTAATATTACTACTGCCTGTGGTTTTGCAACTTTCATTTTAACTGATAGTCAAATATTAAAAGAATTTGGAACAGTAGCTTCCATCAATATAATGGTGATTTTCATTTTATCAATTTTACTAATACCCATAATTTATAGTTTTTTACCTCTTCCAAAAAAGAAACATTTAAATCATTTAAATAACGATTGGCTCAATACCTTTGTTGGATTTTTGAGCAATACTGTTAAGAAAAAAAGAATTCTTGTTTTTATAATTTCTATTCTTTGTTTGTGTATAAGCATTATAGGGATTAATAAAATTGAAATTTCTGGAAATTTGATTGAAGACATGCCTAAAAAATCTGGTTTTGTTAAAGACATTAAGTTTTTCGAAAAAGAATTTAAAGGCATTTTACCATTAGAAATAATGATAGATAGTCGAAGAAAAAATGGGATGATAAGGCTTGGAAATGTCAAAAGAATGAATGATTTTCATGAACATATTTTAAGAATTCCTGAGTTATCTTCACCAATTTCAATAGTTAATTTATCAAAGTTTATAAAACAATCCTTTTATAACGGTAATCCTGAATACTTTCAACTTCCATCATCTCAAGAAAACACATTTATTTCAACATATGTTAAAAATTCTGATTTAAATATTGGGGAAAATAATAGCTATATAAATGAAAATGGACAAATAGCTAGAATAACAACTATGATTGGAGAAATTGATACTGAAAGAATGGAAGGGATTGAAGCAAGTCTAATAAAAGGAATAGAATTGTATTTCCCCTCAGAAAGATTTGATGTAACATTAACTGGTAAAACCCTAGGATACCTCAAAGGAACAAAATTTCTTATCAAGAACTTATTGATTTCGCTATTTTTGGCCATACTTTTAATATCTCTGATGATTACTTACCTGTTTAGGTCATACAAAATGGTTATAATTTCCTTAGTGCCAAATATTCTGCCATTATTATTTACTGCTGGAGTTATGGGGTTTTTTAATATCCCTATAAAACCTTCAACAATATTGGTTTTCAGTATAGCTTTTGGAATTTCAGTTGACGATACAATTCATTTTCTAGTAAAATACAGACAAGAATTAATTGCTAATAATTGGAAAATCAGAAAGTCTGTTTTTGCATCACTAAGAGAAACGGGGATAAGCATGTTTTATACATCCATAGTTCTTTTCTTTGGATTTTCTGTTTTTATGACCTCTAGCTATGGAGGGACAATTGCATTAGGAGGTTTGGTATCAACCACTCTACTATTTGCAATGTTAGCTAACTTAGTTTTATTACCATCACTCCTGATTTCATTAGAAAAAAGTATTTCTAATAAAAAAGATTTAAAAAATTCAGTTATTAATCTAGACTCAAATTAAATTCAAAATAAACCAAACCAAACCTTTATCTTTGAAATAAGTTTTAAATATTTTTACTTTCATGACAATTAAAAATTTGTTTTTAAATCCACCTATTAAAGAAAAAGTTTCTATTAAAGGATGGGTTAAAACCTTTAGAGCGAATAGATTCATTTCAGTAAATGATGGATCTAGCCTTCAAAGTATTCAATGTGTTGTAGACTATGATAATACAGCTGAGGTTATTTTGAATAAAATTAATACTGGAGCATCAATTAAGGTCAATGGCACTTTGGTAGAAAGTCAAGGAAAAGGACAATCAATTGAGATTCAGGTTGAGAAAATTGAAATTTTGGGGGAATGTGATCCAGAATTGTACCCTATTCAACCTAAAAAACATAGTTTAGAGTTTTTAAGAGAAAATGCACATCTCAGGGCAAGAACTAGTACTTTTAGTTCAATTTTTAGAATTCGATCTAGTATTTCATTTGCTATTCACAAATATTTTAAAGAAAATGGGTTTTTCTATATTAATACTCCAATTGTAACTGGAAGTGATGCGGAAGGTGCGGGAGAAATGTTTAAAGTAACTACACTTGATATAAATAAAGCAGAAGTAAACGATAATAATGAAATAGATTTTTCCAAGGACTTCTTTGGTAAGGAAACTAATTTAACTGTTTCTGGTCAGTTAGAAGCTGAGAATATGGCTATGGGGCTTGGAAAAGTTTATACTTTTGGACCTACCTTTAGAGCTGAGAACTCAAATACCTCAAGACATTTGGCAGAATTCTGGATGATAGAACCTGAAATGGCATTTTATGATTTAAGTGATAATATGAATTTAGCAGAACATTTTATAAAAAGTGTTTTAGATTATATAGTCAAAGATTGTAAAGAAGATCTTTATTTTTTAAATCAGAGATTAATAAATGAAGATAAATCCAAGCCTGCGCAGGAAAGAAATGAATTGAATTTGTTGGAAAGACTAGATTTTGTAATTAATAATGATTTTGTTAGAATTACCTATTCTGAAGCTTATGAAATTTTGAAAAATTCTAAGCCTAATAAAAAGAAAAAATTTAAATTTCCAATTAGCGACTGGGGTGTAGATCTACAAAGTGAGCACGAGAGATATCTTGTAGAAAAACACTTCAAAAAGCCAGTAATTATTTTTGATTATCCTGCCAAAATAAAAGCATTTTACATGAGGATGAACGAAGATGGAAAAACAGTTAAAGCAATGGATATCTTATTTCCAGGAATTGGAGAGATAGTTGGCGGATCACAAAGAGAGGAGAGATTAGATATATTAAAAAGTAGAATAAAAGAATTAAAAATTGATGAAAAGGAATTATGGTGGTATTTAGATTTGAGAAAGTTTGGAACTGTTGAACATAGTGGATTTGGATTAGGGTTAGAACGGTTAATTTTATTCGCTACTGGTATGACTAATATAAGAGATGTTATACCATTTCCTCGAACCCCAAAAAATGCTGAATTTTAAGAAAACTCTCTTCATTTCGTTTTTTGTATTTTTAATTTATAAATAACCAGAATGCTAAAACAGTATTTACAGCTAAAGTTATCTCAAAAATTATCTCCCCAACAAATTCAGTTGATGAAGCTTATAGAGCTTCCTCTTCAAGAACTAGAAGAACGACTTTCAAGGGAAATTGAAGAGAACCCAGCGCTAGAATCTGGCAAAGAAAAAGATGAAGATGACTATTTTGACAATGATTCTGATTATGATGATCAATCAAACAATGATGACGGAGATATCAATGTTGAGGATTATTTAAGTGATGACGATACACCTGACTATAAATTAAAGTCTAACAACTATAGTGATGATGACGAAGAAAAATCACTTCCATTTGTTTCTGGCATTAGCTTTAATCAATTTCTAAAAAATCAACTTGCTACATTTTCTTTAAAAGGAGATGATCAAAAAATTGCTGAATTTTTAGTGGGAAGCGTTGATCAATCGGGTTATATCAGGGCTGATCTATTAGACATAGTTGATGATTTAGCCTTTACTATGGGGGTTTACACTAATTCTGAATCTTTATTAAAGATTCTAAAAAAAATTCATTTATTGGACCCACCTGGCGTTGGAGCTAGAGATCTAAAAGAATGCCTAGTGATTCAGCTGAAAAGAAAAAATCAAACAAAATCTGTTGAAAATGCTACTACTATTTTAGAAAGCTACTTTGATTTATTTATTAAAAAACATTACAAAAAAATTATCCAAAAATTAAATATTGATGAGGATATCTTAAGAGATTCAATCAAGGAAATTGAAAAATTAAATCCTAAACCAGGCTCAGCTTTTTCTGAACCAACAAAAATAAACTCAACGATTATTCCTGATTTTAAAATTGAGATTATTGACAATCAACTTGTTTTAAATTTAAATTCAAGAAATGCTCCAGAACTTTTCGTTTCAAATGAATACAAAAATATGCTTTCAGGGTATCAAGAAAACAAAAAGGTTTCTAAAAGTCAGAAACAGGCTGTTACATTTATTAAACAAAAGTTGGATGCTGCTAAATGGTTCATTGATGCAATCAATCAAAGAAACCAGACTCTCCTAATAACCATGAAAACTATCATGGAATTTCAAAAAAAGTATTTCTTGAGTGGAGATGAAAGCAATTTAAAACCAATGATTTTAAAAGATATTGCTGAAAAAATTAATATGGATATTTCAACTATTTCAAGGGTTGCCAATAGTAAGTATGTTGATACACCTTATGGTATTAAACTAATAAAATCCTTTTTCTCAGAGGGGATTACAAATGACAAGGGTGTTGAAGTATCTACAATTGAAATAAAAAAAGAACTACAATTAATAATTGATAAAGAAAATAAATCAAAACCCTACACTGACGATGAGCTTACAAAAAAAATCAATGAAAAGGGGTATCCAATTGCAAGAAGAACCGTTGCAAAATATAGAGAAATGATTGGGGCACCAGTAGCAAGATTAAGAAAAAAACTATAGGTGAAAATTGAACTTTCAATTATTATTGTCAATTATAGATCTTGGGATAAACTAAAATTTTGTTTAAAAAGTATACTAACTCAAAAACAAATTAACCTTAAAGTTATTGTTGTAGATAACTTTTCCAATGACAATAAACTAGATCTATTTAAAGAAAATTTTAAATGGGTAGAATGGATTATAAGCAATGAAAATCTTGGATTTGCAAAAGCTTGTAATTTGGGGGCAACTTTTTCAAATTCTAAATGGATTTTATTTTTAAATCCTGATACTTTATTAGTTGAAAATTCATTAAGCTCGCTAGTTAAATATTGTGATAACAATACTGAACATAAAATTATAGGAATTAAACAATTAAACTCAAAAAATAAACCCTCTAACTCCTTTGGTTTATTTTTAGATTTATGGACTTCAAATGGTTTTTTTAGAATTTTTTCTAGAATTTTTAAAGGTCAGACTTATAAAAAAATTAATTCCTGTTCGATATCTAATCCTGACTGGATTTCTGGTTCATTTATACTTTTGAGAAAAAACGATTTTCAAGAGTTAAATGGTTGGAACGAAAGCTATTGGATGTATTTCGAAGACATGGACTTATGCAAGAGAGCTAAAAATTTAAACTTGAAAGTTAGTTTACTTAACAATTGGAAATGTATTCATTTTCATGGAGGATCATCAAGAAAAAATAAAGAAATTTTGATAAAAACTAAAACAGAGGTAATTAAGTCCTCTCATATTTATATTAACACTCATATTTCTTGTTTCAAGTCGATCATTATTCACTTTCTAATGATATTTTTTAAGTCTATTGAATTAATAATCTTAACCCCGTTTTCTTCAACTAAAAGGGAGATTTTTAAGCAATGTATTATATACTGGAAAAAAAGTATTCTTTCAGGGGTTTGGGTTGAAAAAAGATCTATTAATTATTAACTTCCGTGTAAAAAATATTTAATCTCATTCGCTTGTCATAATCTTCAGCGCTTGGGCTTGGACCAATTAATACAGTTCCTAATGGATTTATTGCGGAAGAATTTGGAGTAAAAGTCATAAAATCTGAATCTTCAACTTCAATATTGATAGTATTATTAATATCAGAGGATACAACTAATCCAAGTTTTGTATTAGTTGAATCTTTACGAACTATATTTTTGATATGTTCACTCATTCTAATCTTATACATTAATCCATTTTTATCTTCATCAAGCTGAATTAAACCTCCGTGAACAACTTTGTTTTGATATGGCTTTGGTCCTGCTGAATTATCAACAAAGTAATCAATCACTGGCGCTTTATTTTTAATATCATAAAGATATAGTCTTGAAGGTTCGATAATTCCTCCAGATGAGGAAAGCATTTCTTTATCTATATATATGGATAAATTAGCTTCGTTTATAAGCCACTCTTTTGATCTAATTTCTTCAAGTAAATCAACTCCATCATCATTTTTAAATAATTCAATTTCAGCCATAACACCTTCACCTCCCTTTAGGAAAACTTGCTTAGGATTTTTTAACGTGTCTAAAACTGATGAATAAACATAGCCTGGAAAAGCATCATTTTTGAAGGAATTAAGTTTTATTCCATTAAATAAAAATCTAAAGTCTCCATCTGCAATATCTACTGTGTCATCTGATGTGTCATCTGTCGTTCCTTGTTTATTATACTCATTGTATTCATACTCAACTTTAATTTCTGCTTCATTAAAATTTAAAATCATTAATAAGGGTTCAGAAAAGTCATAAGCTTCTAAAACAATTCCTTTGAAGTAAAGTTTAAAATTATCTAGGTTTGAAATATCATCAGACCCTTCTTTGTCTAAAATTCTAGTTTGAAAAAAATCTTTGTCAAGCTCAACCCTAATTCTTGGAGTTAATCTTTGTTTTACTGTTTCTGATTCATCTACATCCTCTGTTTCAGGATCATCTTCATTATAAAAAACTAGTTCTTTAGAATTAATAGATATTTCATCTTCGTGTAGAGTTGTTCCTGTAAAATCACTTGCTAAAGAATTATTTGAATAATATTTTTGAAATTGTTCAAAATTAACTTCAGGATCATACGGTCTTAGGAAATAATCTAATTCACTTACCTTTAATTTAAAGGACGCATTTGAATTTCCAAGCAATGAATCTAATTCATAAAGAGTTCCTCCAGCATTTGGGTTTACAGATTCTGTATCTTCACCATCAGGAATTCCATCTCCATCAGTATCCGGATCTAATGGATTTTGACCTGCATTGGATTCATCAGCATCTGAAACACCATCTCCATCAGAGTCACTGTAAGGGTCTGTACTATCAACATCATATAAGTTTATTACACCATCATTGTCGTCATCATCCACATTAGTAAAAAATGGTATATCCAAAAAAACATTTTTTACAGTTTCTTCTTCAGGAATCTGGGCAATATTATCTGTATCAGGATTGTCTTCTTTAGCTTGACTAATATTTCCAAAAGCTAAAGAGGGGTCTTCAAAATTTAATTGCCCTAAAAAACTAACTTTTGAATTTCCGTAAATGTTGTCTTGAAATTCACCTAACTGGAAGGTTGTCAATGAATTTGAGACATATGGGGGAATTTTCCTCATTTTAACAAAAACAGGAACTTCCTCTAAACTGGTTCTAAAAGGATTATTATCAATTAGATTTAAACCAACTGTATTATAGTCTTTGTTACAAGAAAATAGAACAACAGAAATTAAAAGAAATATGCTATTTTTTTTCACTGTTTATTTTAAAATCTTATCATTATAAAACTCTATATATTCTTTCTCAAATCCTTCTTTAAAACCACAATTCAAAGTAGGTATTTTTAAAGTTTTAGCGATCTCTAAATAAGAGTCTTTTACATTATCGCCAGCAAAAATTACTCCATCGGAGTTCATAATAGAAATTTTATATAAATTTTCATATGATGAATCCTCCAGTATTTTCATTGTTTCATTTTCAACTTCATCAAACTTAATTTTATTTACTATTTCAGAGTTTAATTTACCCTCTATCTCGTTTTCATAAATTGAAGTTACAACCTTTGAGTTAGCAAAAAGAGGCTCGTCTTTATAATATTCTTTTAAATATAGTGGCATTAGTGATGCTATCCATCCGTGAACATGTATAATATCAGGTGACCAATTTAATTTCTTGATAGTTTCAACAACTCCTTTGGCAAAGAAAATAGCTCTTTCATCATTGTCCTTGTAAAGTTTTTTCTTTTTATCAGAATCTAATAGTCTGTTTTTAAAATACTCTTCATTATCAATAAAATAAACCTGCATCCTTTCTTTAGGAATTGAAGCTACTTTAATAATTAAAGGCATGTCTAAATCATCAATTATTAAATTCATTCCAGAAAGCCTTATAACCTCATGCAATTGATGTCTTCTTTCATTTATTAAACCATATTTAGGTATAAAAATTCTTGTTTGACCACCATTTTTATTTACAACTTTTGGTAAATTATATGTAAGTGTAGAAATATCATTATTAGGTAAATATGGAATAACTTCTGAGGAAACGTAAAGTACTTTTTTTCCAGTCATAATGTCCTTTCTTTAAACTCAATTAAATTGAAATGCAAAATTACGAAAATTATGTTAGATTTACCTTCCATTATTCTATTTAAACACTGTTAAAATTTTATTAAATGATAGTTTGCTATCTGAAATCAGAAGTTAAGAATGAATTAAAGGCAAATATCGCAAATAAAGACATAATTGGCTTAGTGCCAACAATGGGATCTTTACACAAGGGGCACCTTTCTTTGATGAAAACAGCAGTTGAAAATTGTAATCAAGTATGGGTTTCTATTTTTATTAATCCAACCCAGTTTAATAATGAGTCAGATTTAAAAAATTATCCAAAAAATTTCAAAAAAGACATTAGCTTAATTGAGTCTGTCTCAAAAAAAATTAAAGTTTTTTGCCCTGAGATTAACGAAATGTATGAGAAAGGATTAAATTATAACCAATATAATTTTAATGGTATTGATTCTAAGCTAGAGGGAAAGTATAGGAAAGGTCATTTTAATGGGGTTGCTACAATTGTTTCAAAGCTTTTTGAATTATTTAAACCAAATCAAGCGTTTTTTGGTGAAAAGGATTTTCAGCAAACCCAAATCGTTAAAAGGCTAATAGATCTTGAAAAACATAAAACGAAACTAATAATTTGCCCTACTGTAAGGGAAAAAAATGGCTTAGCAATGAGCTCTAGAAACAACTTACTTTCTCAAAAAAACAGAGAAAATTCCTCAATAATATTCCACAATCTTAATTATGTTAAAACACATTTTAAAAAAACAGATTTTGATCAAATAATTTCAAAATGTATCAAGTCGATTAATTCGTATGATGGATTTAAAACAGAATATTTTGAAATAGTTGATTCTTTTAGTCTATCAAAACAAAAAAAATACTGTGAGAATAAATCTTACAGAGTTTTTGTTTCAGTAATGGTTGATGAGGTGAGATTAATTGATAATATTTTACTGAATTAATATATATTTGCCGAATGTTAATTGAAGTTTTAAAATCGAAAATTCACAGAGTCACAGTAACTGATTGTGACTTAAATTACATTGGAAGCATAACTATAGATGAGGCCTTAATCGAAGCTGCAAATATGATAGTTGGCGAAAAAGTTCAAGTTGTCAACATCAATAATGGAGAAAGACTTGAAACTTATATAATTAAAGGCAAAAGAAACAGTGGTGAAATTACTTTAAATGGTCCTGCTGCTAGGAAAGTCCAAAAAGGCGATAAAGTTATTATTATAAGTTACGCCTCAATGGATATTGAAGAAGCAAAAAATTTCAATCCTACATTAATATTCCCTGAAAACAACAACTTTTTAAAATCATAATGCTAAAGTTTGCATTAAAGTGGTTTAAAAATTTATTTCCTCCGTTACTAGGTTTTTTTTTAATCTACTATTCATACACTAATACTTCAGTTGAGGATAGAAATACAATTTATTTGACAATTATTAATGTAAGTTATCCATATATAATTTTATCTGTTTTTTTTGGAATGCTAAGTCACATATCAAGATCTATGAGATGGCAACAAATGTTGAGTCCTCTTGGTTATAAAGTACGTATTTCCAATTTGATTATGTTTGTCCTAATTGCTTTTTTATCCAATCTTGGAATCCCTAGATCAGGTGAAATTCTCAGAGCTAGTAGTGCAACATTTTATAATGATATTCCATTTGAAAAAAGTTTTGGGACAATAATAACAGAGAGAATAATTGATGTTTTGATATTAGGAACAATAATTTTTTCAGGAATTTTAATTTCTTCTAAAATTAGCTTACCAGAGTACTCAAAAAATATTTCTCAAAGTTTTATTTTAATATCCTTTTTTATTCTTGTTTTTACAACGTTATATATTTCCAAAAAAAAAGAACTCAAACTAAAGATGCTATCAATATTAGACGGACTAAAAAAAGGTATTTTGTCTATCAATAGTGTAAAAAATAAACCTTTATTTGTATTTCATACTTTTTTTATCTGGTTATGTTATTTTTTAATGTTTTTTATAGTAAAATTTAGTATTCCCGAAACTGCAAATTTAAATTTTGAGCCAATATTATTAGCTTTTATAGCTGGTGCTATTACTATGGCGCTTACTAATGGAGGGATTGGTGCTTATCCGCTTGCTATAGCTGCTGTAATTAGTCAATATAATGTGCCCTATGAAAGTGCTCTGGCTCTTGGTTGGGTTGTTTGGAGCTCTCAAACAATAATGATAATTATTTTCGGATCCTTATCTTTTATTTTTTTACCTATCTTAAACAAATAAATTTTTCTAATGGCTGTTGTCAAATCAACCTATTGCTGTCAAAATTGTGGAGCTCAACATTCAAAATGGTTAGGCCAGTGCAGTTCATGTAAAGAATGGAATACTTTAGTTGAAGAAATTATTAAAAAGCCTGGTAAATCTACATTTGGTTTGAGTCATCAACAATTAAAATCTAACGTTCAACTAATAAGTGAAATAGATTATCAGAATGATCCTAGACTTGAGTTAAAAGACAATGAGCTAAATAGAGTTTTAGGTGGAGGTGTTGTCCCTGGTTCATTAATATTGATTGGTGGAGAACCTGGAATCGGTAAATCTACTTTACTACTTCAAATTTCACTAATGCTCACTAACAAAGTTCTCTATGTTTCAGGTGAAGAAAGTCAACAACAAATTAGACGAAGAGCTAACAGAATAAATAGTAAATCTCAGAATTGCTTTATTTTAAATGAAACAAATGTTGAGACTATTTTAAATCAAATAAACAGCTTAAATCCAGAGCTTTTAATTATTGATTCTATTCAAACACTTCAAACAGATATAATTGATAGTAGTCCTGGAAGTGTTTCTCAAATCAAAGAGTCAGCTTCTCAATTTTTAAAGTATTCTAAAAAAACCAATCTACCTATTTTTCTTGTTGGGCATATCACAAAAGATGGAGGGATAGCCGGTCCAAAAATATTAGAACATATGGTTGATGTTGTTCTTCATTTTGAAGGTGATCGTAATAATATTTACAGAATTCTTCGAGCTAAAAAAAATAGATTTGGCTCTACTGCAGAAATAGGCATATATGAAATGTTAAACAGTGGTCTTAGAGAAGTTACAAATGCAAGCGAATTGCTCATTTCAAATAATAAATCACCATTAAGTGGCAATGCAATAGCTTCTACAATTGAAGGAATAAGGCCAATCATGATTGAAGTTCAAGCTTTAGTTAGCTCAGCAGTTTACGGAACACCTCAAAGGAGTACAACTGGGTTTAACTCTAAAAGGCTCAACATGTTATTAGCTGTTTTAGAAAAAAGAGCTGGCTTCAAATTAGGAGCTAAAGATGTTTTTCTAAATATCACGGGAGGAATAAAAATTGAAGACCCTGCTATGGATTTAGCTGTTGTTGCCGCTATACTTTCAAGTAATTTTAATCTTCCTTTAAAAAAAGGGATTTGTTTTGCTTCTGAAATTGGACTTTCCGGAGAATTAAGATCGGTTCCTAAAATTGATCAAAGAATAAATGAAGCGGAAAAGCTTGGATTTAAAGCCCTCATTGTTTCTTCAAATGCAAAAATTTCAATTTCTCCAAAAAAATTAAAAGTTATTTCTTTTCCCAGAATAGAGGATGTTATCAAAATTCTTTTTAAGGAGCAGGGTTAGGAATACTGTTATGAATAGATTCTATTTCCGTAAGAATTTCATTGTTTAAATCAATATT
This sequence comes from uncultured Bacteroidota bacterium, assembly GCA_902559035.1. Taxonomy (GTDB): domain Bacteria; phylum Bacteroidota; class Bacteroidia; order Flavobacteriales; family Flavobacteriaceae; genus MAG-121220-bin8. Next base: position 63,363 of record CACEGG010000007.1, read on the forward strand.
AATACTTTCAATATTTTCTTTTAGTTGAGATAGTTTTGAAGCTCCTATAATATTACTCGTAACAAAAGATCTAGAGTTAACAAAAGCTAATGCCATTTGTGTTAAAGAAAGATTATGTTTAACAGCTATTTCATTGTAAAGACTAGTAGCTCTCATTGAATTATCACCAGAGAAACGACTTAAATTTGGAAATAAATTCAATCTACTATCAATGGGCATTTTACCATTTAAATATTTTCCGCTTAAAACTCCAAAGCCCATTGGGGAATACGCCAGTAAACCAACATTTTCTCTTTTACATATTTCTGCGTTACCTATCTCAAAAAGTCTATTTAATAATGAATAGGGATTTTGAATTGTAATAGTTTTAGGTAAGGACTTTTTTGATAACTCTAAATACTTCATAAAGCCCCAAGGATTTTCATTGGAAAGTCCAATTGATCTAATTTTTCCACTTGAGATTAAAGTTTTTAAACACTCCAAAACTGATTCAAAATTCTCTTCCCAATTATCGTCAAAAGTTGAATTAAAACCTCTGTTACCAAAAGTATTTGTAGTTCTTTCCGGCCAGTGTAATTGATACAAATCAATATAATCTGTTTTAAGTCTTTTTAAACTTCCATCAACAGCAGAAATTAAAGCAGACTTAGAAAATCCTGTTGTTCTTATGTGTTTTGTATAGTCTCCAGGCCCAGCAATCTTAGTTGCTAAGATAATTTTGTCTCTATTTTTCTTTTCACCCATCCATCTTCCAATTATTCTTTCAGTATCAGCATATAAAGCTGCTGTTGCTGGAACTGGATATAACTCTGCAGTATCAAAAAAATTAACACCATTCTCAATAGCATAATCCATTTGTTCAAAACCTTCTTTTTCGGTGTTTTGATTTCCAAAGGTCATAGTTCCTAAACAAATTTTACTAACCTTAATTTTAGTAGATGGTAAAAAAGTGTATTTCATAAATTTATAATTTGAGTTCTACTACAATTGGGCAATGGTCAGAATGAAAAACTTGGTCTAATATTGCTGAGGATTTTATATTAGGCTTTAATTGTTGTGAAACTAAATTGTAGTCAATTCTCCACCCTTTATTATTTGCTCTTGAATTTGCTCTGTAACTCCACCAACTATAATTATCAGGGCCTTTATTCAAATATCTGAAAGAATCAATAAATCCTAAATCCATAAATTCTGATAACCATTCTCTTTCCCATGGTAAAAATCCGGAAACTTTGACATTTCTAACAGGGTCATGAATATCGATTGCGTTGTGGCAAATATTATAGTCTCCGCAAATCACCAAATTTGGAATTTTCTTTTTTAAATTAGAAATATAGTCTTTAAACTCTTGCATATATTGGAACTTATAATCAAGTCTGTGGATATTAGTTCCAGAGGGTAAGTAAAGACTCATTATTGATAGTTTATTAAAATCGATCCTTAGGTTTCTTCCTTCAAAGTCCATATGAGAAATTCCTGTTCCATAATCAATTTTATTGGGTTTTTTTTTAGATAAAATAGCCACCCCACTATATCCCTTTTTTTGGGCTGAGAACCAATAGTTATAATTATATCCTATTTCTGAGAAGAGATTTAAATCAATTTGATCTTTATTTGCTTTAATTTCTTGTAAACAAATTACATCGCAATTGGAGTTTTTGAGCCACTTTATAAAGCCTTTTTTTATGGCAGCTCTTATGCCATTAACATTGTAAGAAATAATCTTCATTTTAAGAATTTAACCAAGATTTTATATCCAACTCTGCCCTAATTTTCAGTTTAATTTCTTCAACTTTCATCCTTTCCTGTTTCATCGAATCTCTATCCCTTATGGTAATAGTTCCATCCTTTAGAGACTGATGATCTACTGTCAAGCAATAAGGTGTTCCTAATGCATCTTGTCTTCTATAACGTCTACCAATTGCATCTTTTTCATCATAAATAGTATTAAATTCCCACTTAAATTCTTCTTTTATTTTTTTTGATAATTCTGGTAAACTGTCTTTTTTTAATAGAGGAAGAACCGCTATTTTTTTTGGAGCTAAAATTTTAGGAATTTTTAAAACAATTCTTTCCGTTCCATCTTTTAGCTTTTCTTCACATAATGCTTTGGAAAATACAGCTAAAAACATTCTGTCAAGTCCAATTGATGTTTCTAAAACAAATGGAGTATAACTTTCGTTAGATTTTGGATCAAAGTATTTTAATTTTTTTGATGAAAATTTTTCGTGACTTGAAAGATCAAAATCTGTACGAGAATGAATCCCTTCCAATTCTTTAAACCCAAATGGGAAATTAAATTCTATATCACAAGCTGCATCAGCATAATGAGCTAATTTATCATGATCATGAAATCGGTAATTTTCTTTACCCATGCCTAAAGATAAATGCCAGGCTAATCTATTTTCTTTCCACTTCGAGTACCATTTTTGTTGGGTTCCTGGTTTGATAAAATATTGCATTTCCATTTGTTCAAACTCTCTCATTCTGAATATAAACTGTCTAGCCACAATTTCATTTCTAAATGCTTTTCCAATTTGAGCGATTCCAAATGGAATTTTCAGACGACTTGTTTTTTGAACATTTAAAAAATTAACAAATATTCCTTGAGCAGTTTCAGGTCTTAAATACAAGTCAGTTGCACTATCAGCTGATGCTCCAAGCTTAGTTCCAAACATTAAATTAAACTGTTTTACATCCGTCCAGTTCTTTGATCCTGAAACAGGACAGGCAATCTCTAATTCCTCAATTAATTTTTTTAAATTTTTTAAATCATCTTTTTCAAGTGCCTCATTAAATTTTTTTGAAATTTCTTTAATTTTTTTTGTGTAGCCTAAAACTCTTGGATTGGTTGTTGAAAATTGTTCTAAATCAAAACCATCTCCAAATCTTTTTTTTGCTTTAGAGATTTCTTTATGGATTTTGTTTTCAATTTTTGAAATATGTTCTTCTACTAAGACATCTGCTCTGTATCTTTTTTTAGAATCTTTATTATCAATTAAAGGATCGTTAAACGCATCAACGTGACCTGAAGCTTTCCAAATTTTGGGATGCATTAAAATGGCAGAATCAATATTAACAATATTATCATTTAACTGAACCATTGATTTTAACCAATAGTCTTTGATATTATTTTTTAAGTCAGTTCCATTTTGACCATAATCATATACTGCACTTAATCCATCGTATATTTCACTGGATTGAAAAACAAACCCATACTCTTTAGCATGAGATATAACTTTCTTAAATTTATCATCTCTACTCATACAGCTAAAATAAGAGTTAATTTTATAATAATTCTATTATTTAAATTAAAATAGAAATGGATAAAATAATTGTTATTTTGCCTTAACATATGACAATGAAAAAAATAAAATTATTCTTAATCCTTATTTTCTGTTTTTCACTAGCTGATTGTGCCAAAAGGGGTATCCCAGAAGGTGGCCCAAAAGATGAATCACCCCCATTTCTTATCAATGCCGAACCAGCTGAAAACTCAGTAAACTTTAATGAAAATAGAATTAGACTTTATTTTAATGAATACATTAAGCTCAAAGATTTTCGAAAACAGCTAGTTGTTTCCCCTCCAATTGATAAAAGTTTTTACTCTATAAATCCACAGTCAGGTGCCTCTAAATTTATTCAAATTGATATTAAAGAAAAACTTGAAAACAACACTACTTATGTTTTTAATTTTGGGGAAAGTATAGTTGATAATAATGAAGGAAATCCACTTCCTTTTTTTAATTATGTTTTTTCAACAGGAGATAACATTGACTCTTTGAGTATTTCAGGGAATATAAAAAATTCTTTTAAACGAGAACCAGAAGAGTATATATCTACATTTTTGTATCCAATTGATGAAAATTTTTCTGATTCTATAATTTATAATGGTTTGCCTAATTATGTTGGTTCAACTCTAGACTCTACTAATTTTAAGATGACTAATCTCAAAAAAGGTAAGTACTTGTTAGTTGCCATAAAAGACGAAAACAGTAATTATAAATTTGATCCTGAATTTGAGAAAATAAGCTTTACATCTCAACCCTTAAATTTACCAATATCTGATAGTTTAGAATTAAAATTATTTAAAGAAACAATCCCTTTTGAAAGTTTTAAGCCATTTATTGAAACTACCAACAGAATTGGATTTGGTTTCAAAGGAGTTGCAGATGATGTCAAAATTAAAATTTTAAATCATCAAAATATTCAATCCATTTTAACCAAAAATAAAGAAACGGATACTTTAAATTATTGGTTCAAAGAGTTTGAATATGATTCATTAAATTTTGAGTTGTCTACTACAAACTATAAAAAAAATTATACTCTAAAATTTAAGGAGTCTGACAAAGATTCCTTGATTATTACAAGTTCAATAAAGTCTACTCTTGAACTAAATGAAGGTTTTAAAGTAATTAGCAATAGACCTCTTGTAAATGTTGATCCTGAAAAAATCAAAGTTTTCAATAAAGATTCTGTTTCTATACCATTTGATACCTATATAAATGATAATCAATTTGATGTCAGTTTAAATTTTGAAGTACTCCCAAACGATAATTATATCGTCAACATAATGCCTAATGCAATAACTGATTTTTTTGAATCTACTAACGATTCTTTAAGTTACTCGTTTAAAACTAAAAGTAGAGCTGATTATGGTACACTTAAGCTTGGTTTTAGAAATATTCAAGAATTTCCTGTCATAGTTCATTTAATGAATAATAAAGAAGATATAATTAGAAAAATCATATTAGGTTCCTATGAGGATCCTTGTCTGTTTGAGAATTTGAAACCAGGAAACTATTTTGTGCGAGTCTTATTTGATACAAATAAGAATGGTGTTTGGGATACAGGTAATTTTTTGAAAAAAATCCAACCTGAGAAAACATTTCATTATCCAGAAGAAATAGTGATAAGAAAAAACTGGGTATTGGAAGAAAAAATTGATCTAACTTTTTAAAAAAATATGAAAAACAAACTACTTGTTTTTTTAATGCTTTTTTCAATATCGTTAGTTTGGCTAATGTATTCCACAGGATTTTTTAGAACCATTGATAAAAAGTTTGATGGCAATATTTTAAAAAAAGTATCAATCTATGGGGTTGAAGATATTACAATAAACCAAAAAGAAGGTTTTGCTATTATATCATCAACTAAAAGAAAAAATTTACCTCCAGTTGAACAGGAAAATGGAGATTTATATTTGATAGATTTAAAAAATATGGAATCTAAGCCAATACTTTTAACTCAAAATTTTGATAAACCCTTCGCTCCACACGGTATTTCGATATATACAAAAGATAGTATCACAACGATTGCGGCGGTTAATCACACCACAAATGGAGAGTATATTGAACTTTTTAAATTAACTAAATCCAAGCTTACTCATCATAAAACATTACATAATGATTTAATTATTTCTCCAAATGATATTGTTTTATTAGACGAAGAAACTTTTTACTTTACAAATGATCATATTTACAAAAATGGTTTTATGCGATTTATTGAGGAATTTTTAGGTTTACCATTTTCTAATGTAATATTTTACGATGGTAAAAAATTTAAAGAAGCTGCTAAAGGAATTTCATACGCTAATGGAATAAATTTTGAAAAAAATAGAAACTTAATATTTGTGGCATCACCAAGGAAATTTAAAATAAAAGTATATGAGAAACAGCCAGACAGCTCATTAACTTTTATAGAAGATGTCTATTGTGGATCTGGAGTTGACAATATTGAGTTTGATACTAATAATAACCTTTGGGTTGGGGCTCACCCTAATCTTTTACAATTTATGTCCTATGCTAATAGCTTCCATAGTATAACTCCGTCTGAAATTATTAAAATTCAATATTTTAAAAAAGGTGATTACAAAGTTGAAACTATTTACCTAGAAAAGGGAGAAGAAATGTCTGGTTCAACTGTTGCAGCTCCATTTGAAAATTTAATTCTAATGGGAAATGTCATGGACAAACATTTTGTTATTCTTGAAAAAAACTGAAATCAGTTAGGATATTTTAGCTTTTATAAAGTCTCTATTCATCCTCGCTATGTTATCAAGTGAAATTCCTTTAGGACACTCTACTTCACAAGCACCAGTATTCGAGCAATTTCCGAATCCTTCTAAGTCCATTTGACTTACCATATTAACAACTCTTCTCGAGGCTTCCGTTTGGCCTTGAGGAAGTAAAGAATATTGAGATACTTTAGCTCCAACAAAAAGCATAGCCGATGAATTCTTGCAAGTTGCAACACATGCTCCACAGCCTATACAAGTTGCCGCATCAAATGCTAAGTCAGCGTCTTCTTTATTGACTGGAATAGAGTTTGCATCTTGTGTGTTTCCAGAGGTGTTAACGGAAATATAACCCCCTGCATGTTGAATTCTATCAAACGCACTTCTATCAACTACCAAATCTTTTATTACTGGAAAAGCTTTTGCTCTAAATGGTTCGATATAAATTGTATCACCATCTTTAAATTTTCTCATGTGAAGCTGACAAGTTGTAACTAATCTATCAGGTCCGTGGGCTTGACCATTTATAAACAGGGAGCAGGATCCGCAGATTCCTTCTCTACAATCGTGGTCAAAGGAAACAGGTTCATTATTTTTTGAAATTAAATCAGAGTTTAGTACATCAAGCATTTCTAAAAATGACATATCAGGTGAAATATTGTCAATGTCATAATCCACAATTTTTCCTTTAGAATCTGAATTTTTTTGTCGCCAAATTTTTAATTTAAGTTTCATTAAGATTTATTTATAGCTTCTTTCTTTAACTTCAATGTTCTCATAGTCAAGTTTTTCCTTATGTAAAACTGAGTTTTTAGGTTCTCCCTTATATTCCCATGCAGAAACGAACTGAAATTCTTTTTTTCTAGTAGCTTCGCCTTCTTTAGTTTGATATTCTTCTCTAAAATGTCCTCCACATGATTCTTCTCTCTTTAGAGCATCTTTTGCAAAAAGTTCTCCAAGTTCTAAAAAATCAGCAACTCTTCCAGCTTTAGCTAACTCCTCATTAAATTCATTTTTATCTCCTGTCACTTTTAGATCTTTATAAAATTCATTTCTCAAATTAGAAATTTCTTTAATTGCCAATTCTAAATCTTTTTTATTTCTAGCCATTCCACATTTATTCCACATTATTTTACCGAGTTTTTTATGAAAATAATCCACTGACTTAGTGCCTTGATTATTTATAAAAAAATCTAATTTTTCTTCAGATTCCTTTTCAGCATTAAGAAATTCGTCTGTATCATTGGGGATTGGTCCAGTTGAAATATCTTTAGACAAATACTCGCCAATAGTATAGGGTAAAACAAAATAGCCATCAGCAAGTCCTTGCATCAAAGCTGAAGCCCCAAGTCTATTTGCGCCATGATCAGAAAAATTAGCTTCACCAATTGCATATAGTCCAGGAACCGTAGTCATTAAATTATAGTCAACCCAAATACCACCCATTGTATAATGTACAGCTGGATAAATCATCATTGGAGTTTCGTATGGATTTTGGTCAACAATTTTTTCATACATCTGAAATAAGTTTCCGTATTTCTTTTTAATAATTTCTTTCCCTAGCTTCTCTATAATAACTTTATCCTCTTCATCTTGTCCATTTACCAAAGCTTGTTCTTTTCCGTATCTTATTATTGCAGAAGCAAAATCTAAATAAACTGCTTCACCAGTATTATTGACTCCATAACCTGCATCACATCTTTCCTTTGCAGCTCTTGATGCAACATCTCTTGGAACCAAATTTCCAAAAGCTGGATACCTTCTTTCCAGAAAATAGTCCCTGTTTTCTTCTAAAATCTGAGTAGGACTTAAAGTACCTTCTCTAATTTTATTTACATCTTCAATTTTCTTTGGAACCCAAATTCTCCCATCATTTCTAAGAGATTCCGACATTAAAGTCAATTTAGATTGATGATCTCCTGAAACAGGAATACATGTAGGGTGAATTTGTGTAAAACACGGGTTAGCGAAAAAAGCACCTCTTTTATGTGCTTTCCAAGCAGCAGTTACATTGCTACCCATTGCGTTGGTTGATAAATAAAAAACATTTCCATAGCCACCACTCGCAATAACAACTGCATGAGCTGAATGTCTATCAATTTTACCATTAACAAGATTCCTAGTAATTATTCCTCGAGCTTTGCCATTTACTAGAACTACGTCTAACATTTCATGTCTATTGTACATTTTTATTTTTCCTCTGGCTATTTGTCTATTCATGGCAGAATAAGCTCCAAGTAAAAGTTGTTGACCTGTTTGACCCTTGGCATAAAAAGTTCTTGATACTAAAACTCCCCCGAAGGATCTATTGTCCAATAAGCCGCCATAGTCTCTAGCAAATGGCACTCCTTGTGCAACACACTGATCAATAATATTAGCTGAAACCTCAGCTAATCTGTAGACATTTTCCTCTCTGGATCTGTAATCTCCTCCTTTAACTGTATCATAAAATAGTCTATATGTTGAGTCTCCATCACCTTGATAATTTTTGGCAGCATTAATTCCTCCTTGAGCAGCAATAGAGTGTGCTCTACGTGGTGAATCTTGAAAACAAAAAGCTTTAACATTATATCCCAACTCAGCAAGTGTAGCTGCTGCAGATCCTCCAGCAAGACCAGTACCAACTACTATTATATCTATATTTCTTTTATTTGCAGGACTGACTAAATCAATAGAATTTTTATAATTTATCCATTTCTTATCAATAGGACCCGGTGGAAGTTTAGAATTTAATTTAGAAGAGAAGCCATTTAGTGATGGTGAATCAAGTGATTTAATAAGATCAAATTTTTTGACTTTATCTTTCAACATTTTATTCTTCTTTTTAAAATCTGGGTCTGTACTATTTACAGGTGAACGATCTGGTGTTTTATGCCAATCGATGTTCCAGTCACTCAGCTTACATTTAATTCCGGTACTCTTCTTTATGATTTTGGTTTTATTAGTCTTATTGCATTTATGATAATATCTAATACATATCATTAATTCATCAGAACCATCATATTCTGCCTTAGGTTTTCTGTAATTAAGAGAGTATGTTAATTTCTTTTTTAACATTTAACAAAAATAATAAAAATTTGAATTTTAATAACTAATATTTCAAAAAAATTGTAACACATATTGTAACACGATGTAAATCAATAGTTTATATTATATTCTCTGGTTATTATAACACGTTTGTAACACGTTTATTGACAAAAATTTAATGTGAAACAAAATGATATATAGCAATAAAGCAAAATCCTAAGGGTATACCAATACTGTAGATATGAATAAAACTTTTAATAAATTTTGAGTAGTATTTATTAGCTCCCATTGATTTTAAAGCGGAGGAAAACCCGTGTAATAAATGCATTGAAAGCAAAACGAAAGAAACACAATACAAAGAAACCCTCCACGGTGCTTCGAATTTGTGAACTAATTCTTCATAATAACGATTCGGATCGTCAGGCAAAAACTCTACGTATTTATAGTTCATTTCGGGGATCCAAAAGTCTATAAAGTGAAGCACAAGGAATGATAAAATAGCCAAACCGCTCCAAAT
>CACEGG010000008.1 GCA_902559035.1 uncultured Bacteroidota bacterium
GAGAGATGTGGATCCAACGGATACTACTTTTTTCAGATATGTTGATTGGATTTTAACAGTACCATTAATGTGTGTTGAGTTCTATCTAATTTTAAAAGTTGCTGGAGCAACAAAGAGTATGATGTGGAAACTTATCTTCTGGTCAACTGTAATGTTAGTTACAGGTTTCTTTGGTGAGTATAATGAAGGTTCTGCATTAGGATTAGGCCCTGCTTTATGGGGATTATTATCTGGTCTTGCATACTTCTATATTGCTTACATGGTTTGGTTTGGAGAAGCTAAAAAACTTGCTGTATCAGCAGGTGGAGCAGTTGAAAAAGCTCACAACACTTTAGCATGGTTCGTTCTTGTAGGATGGGCAATATATCCACTTGGATATATGCTTGGAACAGAAGGATGGTACTCAGGCTTAAACGATATAATTTCGCTTGACATGAATGTTGTTTACAACATTGGTGATGCAGTGAATAAAATCGGTTTTGGACTTGTGGTTTATAACCTAGCTGTTTCAAAATAAGAAACTTATTTTGTATTAATGAAAAGCCGCTTTTTAAGCGGCTTTTTTTTTTACTTTAATTCAATTCATTTTAAATTATAATTATCTTTAAAGACAAGATGAATTTAGATCATGATTTTATTATTTGTGGTGGAGGTATTTCAGGCCTGCTATTAACTGTAAAGTTATCTCAAAATCCTTTATACATAAATAAATCTATACTTCTAATCGATCCGGTTTTCCCAAAGCTTGATAATGATAGAACACTATGTTTCTGGGATAAAGGTGATACAGTTTGGGACTCTTTAATGACCTGTAAATGGGAAAATGTTATTTTTAAAAATGGCACCTACGTTGAGACGCTTGATCTGGATCCTTTAAATTATAAAATGTTAACTAGCAAGTCTTTTTATAATTATGCAAATACAGTTATTAATAAAAACAAGAACGTAAAAATTTTAAAATCGAAAGTTATAAATTATGATGATTTAAAATCACATTGTATTGTTAAGACCAATGATGGCAGTTTTAATTGTAGAAAAGTTTTTAATAGTGTTATGGATTGGGATTCTACTAAAAATAACAAAAAGTTTCCTTTACTGTTACAGCATTTTGAGGGTTGGGTTATTAAAACAGAAAAAGAAAATTTTGACCCTAAAAAAGCAACTTTTATGGATTTTTCCATTAATCAAAACTCAACTACTCAATTTATGTATATTTTACCCTTTTCTAAGACTGAAGCCTTGGTAGAGTATACATTATTTTCAGAACATCTACTTGAAACGGATAAATACAAATCTGCATTGAAAGACTATTTAAGCTCCTCAGGAATTCATAATTATCAAATAAAATCTAGAGAATCTGGAAAAATCCCTATGACTTGCTATCCTTTTTTTGAATTAAATACAAAGAATATTTTAAATATTGGATCTGCAGGTGGTTGGAGTAAGCCTAGCACTGGATACACATTCAAAAATATTGACAGACACACAAGTAGAATTTTAGATTTTTTAAAAGAAGATAGAAGTTTTAAAGAATTTTTAAAAAAAGATCGGTTTTGGTTTTATGATTTAATTTTCCTGGATGTCTTGTTTTATAAAAATTACTTAGGAAAAACTTTATTTACTAGTATGTTCAAAAAAAATGATCCTAAAACCATTTTCAGATTTTTGGATAATAAGTCTAGTATTTACGAAGAGTTTAAAATTATGCTTAGTTTTCCTAAACTTATTTTTTTATCTGCAGTTTTAAAACGATTATTTAAGGGTTTATGAAAAATTTTTTTACTTTTTTATCCATTCTAATCATTTCTTTAACTGTTTATGCAAGTTTTAATGATTTAATTCCTAGTTCTGAAAAATCTTTAGATAAATATGACTTTTCAGTAGAAAATGCTTTAAATCATTTGGAGGTAATTTCAAAAAAACCTCATTATACAGGTTCTCAGTATCATGAAGAGGTTAAAAATTATCTTGTTGATGAATTAAATTTATTGGGACTTAAAACTGAAATTCAAAATCAGGTTGTTTTAAGCTCTTGGGGAGTGGGAACCAATGCTGCAAATATTATTGGAACTATTGAAGGTGCCAACGATGGAAAATCTCTAGTCTTGCTTACACATTACGATTCACGTCATCATAGTTCATACGGAGCAAGTGATGCTGGTTCAGGTGTTGCAACTATTCTTGAAGGTCTCAGAGCATTTCTTTCAAATAATAAAAAACCTTTAAACGATATTCATGTTGTGTTTACTGATGCTGAAGAAATTGGTTTACTAGGTGCCCAAGCCTTTGTTAAAAACCATAAACTAGTCGATGATATTGGTTTAGTATTAAATTTCGAAGCTAGAGGAAGTGGAGGTCCTAGTTATATGCTTATTGAAACAAATGGGAAAAATGGAAATCTTATTTCTGAGTTTAAAAAGGCTAGTCCACAATTTCCTGCGGCTAATTCACTTATGTATAGTGTTTATAAAATGTTACCAAATGATACTGATTTGACAGTTTTTAGAGAGCAGGCTGATATAAATGGATTTAATTTTGCATTTATTGGAGATCATTTTGACTATCATACATCGCTTGATACATTTGATAGGTTAGATAGAAATACTTTGTTGCATCAAGCTGATTATTTTATGTCTATGGTTAATCATTTTTCTAAAATTAACTTATCTGAATTAGATAGTGAAAAGGATTATGTTTACTCAAATTTCCCAATCATAAAATTTATTTATTTTTCAAATTCATGGATTTTTTCTCTTTTAATTTTTTCAATTATTTTTTTTCTGTTTATTATTTATTTAGGTTTAGCCATCAATAAATTATCTGTGCAGGGAATTTTAAATGGAATTTTAGCGCTTACTATTTCGTTATTTATATGCCTTTCTTTTACGATTGTTTTGTGGAAAATAATTTCTCATTTTAATCCTGATTATGCTGATATGTTGCATGGATTTACTTACAACGGATATTATTATATTACAGCCTTTATATTTCTAAACTTTTTTAGCCTTCTAGCTATATACTCTCCTTTTTTTAAAAATAATTCTGCAATTGATTTATCTATTGTTCCAATAGGTTTTTGGTTAATTTTAAATGTTTTAATTAGTTTTTATTTAAAAGGTGCTGCATTTTTCCTGATTCCAATATACCTTGCTTTATTCAATGTTATATTAACTTATAAGTTAAATTTTAAATCCAATAATATAACTTTACTTTGGACTATTATTAGTCTACCACTAATTTATATTTTCGTCCCTCAACTAAAATTGTTTCCTGTTGGATTAGGTTTAAATAACCTTTTTATAACTTCGTTTCTTCTTGTTTTAATTTTTATTTTATTATTACCTGTTTTTTCAAATTTTACTTTTAAAAGTCATGTAAAAAATCTTATGCTATTTACATCTATAATATTTTTTGTTCTAGCATTTATTAATAACGATTATGACTCTGAAAATAAAAAACCAAATAGTATTTTATATTATTCAGATTTTGACACAAAAGAGTCTCATTGGCTTTCATATAATAATAATATTGATGTATTTACTAATCAATTTTTTGATGAATTTAATTCAGATAATAGCATAAATTTCTCCTCTTCGAGTAAGTACAGTACCCCATTTAAGCAAAGTTCATTTGCTGATTTTGTAGATATTCCTACAGCAGAGGTTCAAATTTTAAAAGATACAATAATTGATTCTAAAAGAATTATAAAACTAAAGATTGAACCAACAAGAAATATCAATAAAATTGAATTAACTAGTGATGACTCATTTGTTTTTGATGCTATCTCAGTTCAGGGAGTTGAATATGAAACTAATAATTCTAAAATTATAGTTGAATCTGGTAGATTTTTGAGTTATTACATGGCTCTAAGAGATAAACAACTCATAATTGATTTAAATTTTTCTAAGGACCTATTACCAAACTTTAATTTAATAGAAACTTCATTTGATTTAATGGAAAACGACAAGTTTAATCTCAATCCAAGAGAAGACTTTATGATGCCAATGCCATTTGTAAACACAGATGCAATAGTTGTTTCTAAAAAAATAGCCTTATGAAATATAAATTGATAATAATTTTTTTATTATTGATTTCATGTGTCGATAATGAAGAGATTTTGGGACAATGCTACGTAGCACCAGATCCTGATGCTGTTTGTATTGAAATAGCAGAACCTGTATGTGCTTGTAATGATTTAGTGTATTCAAATTCGTGTTATGCTCAAAAAGCTGGTAATCGTTTATGGAAATCAACAAATCTTGAAAGTGGGGATAAATGTAATTATTAAATTATGATTTGCATAAAAGTAGAAATTCCAGATGAAATTTGTCAAATAGATGATGAATTAAAAGCTATATACCACAGTAAGGATACTGTCTGTATTTGGGTTTTTAAGTCAAGAAATGAAAGGAACAAATTTGTAGAGGAAACGGCAGGAATGAAGAAAAAAGCAAGAGAAAACCACTATTTGCTTTTTTATAAATAAAAAAAACCTCAACATTTTGTTGAGGTTTTGTTGTGGAGTCGGAGGGAATCGAACCCTCGTCCAAACAAGCGACAAAATAGCTTTCTACAGATTTAGTTTTCAATTAATTTTCGATAATATTCTGACTGAAAACTGCCTAAATACTACTTAGCTTTTTTAGTTTTGAAATTCCATCAAAGCACTAGAATTTCTATGTTGACTTTAATGGTGTCTCATAATGAATCGCCGTCAACAAGGGCTATTCTGAGACATCTCACTTTCCCGCCTGGCGGGACGAAGGCTTTAACTTACTATAATTCAGTTATTAAGCTGCAAGAGCGTATTTATTTTCGCCATTTAAGGTTTGGTATCATTATATTAACGAGCGATAATCCAGCGCTCGATCTGCTTACAATTCAATCGGACCTGCTGTCAAAACCAGTCGACCCCATTTTTTCAAAGAACAAAATTCCGAAATGCAAATATATATTAATTCGAATAGTTGTAAAAAGACTTTAAATTAAGGCTTTTTTTAATTTTAATAAGTTTAATTAATATATCTTCTAAATTATTTATATCTAGCATATTAGCTCCATCGCTTTTTGCGTTTTTTGGATCAAAATGAGTTTCAATAAATATGCCATCTGCACCAGAAGCAACTCCAGCTTTTGCTATAGTTTCAATCATTTCTGGTCTTCCACCTGTAACACCCGAACTTTGATTAGGTTGTTGTAAAGAATGAGTAACATCTAGTATCACTGGTGCAAACTGTTTCATTTCAGGTATCCCCCTAAAATCAACAACTAGGTCTTGATAACCAAACATGCTTCCTCTTTCTGTTAAAAAGATATTTTTATTTCCAGAATCCTGAACCTTCCTTACCGCATGAGCCATACTTTCGGGACTCATAAATTGACCTTTTTTTAAATTAATGTGTTTGCCCGTTTTTGCTGCAGCGACAAGAAGATCAGTTTGTCTGACTAAAAATGCTGGAATTTGTAATACATCTACAAAATTAGCAGCTAATTCAGCATCTTTGTTTTCATGTATATCTGTGACAGTAGGTATATCTAGTTCTGTTCCAATTTTCTTTAAAATTGAAAGTGCTTTTTTATTTCCAATACCTGTAAAGCTATCTATTCTTGATCTGTTTGCTTTTTTGAAACTTCCTTTAAAAATAAAAGGGATCTCTAATCTGGAGGTAATATCTAAAATTTTTTCAGCAATTTTAAATGCCATTTCTTCACCTTCAATAGCGCAAGGTCCCGCTATTACAAAAAAATTGCCTGAACCAGTATTTTTAATTTTAGGTATATTATTTATCATTTCAGATTTATTTAATGCTAAATTAATCAATAAAATTAAGTTCATATTATTTATAACTGTTTATGATATAAATAACTTACATTTGCGCGAAATTATAAGGTTTATGAGTTCTGTTAAGAATATAGCAATTATAGCACACGTTGATCACGGAAAAACAACTTTAGTTGATAAAATATTACATCACTGTAAATTATTTAGAGATAATAAAGATGTTGGGGAGCTTATATTAGACAACAACGATTTAGAAAAAGAAAGAGGAATTACTATAGTTTCGAAAAATGTTTCTGTAAAGTATAAGGATACTAAAATTAATATAATTGATACTCCGGGTCACGCTGATTTTGGAGGTGAAGTAGAAAGGGTTTTGAATATGGCTGACGGAGTTTTACTTTTAGTAGATGCTTTTGAAGGTCCTATGCCACAAACTAGATTTGTTCTTCAAAAAGCTTTAGAATTAAAATTAAAGCCACTTGTAGTGGTTAATAAAGTTGATAAAGAAAATTGTACACCTGATCAAGTTTATGAATCAGTTTTTGATTTGATGTTTGAGCTTGATGCTGAAGAGTGGCAGCTAGATTTTCCTGTAATTTATGGCTCGGCAAAAAATAATTGGATGTCGTTGGATTGGAAAAATGAAACTGATTCTATAGCACCTTTACTAGACTCAGTTATAGAACATATTCCTAGTCCTAAAATTTCTGAGGGTTCTACACAGTTGTTGATTACATCTATGGAT
Organism: uncultured Bacteroidota bacterium; assembly: GCA_902559035.1. Classification (GTDB taxonomy): domain Bacteria; phylum Bacteroidota; class Bacteroidia; order Flavobacteriales; family Flavobacteriaceae; genus MAG-121220-bin8. The sequence goes on from CACEGG010000008.1 coordinate 6,528, forward strand.
TATTCTTCTTTTACTGGAAGAGAGGCTATTGGTAGATTGCAAAGGGGTATATTAGAGCAAGGGCAAAATGTAAGTTTAGTCAAAAGAGATGGATCCATAGTAAAATCTAGAATTAAAGAATTGAATGTTTTTGATGGTCTTGGTAAATTAAAAGTTGACTCTGTTGAGGCTGGAGATATATGTTCAGTAGTTGGATTAGAAAATTTTGAAATAGGAGATACTATTGCAGATTTTGAAAATCCAGATCCTTTACCCACTATTAGTATTGATGAGCCTACCATGAGTATGTTGTTTACAATCAATGATTCTCCGTTCTTTGGTAAAGAAGGTAAATATGTGACCTCAAGACATATTAAAGAAAGACTTGAAAAAGAATTAGAAAAAAATCTTGCAATGAGACTTGAGGAGACTGGTTCTGCAGATAAGTTTTTAGTTTATGGTAGAGGTGTTTTGCACTTGTCAGTTTTGATTGAAACTATGCGAAGAGAAGGTTATGAATTACAAATTGGTCAACCTCAAGTTATTATTAAAGAAATTGATGGTATAAAATCTGAGCCTGTTGAAGAATTAATAATCGATATCCCAGAACATGTTTCAGGAAAAGCTATAGAAATGGTAGCTGTCAGAAAAGGAGAAATGGTTAGTATGGATAGTAAAGGTTCAAGAATGTTATGTAAGTTTATTATTCCGTCAAGAGGAATAATTGGACTTAGAAATATATTAATAACCGCCTCAGCTGGTGAGGCGATTATGAATCATAGGTTTATTGAATTTCAACCTTTTAAAGGAGAAATGCCAAAAAGAATTACAGGTTCTTTAATTTCTATGGAACAAGGTACAGCAATTCCATATTCTCTTGATAAGCTTCAAGACAGAGGTAAATTTTTTATAAGTCCTGGAGATTCAATTTATACTGGACAAGTAATAGGAGAAAACACAAGGTCTGATGATATGGTTGTAAATGTTACTAAAACCAAAAAACTTTCTAATGTTAGGGCAGCAGGCTCTGATGATAAAGTTAAGTTAGCTCCTCCAATAACTTTTGGTCTGGAAGAGGCGCTTGAATATATTCAAAAAGATGAGTATGTTGAAGTTACCCCAGAAACTATACGGCTAAGAAAAATATTATTAAGCGAAAACGAAAGAAAAAGAAGTAGTTCTTTTTAATTTTTTTTTGAAAGTTCGTAAAACCTGTCTTTTTCAATTCTAATTGTTTTTTCGGGAAATTTAGAAATTATATCGTAATCATGAGTAGCAATCAAAATGGTTGTCCCATTATTATTAATTTCTTTAATTAGATTCATAATCTCCAAACTCGTAGCAGGATCTAAGTTTCCAGTAGGTTCATCTGCAATTATGATTTCAGGTTCATTTAATAAAGCTCTAGAAACAGCAATTCTTTGTTGTTCTCCACCAGAAAGCTCGTTAGGATATTTATTAATTACATCTTCAAGTTTTACTTTTTTTAGAACTTCTGAAATTCTTTTGTTAATTTTTGAGCTATCTTTCCATTCAGTTGCTTTAAGAACAAATTCAAGATTTTGTTTTATGGTTTTGTTAGGCAAGAGTTTGAAATCTTGAAAAACAATACCTAGTTTTCTTCTTAAAAAAGGAACTTTATTGTTATTTAATTTTACAAGATTAATGTCTAAAATATTAGCTTCTCCAGTTTTAACAGGAATATCCCCATAAAGTATTTTTAGTAAACTGCTTTTTCCAACACCAGTTTTTCCAATTAGATAAATAAATTCACCTTTATTAACTGAAAGATTAACCCCAGACAATATATCTACTCCACTTTGAGTAATGGTGACATTTTTTAAATAAATAACAGGATTCATTTTAAAATTTAATTCTTTTGACCAAATTAACAAAACTTTCAATTTCTAAGGTTAATTTAAAATATATTATAATAATATTTCATATTTGTATTTAAAATCAATTATTACTTATATTTTATAATCAATTTTAAATATTTAATTATAAATTAAAGTAAATGTTAGATATTTACTTAAAATTTAATCAAATGTGTGGAATTGTATGTGCTTTAGATCTAAAACAGTCTTCTGACGTTTTAAGGTCTCAAGTTTTAGAAATGTCAAAAAAAGTTAGACATAGAGGTCCTGATTGGAACGGGATTCATTGTGGAGAAAATGTATTATTAGCTCATGAGAGATTAGCTATTGTAGACCCTGCTTCAGGAAACCAACCAATATACAGTCAAGATAAAAGTTTAATTCTCGCTGCTAACGGCGAAATTTATAACCATCAAGAACTTAGAAATAAATTAAGTACTGAGTATTCATTTCAAACTAATTCAGATTGTGAGATTATTTTAGCCCTATACAATGAAAAAGGTGTTGATTTCATTGATGACTTAAATGGAATTTTTGGATTTGTGCTTTATGACGAAAATAAAGACCATTACCTTGTTGCAAGAGATCATATGGGTATTATTCCGCTTTATATGGGTTGGGATAAAAAAGGAACATTTTATGTGTCTTCAGAATTAAAAGCATTAGAAGGAATATGTAATAAAATTGAAATATTTCCACCAGGACACTATTTATCAAGCAAAGAAGGCAAGATAAAACAATGGTATAGCAGGGACTGGATGAGTTATGATAAAGTAAAAGATAATGAAACAAATTTAGATGACCTTCAATCTGCATTGGAAAAAGCAGTTCATAGACAGTTAATGAGTGATGTTCCGTACGGAGTTTTATTATCGGGAGGATTAGATTCTTCAATAACTTCTGCTCTTGCAAAAAAATATTCAAAAAATAGAGTAGAATCGAACGATGAAAAAGCAGCTTGGTATCCTCAGCTACATTCTTTTGCAGTAGGTTTAGAGGGTTCACCTGATTTAAAAGCTGCTAAAAAAGTAGCAGATCATATTGATTCAATTCACCACGAAATTACTTTTACAGTTCAAGAAGGTCTGGATGCTATCAGAGATGTAATATATCACCTTGAAACTTATGACGTTACAACCATAAGAGCATCAACTCCAATGTATTTAATGGCTAGAGTTATTAAATCCATGGGAATAAAAATGGTTCTCTCAGGTGAAGGTGCTGATGAAATTTTTGGAGGATACTTATATTTTCATAAAGCTCCAAGTGCTGAAGAATTTCATAAAGAAACTGTGAGAAAGCTTGAAAAATTATATCAATACGATTGTTTAAGAGCTAACAAGTCGCTTGCGGCGTGGGGTATTGAAGGAAGAGTACCTTTTCTTGATAAAGAGTTTATAGATGTTGCGATGCGCTTAAATCCTAGGGATAAAATGATAACATCTGAAAAAATGGAAAAATGGGTACTTAGGAAAAGTTTTGAAAAGTATTTACCAGAAGCTGTGGCATGGAGACAGAAAGAACAATTTAGTGATGGTGTAGGCTATAATTGGATTGATAGTTTAAAGGAATTAGTAGAAGAAAAAATTAATGATGACATGTTTAATAATGCAAAATTTACTTTTCCATTTCAAACTCCAATGTCTAAAGAAGAGTATTTTTATAGAACAATTTTTGAGGAACATTTTCCATCTGAAACTTCTGCTAAAACTGTTCCATCAGTCCCATCTGTTGCATGCAGTACTCCAATTGCTCTTGAATGGGATAAGGCTTTTAAGAATTTAAATGATCCGTCGGGACGTTCTGTTTCTAACGTCCATAATGACGGCTATTAAAGTCTAGTTTTTTTGTAATAAAATTGTTGATAACTTATACTCATTCTTCTCTGATAATTTAACAAATTACCCTCCTAATTAGTTATATTTGTTTTAACCAAAAATTTATATAATTCAATTAAAAATGAGCGAAGAAATTAATAAGAATCAGTATTCTGCTGACAGTATACAGGCTCTTGAAGGAATGGAGCATGTTAGAATGAGACCTTCAATGTATATTGGGGACGTTGGTGTCCGAGGTTTACATCACTTAGTTTACGAAGTTGTAGATAATTCAATTGATGAAGCAATGGCTGGTCATTGCGATGAAATCAATGTAACTATCAATGAAGACAATTCAATTTCAGTAGATGATAATGGAAGAGGTATTCCTGTTGGAATTCACAAAAAGGAAGGGGTTTCTGCCTTAGAAGTTGTTATGACTAAGATTGGAGCTGGAGGTAAATTTGACAAAGATTCCTATAAAGTATCAGGTGGTTTACATGGGGTAGGTGTTTCTGTGGTAAATGCATTATCTGATCATTTGATAGCTAAGGTTTATAGAGAAGGTAAAATATGGATTCAAGAGTATGAAAAAGGAAAGTCACTTTATCCTGTAAAATCTGATGGAAAATCTGAAAAAACTGGGACTGAAGTTACCTTTAAACCTGACAAATCTATTTTTAAAGAAGCCCAAGAATATAACTACGAAACTTTATCAAATAGGTTAAGAGAATTGTCTTTTCTTAATAAAGGAATTACACTTTCAATCACTGATAAAAGATCAATGGTTGATGGTGAGTTTGTTAAAGAAGTTTTTAAATCAGAGGAAGGTTTAAAAGAATTTATTAGATTTTTAGACGAGAATAGAGAACCATTAACTTCTGAAGTGATTTCTATGGAGGGAGAAAAAAATGGAATTCCAGTTGAAGTTGCGATGATTTACAATACCTCTTTTTCTGAAAACCTTCATTCATATGTAAATAATATTAATACACATGAAGGTGGAACTCATTTGGCTGGTTTTAGAAGAGGGTTAACATCAACCTTAAAAAAGTATGCAGATTCTTCTGGAATGTTAGATAAATTAAAGTTTGATATAGCTGGAGATGATTTTAGAGAAGGGCTAACAGCTATTGTTTCTGTAAAAGTGGCTGAGCCTCAGTTTGAGGGGCAGACAAAAACTAAGCTTGGTAATAGAGAGGTAAACTCTGCTGTATCTCAAGCTGTTTCTGAAATGCTAGAAAATTATCTTGAAGAAAACCCTATTGATGCCAAAACTATTGTTGAAAAAGTGATTCTTGCAGCTCAAGCTAGACATGCTGCTAGAAAAGCTAGAGAAATGGTACAAAGAAAAACTGTAATGAGTGGGGGAGGTCTTCCAGGAAAATTATCTGATTGTTCGGAACAAAATCCAGAATTATGTGAAGTTTTTTTAGTTGAGGGTGATTCCGCAGGAGGTACTGCAAAACAGGGTAGAGATAGAAATTTCCAAGCTATTTTACCCTTAAGAGGAAAAATACTTAATGTTGAAAAAGCTATGCAGCATAAAGTTTTTGAAAATCAAGAAATTATTAATATTTACACTGCATTAGGAGTCACAATCGGAACAGAGGAGGACAGCAAGGCTCTAAACTTGGAAAAATTAAGATATCATAAAATTGTAATTATGTGTGATGCTGACGTTGATGGAAGTCATATTGCAACTTTAATATTAACGTTCTTTTTTAGGTATATGAAAGAACTAATTGAAAATGGTAATATTTACATTGCAACTCCTCCATTATATTTAGTTAAAAAGGGTGCAAAAAAAGAATATGCATGGGACGATGAAGAAAGAGACAAACTTTTAGAAGAATTTGGTCAGGGAGCATCAATCCAACGATACAAAGGGTTAGGTGAAATGAATGCAATCCAATTGTGGGATACAACTATGAATCCTGAGTTCAGAACCTTTAGAAAGGTTACTATTGATAATGCTGTTGAAGCAGATAGGGTTTTCTCTATGTTGATGGGTGACGAGGTTCCGCCAAGACGAGAATTTATTGAAAGAAATGCAACATATGCTAATATTGATGTTTAATTAAAAATTGATAATAAATGAAAGTAACAATTGTAGGTGCTGGAAATGTAGGATCAACTTGTGCTGATGTGATTGCCTCACAATCTATTGCTAGTGAAGTAGTTTTACTAGATATTAAAGATGGTTTTGCAGAGGGCAAAGCTTTAGATATGATGCAAACTGCTACAACTATTGGATTTGGGACTAAAGTTGTTGGTACAACAAACGACTATTCAAAAACAGCAAATAGTGATGTAGTTGTAATTACATCTGGAATTCCAAGAAAACCTGGTATGACTAGAGAAGAGCTTATTGGAATAAATGCTGGAATAGTGAAGACTGTTTCTGAAAATGTTTTAAAACATTCGCCAGAGACTATTATTGTAGTTGTTTCAAATCCTATGGATACTATGACATACCTAACATTAAAATCTACCGGTCTGCCAAAAAATAGAGTCATTGGTATGGGAGGTGCTTTAGACAGCTCCAGATTTAAAACTTATCTATCTCTAGCTATAGATAGACCAGCTAATGATATTCATGGAATGGTAATTGGGGGTCATGGGGATACAACTATGATTCCTCTGACAAGATTGGCTTCATATAATGGATTACCTGTTTCTGAACTAATATCAAAAAATGAATTAGATGATGTAGCAAGTAAAACAATGGTTGGAGGCGCTACATTGACAAAATTATTAGGTACTTCAGCTTGGTATGCACCTGGTGCCTCAGTAGCATTCTTAGTAAAATCAATTCTAAACGATGAAAAAAGAATAATTCCTTGTTCAGTTTTTTTAGACGGAGAATATAATCAGGATGATATATGTATTGGAGTCCCATGTATTATAGGAAAAAATGGTTGTGAAAAAATTATAAATCTTAATTTAAACGATCAAGAAATGGTAAAATTTGCTGATAGTGCTTCGGCAGTACGAAAAATGAACTTAGCTCTATAAATACTTATTTGACATTTAAAAGGCTTGATGTTTAATTATAGAATTGTTTTATCATCAAGTAAATCCTATATTTGCTCGTTTTTTAATAAGAATAAAAATAAATATTATGCATAATAATGGTCTAATTAAGTTTTTTGCTTTTTGTTTCACTTTAGTAAGTGTATACCAAATATCATTTACTTTTATAACATCTAATGTTGAAGATAAAGCATCTCAGTATTCTATTAACGCAATTTCTGATTCAAATGAAAATTATGCTGATTTAAGAGAAGAGAAGTATAATAATTATTTAGATTCTATATCAAATGAAAGTATTCTTGGTTTTACATCATATAAAGGTGCAAAAGACAAGGAATTAAACAAAGGACTTGATTTGAAGGGAGGTATTGATGTAACTCTTCAAGTTTCTGTTAAAGACATTTTAAAAGGTCTTGCAGAATATTCAAAAGATCCTGTTTTCAATAAAGCATTAAATGATGCAGATGCTTTACAAAAAGAATCTGACGATACATACGTAGAATCCTTTTTTGAAGCATTTGAAAAAATACAAGGTGAAACAACTCTAGCTTCACCAGATATTTTCGCAAACAGATCTCTAAGTGATGAAATTAACTTTGAAATGTCGGATTCTGAAGTTAAACCTATTATTAGAAGAAAAATTGATGAATCAATAGTTTCTGCCTTTGAAGTTTTAAGAAAAAGAATTGATAAGTTTGGAGTAACTCAGCCAAATATTCAAAGATTAGGTAATTCTGGAAGAATTAGAGTTGAACTTCCTGGTGCCAAGGATGTCGCAAGAGTAAAAAATCTTTTGCAAAGTACAGCTCAGTTAGAGTTTTGGTATACTGAAACTAATGATCAGTTTTTACCTTTTTTATCTCAAGCTAATGAAACTTTAAAAAATTTGTTAGATGATGAAGAAATTGAAACCGAAAGTGATGAAAGTTCTGAAATAGATGATTTACTAGCAGATGTTGAGGCTAACGATTCAATTTCAAACCAGAAAAACCCTCTTTTTGATTATTTAGTTGGAACAGGTTATCAAGGTGGACCTGTCATAGCACAATTTTTAGCAAAGGATCAAAATAAAATTGAAGAGTTTTTGTCTATGCCAGAAATTAGACAACTACTACCATCAGAAAAAAGATATACTAGATTTTTATTTGGTAAACCTGATGTTACTAATAATGTAGTTGATTTATATGCTATCCAATCTAATAGAGATAATAAACCACCTCTTGGTGGAAGTGTTGTTGTTGATGCTAGTCAGTCCTATGATCAAGTTGGTGCCCCTGCAGTATCCATGCAAATGAATGGAAAGGGTGCCCGTAAGTGGGAAGAAATGACGGGTAAAGCTTATAAGGATAAAAGCAATATTGCCATCGTTTTGGATGATATCGTCTATTCTGCACCAGGTGTTTCAAGGGGTGCAATTTCAGGAGGAAGATCTGAAATTTCAGGACAATTTACTTTAAACGAGGCCATTGATTTAGCAAACGTTCTTAGAGCAGGTAAATTACCAGCTTCTGCTGAAATAATAGAATCAGAAGTTGTTGGACCTTCACTTGGTAAAGAAAATATTGAAAAAGGGATTAATTCATTTATAATTGCTTTGATAATGGTATTAATTTGGATGATATTCTATTATGGAAGAGCAGGTATTTTCGCTGATGTAGCTTTAGTTCTAAACTTAGTTTTAATATTTGGAATTCTTGCAGGATTAGGAGCTGTATTGACACTTCCAGGTATCGCTGGTATTGTTTTAACTATCGGTATGTCTGTTGATGCTAACGTTCTTATTTTTGAAAGAATTCGCGAAGAATTAAATAAAGGCAAAGGATTGAAACAATCTGTTGGAGACGGATTTAGTAATGCATTATCTTCAATTCTAGATGCTAATATTACAACTGGTCTTACGGCTTTAATTCTTTTTGTTTTTGGATCAGGTCCAATAAAAGGTTTTGCAACAACTTTATTAATAGGTATTGCAACATCATTGTTTACAGCAATTTTTATAACAAGAATGTTAGTTGATTCAAGATTATCAAAAGGTAAAATTCTTGATTTTTCTACAACACTCACTAAAAATTTATTCAGCAAACTTTCTATTAGGTTTTTACAAAAGAGACAAGTTGCTTATTTTGTTTCAGCATCTTTATTACTAATAAGTCTTTACTCACTAAGTACAAATGGACTAAATCAGGGTGTTGATTTTGTTGGAGGAAGAACTTATACTGTGAGATTTGACAATGATGTAAATCAAAGTGAAATACAAGCCTCATTAATTGATGTTCTAGGTAATGCCGAGGCTAAAACTTTTGGATCTGATAATCAATTAAAAATTACAACAAATTATAAAGTAGATGTTGAGGGAACTCAAGTAGATGATGAAATTCAATTAAAGATGTTTGATGCTCTTAAAAGTGTTCTTCCATCTAACTTGACCTATGATGATTTTGTCAATGGATCTGATGATAAGTCTGTAGGAATAATGGGATCTTCTAAAGTAGGACCTACGATTGCTGATGACATTAAAAAGAATTCATTTTTAGCAATATTTGGTTCTTTAGCTGTAGTGTTTTTATATATTTTATTAAGGTTTAGAGATTGGCAATACTCTTTAGGAGCTGTTACTGCAGTCTTTCATGATGTTTTAATAGTACTAGGGATATTTTCTTTAACTTATTCATTTATGCCTTTTAATATGGAAATTAACCAAGCATTTATTGCAGCAGTACTAACTGTGATTGGTTATTCTTTAAATGACACTGTGGTTGTATTTGATAGGATTAGAGAATTTAGATTAATAAATAAATCATGGGAATTTACTAAGACAGTTAATGGCGCATTAAACAGTACTTTAAGTAGAACTTTAAATACTTCTTTTACAACTTTAGTTGTACTACTTTCAATTTTTCTTTTTGGAGGAGAATCAATTAGAGGGTTTATGTTTGCCTTAATTATTGGGGTACTAGTTGGAACATATTCTTCAGTTTTTATAGCAACTCCAGTTATGTTTGATACCCTAAGAAAGAGTCTGAAAAAGTAATTTTAACTGCTTCTTTTCCTAGAGTAAATCATAAGGGTAATACCAATTAATATGAATGGTATACTTAGCCACTGACCAGTAGATAGGATTCCTAAATATTCTTCAAATCCACCTTGACTTTCTTTTACGTATTCTACTAGTACTCGAATAGAAAATAAACAAGTTAAAAATAGACCAAAAATAAATCCTTTGTATTTTTTTAAATCAGTTTTCCAGTAAATATTCCAAAGTAGAATAAATAAAAGTAGATAACCAAAAGCTTCATAAAGTTGAGCTGGATGCCTTGGAAAAATCTCACCATTATTTTTGAATACTACACCAAAATTCGAGTTTGTGTAATTTCCAACAATTTCAGAGTTAAAGAAATTACCTATTCTAACAAACATTCCTCCAACAGAAATTGGAATAACAATTCTATCAAATATCCATAATACAGAATCATATTTAAATTTATATTTATAAATAAACATTGCCGTTATTATTCCAATAGTAGCACCATGACTAGCTAAACCTCTATATCCAACAAATTTATACCCTTCAATTAATCCAAATAACATAGAGCTATTTGGATCATTTTTTATTGGTAGTAATATTTCAACTAAATTATTTTGAAAATAGTCCCAGTTATAAAAAAAAACTTCACCAAGTCTTGCTCCAATTAAAGTACCAAAAACCACATAAATAAATAGTGGTTCAACTAATTCAACAGGTTTATTATCATTAATATATATTTTTTGAACAATGTAATATCCTAAAGAAAAAGCAATAATAAACATTACACTATACCAATAGATGGTAAGAGGACCAAGGTTTAAAAAAACTTCATTTGGTGCCCAGTCAATTTTAAATAATATCATTTTGTAAATTTATTTTGTAATACTAAGGTACAGGATCATATCCATTTCCTCCCCATGGATTACATTTTAATATTCTTTTAACGCTTAATATACTTCCTTTTATTAAACCGTGTTTTATTAAAGATTGCTTGGAGTATTCAGAACATGTAGGAGAAAATCTACAAGTTGATGGTAATAATGGAGAAATTAATGTTTGATATATTCTAATAAGAATTAAGAAAGGATATATAAAAATTTTTTTCATTAGAAAAGTTCATATGAGGAACTGTTTTTATCATCATTTAATTGTATTCCAAGTTCTAATAATTCATCTCTTATTTGATCAGATAATTCAAAGTTTTTATCGTTTCTGGCTTGAGATCTTATTTTAATTAATAATTCTATTAGTTCTTTTTGAGAATTTGATTTTTCAACTTTTTCATTTTCCTTATTAAAACCTAAAATATCAAATAAAATTTCATCAAAAGTTTTTGTGATTTTTGCTTTATCAGTTGTATTTAATTTTTTTGAATTGATATTAACATTATTAATATACTTTACACAATCAAATAAATGGGCTATAAGCATTGGTGTATTGAAATCATCATTTAATTTTGAGTAACAATCTAATATCCATTTATCTACATCAAAATCAGAATTTTCATTTGAAGATTTTAATTCGGAAATCAAGTTGTACCCTGATACTAGTTTTTTAAAACCTTTTTCAGAAGCCAATAATGCTTCATTACTCAAATCTAAAATACTTCTGTAATGAGCTTGATAAATGAAGAACTTTACAACATTTGGATCGAAACTTTTATCAAATATTTTATTTTGCCCATTAAAAATTTGAGCTGGTAAAATGTGATTGTCCAGAGATTTAGACATTTTCTTTCCATTTAATGTAAGCATATTGGTGTGCATCCAAAATCTTGCTGGATTACATCCGTTTATCACCTCAGATTGAGCTATTTCACAATCGTGATGTGGGAATTTCAAATCAATTCCACCTCCATGAATATCAAAAAAGTCACCTAGATACTTCTTACTCATAGATGTACATTCTAAATGCCATCCAGGAAAACCTTTGCCCCAGGGTGATTCCCAATTCATGATATGATTTTTATCAGCTTTTTTCCATAGTGCAAAATCTTGTGGACTTTTTTTGTCAGAAGATCCATCAAGTGATCTTGAATTATTCATCATTTCCTCAATTTTCCTTCCACTTAATTTTCCATATGAGTTTGATTTGTTAAACTCTGCAATATCAAAATATACAGATCCATTTTTTTCATAAGCAAAACCAGAACTTAAGATTTGTTTAATACTTTCTATTTGTTCAACAATATGTCCTGATGCAGTAGGTTCAATACTTGGTGGGATAGTATTAAATTTTTTTAATATATCATGAAAGTCTAAAGTGTATTTTTGAACTACTTCCATTGGTTCAAGCTTTTCTAACCTAGCCTTTTTGGATACTTTATCCTCTCCTGAGTCGTCTTCGTTTTCTAAATGACCAACATCTGTTAAGTTTCTAACATATCTAACTTTGTAGCCTAGATGTTTAAGATATCTGTAAATTAAATCAAAGGATATAAATGTTCTGCAATTTCCTAGGTGTGCATTACTGTAAACAGTTGGACCGCAAACATACATTCCAACATTGTTTTTTTCAATTGGTTTGAAATTTTCTTTCTTGCCAGTTAAGGAATTATGAATTTTTAGATCTTTGGCGAAGTTGGAAATCATTACAATTTGTTTCAGCTTTCGGTACGAATATAATCTAAAAATTCTCTTTTTACGTTTTTATCTTTGAATTTGCCCCCAAATTCTGCGGTCACTGTACTGCAATCAACGTCTCTAATTCCTCTTGAATTTACACATAAATGTTTAGCATCAATAACACACGCTACATCATCTGTACCAAGAGCCTTTTGAAGAGCTTTGACAACTTGCATAGTAAGTCTTTCTTGAACTTGTGGTCTTTTAGCAAAATAATCTACTATTCGGTTCATTTTTGATAAACCAATTACAGTTCCTTTGGAAAAATAGGCTACATGAGCTTTTCCTATAATTGGTAACAAATGATGTTCGCAAGTAGAATAAACTGTAATATTTTTTTCAACCAACATTTCAGTGTAAGAATATTTGTTGTCAAACGTTGATGTTTTTGGCATCTTTTCAGGCTTCAAGCCCCCAAAAAGTTCATTAACCCAAGCTTTGGCAACTCTTTTTGGTGTTCCTTTTAGACTATCATCAGTTAAATCCATTCCAAGTGTATCTAAAATATTGAAAACATTTTTTTCAATAATGGAAATTTTTTCTTCATCAGAAATTTCAAATGCATCATCTCTGATTGGTGTTTCAGGTGAAGAAGCAAAATGGTCGTCACCCATTAAATCAAACTCTTCTTCTAAAAATTTATCGTATTTCATATTCGTTATAATCTATTTGCAAAGTTAATTAAAGATTAATTAAATAGTTCTAAAATTTAAAAATAATAGAAAGTGATGTAATCAAATTACTTGATTCTAAAAAAGCTTTGTCCGTTGATCCACTATCAAACAATTGATGGTTTCTATTTTGATCAATTGATTTATGAGAAAAATTAATTATTGTAGAACCAAAATCATAACCAATTCCGTATGACAATGAACTACTATCTTCGATTAATTCTTTGTATGGACTTTCAGTTTTGTTGTAACCTCCTCTAATACTAAATTTGTTTAATCTAAGTTCAGAACCTAGTCTAAAGTTAAATGTGTTCTGTAATTTAGATTTTATTTGATTATTTGAACTATTGAACTCGTTACTTGGTTTAATTTTCATTTTTGAATAATCAGTAGACATTAAGTCTAAACTAATTAGTCCAATTTTTCCAATGACTAAAGCAGAGCTTAAAGTTAGTGATGATGGAGAGTTAACTTTGTATTTTGGATACATATTAATAACTCGTGGATCAACAATATCTTTGTAAGCAGTTCCGTTTATATCAATAGATTCAGTTTCTAAATATTGGGTTGTTTCGTCCCAAAGTGTATACCAGGTTGGGGATTGATAAGAAAAACCAATCCTAAAATTATTAAACTTTCTTATTGCACCTAATTGAAATGAAAAACCTTCACCATATGTTGTAAGTCTATTTTCAAATAAAATTGATTTTATTGCAGAATTTTCATCAAAATTTGATTCGTAATGACTTAGAAAATTCTCTAAAAATATCTCGTGAGTATTGATGTTAATTCCAAAATAAAAATCTTCTTTAAATTGTATTGATACATTTAGATTGTATTTATTGTTGTAACCTTTTGTATCGCTTGTGTATTTCTGGCTCACACCATTATTGTAAAGCGCAAGAGAATAAAAATTATTGTTGGATTCATCATAATTTATCAAATAACTTTGGTAGGCCATAAATGATTGTTGTGCTGAATAGCCATAATACTCGCCTAAATACCTATATACTTCTGCTACACTTTCATTTGAACCAACACTTAAATCAGCAGAATTCAGACCATAGGAGTTGTTTATAAAAAACTTATCTATCGAATTTGATTTATTTATTCCTTTTATTTCAAAATTCTCATAAAATGAATTATTAGTTTGAGCATTTACACTGAAAGTAATTTTATTTACATCACCACCTCCAAAATTCTCAAAAACCCAAACACCACCTCCTTGATTCACACTAAATTTATTTTTGTTTTTGCTTGCTGAACTTTCAAAATAATAGGATTTAACAGATTTTTTATTATTAGAAAAGCTAAGTTCATATTGATTATCTATAAAAACAGCACTTCCAGCAGGGTTTATATTGATTGCTGATAAATCCCCACCTAACGCGCCAAAAGCCCCTCCCATAGATTGAAATCTCGCTGAACCAACTGTATTATCCATTGAAATTCTGATGAAGTCATTTAAACTTTGGGAATTTATAATTGATGGAAATAAAAATAAAAGAAATATTATTTTTTTAATCACATTGTGTTATTTTATCTTTTTCCTCTTGAAATAGATGCACTAGATGATGAACTTGAAGATGATCCTCTACTCACGCTAGATGATGGTCTTGAACTAGAACTGGATCTAGAAATTGAAGAAGATCCTGATGAGTTGGAGGAAGACCTAGATATGTTGTAACTTCTGCTAGATGCATTGTTACCACTAATTTCAGGTCTAGAATAACCACGAGAACTTCTATTATTAGAATTTACTCTTGATTTATCATATGACCTAGTATTATTTCCATATTTAACTGGTTGAAAATTAGATCTAGTTCGATTTGTATTAGAATCTCTTGAACTATTGTTGCCTCCACCACTCATGTCACCTTTGTTTAAATAATCTCTTGGCTTTCCATTATTTAGAGTTTGGCCGTTAAATCTATTTCCATTTTTAAGGTTATAATATATTCTATTTAGTTTTCTACTTTTTAGTAAATCAGAACGTTGTTCAGATTTATCGCTAGCATTAGTATTATCTAATTTTGTTTCATTTCTACCAACATTATATGAAGCTATGGATCTTCCATTAGAAGATTTTTCAACATATCCTGATTTGGAAGTGTTGTTAGAATTTCTTCTACCATTCATGTATGCAATGTTGGAATTATCATTTCTTTGATAGTAAGGATCACCATATAGAGGATAATTATAATAAGGGTAATTCCAATTTCTGTAGTTATATCCGTAAAAATCATTATAGAATCCCCAATGTCTGAATCTCCATGGATTGTAACCATATCCCCAACCAAGCCAGCTTCTATTGTAGAAAGGGCTATACCACGAGTTGTAATAATCATAGTAACCAAAAGGATAATAATTTGAATATGGACTGTAAATGTACCTGTCCCTAAAAATGAAATTTATGGAAGTTGGATTATCACCCCAAGAACCATTACTATTATTATAAGTTAAGTTAGTGTTTGAAGAATAATTTGAAATATCGGTTAATACACTATCATTAATTTGATTATCAAAACCATATTCTTGATACTTTTGATCAAAATAATTTTTGTAATAAATACCATTATTATTTTGACTAACCTTCATGTTATTGTTATCATAAATACCATCACTTTCAAATGAATCGATTGTATTAAAAGGTCCGCATCCTGTAAAAATAAAAGTGATTAGTAATATGAAAGTATATCTCATTTGTAAATTATTTAATTAATTTAGCATTACTTAAAATTAAACAATAATTATGCCAATAACAATATATGTCCAAAAAGTTAACTAAAAGAGAAGATGATTACTCTAGGTGGTATAATGAGCTTGTAGTTAAAGCTGATTTAGCTGAGAATTCATCTGTAAGAGGCTGTATGGTTATAAAACCTTATGGATATGCAATCTGGGAAAAAATGCAGGCTCAGTTGGACAAAATGTTTAAAGAAACTGGACATCAAAATGCTTATTTTCCATTATTTGTTCCAAAGAGTTTATTTGAGGCTGAAGAAAAAAATGCCGAAGGTTTTGCCAAAGAATGTGCTGTTGTAACTCATTACAGATTAAAAAATGATGAAAATAATCCAGGTAAATTAGTTGTTGACGAAAAAGCAAAACTTGAAGAAGAGTTAATCGTTAGGCCAACAAGCGAGGCAATAATTTGGAATACATATAAAAACTGGATTCAATCTTACAGAGATTTACCAATATTGATTAATCAATGGGCCAATGTAGTTAGGTGGGAAATGAGAACCAGATTATTCCTAAGAACTGCTGAGTTTTTATGGCAGGAAGGACATACTGCTCATTCAACAAAGGATGAAGCAATGAAGGAGGCAGAACTCATGAATAACATTTATGCTGATTTTGCCCAAAACTTTATGGGTATCCCTGTAATTAAAGGTTTAAAATCTGAAAGCGAGAGATTTGCTGGTGCAGAGGAAACTTTTTGTATTGAAGCCTTGATGCAGGATGGAAAAGCATTACAAGCTGGAACTTCTCACTTTTTGGGTCAAAATTTTGCAAAAGCATTTGACGTAAAGTTTGCAAATAAAGATGGTAAACTAGACTATGTTTGGGCTACATCTTGGGGAGTGTCGACAAGATTAATGGGGGCTTTAATTATGACTCATTCAGATGACAATGGATTAGTTCTTCCTCCAAAGCTTGCGCCAATTCAAGTGGTTATAATTCCAATTTATAAATCAGAAGATCAACTAAATCAAATATCAAAAAAAATTGATCCAATTATAGATAAATTAAAATCAAAAAATATATCTGTACTTTATGATAAAAGAGATACTCACAAGCCAGGTTTTAAATTTAATGAGCACGAAATTAAGGGGGTGCCAATTAGGATAGTAATTGGTCCAAAAGACTTGGAAAATTCAACTTTAGAAATATTTCGAAGAGATAATATGAAAAAAGAAATTATCGAGTTAGAAAATGTTTTTGAAAAAATCGATTTTCTGATGGAAGATATTCAGTCAAATATTTTTAATAATGCATATAAATTTACTAATAAAAACATTAGAATAGCTAATACCTATGAAGAATTTAAGTCTATCATAAAGAATCAGGGTGGCTTTGTTTCTGCCCATTGGGATGGATCTTCTGAAACAGAAGAGAAAATTAAAAAAGAAACCAAAGCTACAATTCGATGTATTCCAATTGATTCGAAAAAAGAAGAAGGTTTTTGTGTGGTTTCAAATAAGCCATCACCTCAAAGGGTTTTATTTGCTAAGGCCTATTAATTAATCTTTTAATAAAACAAAAAAATTAAGTTGCAAGTTTGTAACCTTTCAATTACATTTGCAATCGTTAAAATTTTGGCCCGTTCGTCTATCGGCTAGGACGCCAGGTTTTCATCCTGGTAAGAGGGGTTCGATTCCCCTACGGGCTACTAAATATATAATATGGCTAATCATAAATCAGCGTTAAAGAGAATTAGAAGAAATGAAGCTGTTAGACTTAGAAATAAGGTACAGCATAAAGCTACTAGAAACGCTATTAAGAAGTTAAAAGATTTAAGCTCTAAAAAGGAAGCTCTGAAAATGTACCCTTCAGTGGCATCTATGCTTGATAAATTGGTAAAGAATAATATTATTCACGCTAATAAATCAGCAAATTTAAAATCAAAGCTTGCTAAATCTGTAGCTTCTCTTAAATAAATTTAAGAATTCATTGATATAAGAAATTCTTCGTTGTTTAGAGATTTCTTAATCCTATCATTTATAAATTCCATTGCCTCAACTGGGTTCATATCCGCTAAATATTTACGCATAATCCACATTCTTTGAACTGTATTTTCGTCAAGTAAAAGATCATCTCTTCTTGTTCCTGAGGAAACTAAATCTATAGCAGGGAATATTCTTCTATTTGAAATTCTTCTATCTAATTGAAGCTCCATGTTTCCAGTTCCTTTAAATTCTTCAAAAATAACCTCATCCATTTTTGAACCCGTTTCTGTTAGTGCAGTTGCAATAATCGAAAGCGAACCTCCGCCTTCAATATTTCTAGCAGCACCAAAAAATCTTTTTGGTTTATGAAGAGCGTTTGCATCAACACCACCACTTAATATTTTTCCTGATGCGGGTTGAACAGTGTTGTATGCTCTAGCAAGTCTAGTTATAGAATCTAATAAAATAACCACATCGTGGCCACATTCTACTAATCTTTTAGCTTTCTCCAAAACTATGTTAGCTACTTTTACATGTCTATCGGCAGGTTCATCAAACGTAGAAGCAACAACTTCTCCTTTTACATTTCTTTGCATGTCTGTAACCTCCTCTGGTCTTTCATCAATAAGTAGAATAATTTGATAAACCTCAGGATGATTAGCAGCTATAGCGTTTGCAACATCTTTCAGTAGCATAGTTTTTCCTGTTTTTGGTTGTGATACAATCATTCCTCTTTGTCCTTTACCAATAGGAGAAAACAAATCCATTACTCTTGTAGATATAGTGCTGTTTTTTTCAGCAATATTAAATTTTTCGTCAGGAAATAATGGAGTTAAATGCTCAAAAGAGACTCTGTCTCTTACTACGTTTGGACTTAATCCGTTGATCTTGGATACCTTAATTAATGGAAAATATTTTTCACCTTCTTTTGGGGGTCTTACATGACCTAAAACTGTATCACCAGTTTTTAAACCAAATAGTCTTACTTGTGATTGTGATACGTAAATATCATCTGGAGATGTTAAATAATTGTAGTCAGAAGACCTTAAAAAACCATAACCTTCTTGCATGATATCTAAAACACCTTCACTTTCAATAATTCCATCAAATTCAAAATCAGGTTCTTTGTATCTATTTCTATTGTCTTTGTTGTGGTTCTTTTCTTTTTTAACAAATCTATTATTCTTCTTGTGCCCAGAGCTATTATCAGTCTTTTTTGATTCTGTTAAATCTTTTTTTTCCTCAGAAATATCTTTTTTTACTTCATCCTCTTTGGACTCAATAGTTTTGTCAGAAGCTTTAGGATTTGATGCATAATGATCAATAATTTTGTAAGCTAGATCTAATTTTTTTATTCCAGCAGTTTTTTTGATTCCTAGCTCATTTGCAATTTCTTGAAGCTCAGAAATTTTTTTTTCTTTTAAGGTTGAAATTTCAAACATTTATAAAATTTAGGTTATTTAATGGTTATGTTGAAGTGTGAGTAATAAATATAATGTGGGAATGATTATTAAAATCACTTCAAATATAAGAATATTTATTTACTTTAAGTAATATTGTATTTTAATATAAAATATTTAGATGATTCAAAGAGTTCAGTCGGTTTACATATTTCTATTAATTTTAATAAATCTAATTATAGTTGTTTCTATTGATAGCAATCCTAATATGTCTTTACCTGAATCATATTTTGGTTTTTTTAGACCATACATAAATGATTATTTCTTTTCTGAAATTGTTAGTGTTCTTTTATTTGTTATCATATTCTTGTTTAAGAAACCAAATATTCAAATTAACCTTCTAAGAGTTTTAACTCTCTCATTAATCTTTGGTGTATTAAACTTGTTTGATGAGAGGCCTATTGAGAAATCAATTACTGATCCAGCCTTAATATATTTTTTAGTTTCTTTTTTCTTAATATCATTATCTATTAGATCAATAAAAAAAGATTTAAAAATCATTAGTTCCTCAAACAGACTCAGGTAATCTAGATCTTTCGCCAAGCTCAATTATTTCCATATTCTCAATGCTAGATTGATTAATTTCAAATCTTACCATAGTTCTTTTATGGTGAAAACCATGTCTACCTGCAGCTCCAGGATTGATACACAGAACATCATTTTTTTTATCAAATTTCACTTTCAAAATATGTGAGTGACCATAAACAAGTATTTTGGGTTTTTCAATTTCGATAAGTTTTTTAGTGATTTGATTATAGTATGGTGGTTTACCAGCAATATGTATCATAGAAATTTTGACTTTTTCACAAAAAAAACTATTGGTTTCACAAGTCGATGAACGAATTACGTGATTATCAATATTCCCATAAACAGATTTTAATTGACTTAATTTTTCAATTTGATCTAAAACTTTGATTTTACCAATATCCCCTGCGTGCCATACTTCATCTGCTTGCTTTACGTATTTCAAAATTACGTCATCAATATAACCATGTGTATCAGAAATTATTAAAATTTTTTTCAACTAATTATTTTTAGAATTTTTTATTAAAGCTATATTTGAATTCAACAAAAGTAATATTTCCTTGAGATATTTATTAGAATTATCTTATAACGGCGCACCTTTTCATGGTTGGCAAAGACAACCTAATGCTATTTCTGTTCAACAAGTTGTTGAGGAATCTCTTTCAACTATAATGAAGGAAAAAATTACTGTAGTTGGAGCCGGCAGAACTGATTCTGGTGTTCATGCTAAGTATTTTTGTGCTCATTTTGATTATTCCAAAAAAATTATAGATAAAAATGATTTTTTATTTAAAATTAATTCTTTTGTTAGCAAGGAGATATTCATAATTAACATCCACGAAGTTCAAGAAAATTTTCATGCCAGATTTGATGCTTTATCTAGATCATACGAGTATGTTTTAACAACCCAAAAAGATCCCTTTGCAATAAATTCCGCTTATTTTTTAAAAAAACATATTGATTTTGGTAAAATGAATTTAGCGGCAATGGCACTATACGATCACTCTAATTTTAAGTGTTTTTCAAAATCCAATACTGATGTTAAGACATATTACTGTGAAATTTCTAATGCAAAATGGTCTTTTATTAATGGTCAATGGATTTTTAAAATTTCTGCAAACAGATTTCTTAGAAATATGGTGAGAGCAATTGTAGGAACATTAATCGAAATAGGTGAAAATAAATATGAAATTGATCATATTGAAAAAGTTATAATGAGTAAAAACAGAGAGTTAGCCGGGTATTCCGTTCCGGCACATGGTTTGTACCTTACTAACATAATTTACCCTGATTTAAAACTTTAATGAAAAAAAACACATCT
This sequence comes from uncultured Bacteroidota bacterium, assembly GCA_902559035.1. Classification (GTDB taxonomy): domain Bacteria; phylum Bacteroidota; class Bacteroidia; order Flavobacteriales; family Flavobacteriaceae; genus MAG-121220-bin8. Next base: position 27,536 of record CACEGG010000008.1, read on the forward strand.
TTTCTTGATTTCAATTTGTTTAAGAGACTTTTAGATTATGTGTTAGTATATAAGTTAATTTTTGTATTTGTTGCAGTAGCTGCTATATTAATTTCATTGTTTTCTACTTTAACCCCTTATTTAATTAAAGTAGCTGTTGATGATTACTTAGCTGTTGGAAAATACGAAGACTTTCTATTGCTGATTTGTTTAATGATAGGTAATTTAATATTGACCGTAGTATTTATGTTTTTATTTAGCTATTACGCCAACCTGCTAGGTCAAAAAGTTATATACGATATTAGGGTTAAGTTGTTTAATCATATTCTAAATTTTAAAATGACCTATTTTGATCGATCCTCTGTGGGGAGATTGGTTACTAGAGCTGTTAATGATATGGAAACTATTGCAAGTATTTTTAGTCAAGGTCTTTTTATGATTGTAGCTGATTTAATGCAAATGCTTGTTGTTGTTTTAGTAATGCTTGCTTTAAGTTGGAAATTATCACTTACAATTTTTGCAATTCTTCCATTTATTCTTTTCGCTACAAGAAAATTTCAAAAATCTATGAAAGTTGCTTTCAATGAGGTTCGAACAGAGGTAGCAAATTTAAATTCATTTGTACAAGAAAGAATTACTGGAATGAAAATAGTGCAACTATTCAATAGACAAAAAATCGAATACGATAATTTTGTTAAGATTAATGAAAAGCACAAAAATGCGTGGTTAAAAACAGTTTGGTATAATTCAATTTTCTTCCCAATTGCTGAACTATCGACATCAATTACTATTGGTTTAATTGTGTGGTTTGGAGGTCTTAATGCAATTTTAGAAGATTCCTCAATAACGTTAGGGGTTATTTTTTTATTTATACAATTATCTCAAATGCTTTTCAGACCACTTCGTCAAATAGCAGATAAATTTAATACTTTACAAATGGGTATGGTTGCAGCCAATAGAATTTTTAAAATAATTGATACTGATAGTAAAATTCAAAATTCTGGTAAAAATATCGGAGAAACTCTAGATGGAAGTATTTCATTTAAAAATGTAAATTTCTCTTATAATCAAAATGAAACTATAATTAATAATCTTTCCTTTAGTATTAAAAATGGTGAAAAAATAGCTATAGTTGGATCGACTGGATCTGGAAAAACAACTATTGTAAACTTAATAACTAGATTTTATGATATTCAGGGTGGAAGTATTTTTCTTGGTAAGAATGATATTAAAGAATATAAATTATCATGTCTTAGAAGTAAAATAGCCTTGGTTTTGCAAGATGTTTTTTTGTTTGCAGATACAATTTTAAATAATATTACTCTATATAATCCCAATATATCCTTCGATCATGTTGTAAGTGCAGCAAAAAAAATTGGAATACATGATTTTATCATGTCCATGCCTGGGGGATATAATTATAATGTAAAAGAGAGGGGAGTAATGTTGTCACAAGGACAACGACAGTTAATTTCTTTTCTAAGAGCTTACATTAAAAACCCGTCAATTTTAATTCTAGATGAAGCAACATCAAGTATTGATTCAAATTCAGAAGAGTTGATTCAAAGGGCTACTTTAAAAATTACAGAAAATAAAACCTCAATTATAATTGCTCACCGTTTGTCAACTATAGTAAACTCAGACAGAATATTTGTTATGAATGGGGGAGAGCTAGTTGAAAGTGGTTCACACAAAGAATTAATTAAAAAGAAAAACGGATATTATAAAAGTCTTTATGATGTGCAGTTTAAAAATGAGAAATTTAGCCAAGTTCCTCTTCCAGTTTAGATTTAAAAGATTCAATACTTTTTATTTGTTTTAATTCCCCGTTTTTAACTAAAGAAAGTTTTCCATTTTCTTCTGAAATTACAACAGCAATAGCATCTGTTTTTTCAGTTATTCCTATAGCAGCTCTATGTCTTAAACCCAGTCTAGAATTAATATTTTCATTTTCTGAAACAGGTAAAACGATTCTAGAACCAGTGATGTAATTTCCTTCAATGATCACTGCACCATCATGTAATGGACTATTTTTAAAAAATATGCTTTCAATGACTGGAGCAGAAATTATACAATTTAATTCGTCACCAGTTGTTCTGACAAAATCTAAACTATTGTTTTTTTCAATCACAAAAAGAGCTCCTGTCTTATTTTTTTTTAATATTTCACAAGCTGAAATAAATTCATCGACATCCATTTTTGCTTGTTCTTTTGATATTTTAAAAAATAAATTAAATTTCCTGAGTATATTTTTATTATTAGTAATATTTGACGACCCCAACAGTAAAAGAAATTTTCTAATTTCTTGTTGAAATACTACAATTAAAGCGATTAATCCAACACTTATAAACCCACCAAGAATGTTACTAAGTATAGGCATATTAACAAGTTCAGTAATTGACCAGATAATGTAGATTATGACAAAACCTAAAAAAATATTAATTGCAGCTGTTCCTTTAACTAATTTATAAGCATAGTAAAGCATAACCGCAAAAAGAATTAAATCAATTGTTGGCATTATGTAGTTTTGTGCAATGTTAAGGATGTCTTCCATTTTCTATAAAATTAGTCAAAATAGTTTTAAATGTTTTCTTGTAAACAATTAAATAGTTTTATTGTTTCCTTGGCTTCTTTTACGTCATGTACTCTTAATATGTTTGCACCATTGATAAGAGCTATTGTATTAAGGCTGATTGTACCAGTCAAGGCTTCTTCAGGATTGTTTTTTAAAATTTTATAGATCATTGATTTTCTTGAGAGACCAGCCAGAATTGGTCTTTCCAATATTTTGAATAATTTCAAATCGTTCAATAGTTTATAATTGTGATTTAAAGTTTTTCCAAAACCAAAGCCAGGGTCTATCAAGACATCAATAATTCCAGAATTTTCTGCTTTAATTATTTTTTTTGATAAATTCTTAATAACCTCAACAACCACATTATTATACTTTGGGTCATCTTGCATATTTGAGGGATTTCCTTTCATGTGCATAATAATGTAAGGAGCTTTAAATTGACTAACCGATTTATACATTTGAGGATCCAATTCTCCCCCTGAAATATCATTTATAATACTAGCTCCACTATCCAATGCTTTTGTGGCTATTTCACTTCTAAATGTATCAACAGAAATTATTGTTTTCTTGAAAGTCTTTAAAATAAGCTTTACAATTGGAATAACTCTATCCTCCTCCTCTTTTACGCTTATATTTTTAGCTCCAGGTCTAGAACTATATCCTCCCACGTCAATAATATCAGCACCTTCCGAAATCATTTTACTAACATGTTTAATTATTTCATTATGATTGGAAAAATTACCACCATCATAAAATGAATCTGGTGTAACGTTGAGAATACCCATTACTTTTGGAGATGATAAGTCAAAAAGCGATCCGTTGATATTTAAAGTCATGTTTTTAATAACTTTTAACAAAAGTAAACTACCTAATTCAATTTTTTCAACGAAATTTATATAAAAAAAATTAGTGGCGTTAAATACATCCAAACAATACGATCAAATCACCACGATTTGTAGAGAACTTTTTTTAAAAAAAATGACTGATTACGGAAGTGCGTGGAGAATTTTAAGATTAACTTCATTGACAGATCAAATTTTTATAAAAGCTCAGAGAATAAGAGGTCTTCAGACTAACAAGGAAAGAAAAGTTGATGAAGGACAAATTTCAGAGTTTATTGGTATTATAAATTACTCTATAATGTCTTTAATTCAAATTGAAAAAGGTATTGTTGAATCTCCTGATTTAAATTTAGACCAAGCATTGAAATTGTATGATAATCAATTGTCTGTCACAAAAAGTTTAATGGAAAATAAAAACCATGATTATGGAGAAGCATGGAGAGAAATGAGAGTAAGTTCATTAACTGATTTAATAATACAGAAAATACTTAGAATTAAACAAATTGAAGATAATAAAGGTAAAACTTTGGTTAGTGAAGGTATTGATGCAAATTATCAGGATATGATAAATTACTCTGTTTTTGCATTAATTCATCTGCAAAAAAGTTAAATAATTTATGTTTTGGTCTTAAAAAAAATATTTGATATTTCTGTTACACTTTTTGGTGTGGTTACAATTATTTTCTTTCTTTTTAATGTTCTTCCTGGAGATCCTGCCCAAATGATGCTTGGCCAAAATGAAAATTCTGAACAATTAAATATTTTGAAAAAAAAATATGGTTTTGATAAACCTGTTTTTACGCAGTATTTATATTATTTGAATGATTTGTCTATAGTTTCAATTCATTCAAAAGATTCTACCAGCTTATCGTATTTAAAAGAAGGAAAGTACAGTTATTTAGACTTGTTAGAAACCAAAAAAAATAAGATTGTTTTAAAAACTCCATATTTGAGAGATTCTTATCAAAAAAATGGGTTATCAGTTTCAGAAATAATAAAAAATACATTACCCAACACTGTAGTATTAGCAATTTCAGCAATATCTATTGCTATTATATTTGGATTGTTACTTGGGATTTTTTCAGCATTAAACAAGAACACCTGGATTGACTATTCGATCCAAATATTTAGCACATTAGGTATGAGTGTTCCTTCTTTTTTTAGTGCAATTATTTTTGCTTGGCTTTTTGGATACGTTTTAAGTGACCTAACAGGTTTAAATATGACTGGAAGTCTTTATGAGCTTGATAATCTTGGAGAAAAAATGAGTTTACAATTAAAAAATCTTATACTTCCCTCCATAGTTTTAGGAATTAGACCAATTGCAGTAATTTCTCAAATGATGAGGAATTCTTTATTAAAAGTACTTACTAAAAATTATATTACGACTGCTTATGCAAAGGGTCTATCAAAATTTGACGTAATTAAAAACCATGCAATAAAAAATTCACTTAATCCAGTTGTTACTGCCTTGTCTGGATGGTTTGCTAGCATGTTGGCAGGATCTGTTTTTGTTGAGTATATTTTTGGATGGAATGGACTTGGAAAAGAAATTGTTGACGCTTTAAACAAATTAGATGTTCCTGTTTTAATTGGATCAGTTTTGACAATTTCAATTGTTTTCATAATGATCAATATCTTTGTAGATATTATATATACTTGGCTTGATCCAAGAACAAAAATTAAAAATTAAAATTAAATGAGAAAAAAAATAGTTGCAGGTAATTGGAAGATGAACAATAATTTAAGCGAAACCATTAATCTTATTAATGATTTGAAAATTCAAATTTATAAAAATAATGTAAAGGTCATGATAGCTCCTGCATTCACTTTTCTGCATGACGCTGTAAAACAAATTGATGGCTTTGATATTGAGGTTATTTCCCAAAACATAAACAATAATAGTTCAGGTGCTTATACAGGAGAAGTTTCTGCAGAAATGTTAAAAAGCATAGGAGTTAACACAACTTTGATTGGTCACTCTGAGAGAAGAGCTTACTATAATGAAGATGATGAGTTGCTATTAAACAAACTTAAATATTCAATTGAATGTGGAATGAATGTTATTTTTTGTTTTGGTGAAGAACTGAGCGACAGAAAATCTCAAAACCATTTTACTGTAGTTAAAAACCAATTAGATAATACAGTAATGAAAGTTGATAAAAGTTCATGGAAAAAAATTATCCTAGCTTATGAACCTGTGTGGGCTATAGGAACAGGTGAGACTGCTTCTGCTGAACAAGCTCAAGAAATGCATGAATTTGTTAGAAAATGTATTTCAGAAAGTTTTGGTGAAGAGATTTCTAATAATGTTTCAATACTGTATGGAGGGAGTGTAAAACCAAATAATGCTTCTGAAATATTTAGTAAAAAAGATGTTGACGGTGGTCTTATTGGAGGAGCTGCACTAAATGCGAGTGATTTTTCTAAAATTGTTGAATCAAACCGATAAGTCATAATTTTCGTATTTTAGAGTGTTTTGGGCACTAAAGAAAAAATTTCAGAAAAAATATTAAGCGACACTGATAGTTTACATGAGAATGAAATCATTTTATTTAATGATGATGTTAACACTTTTGATCATGTAATTGATACTTTAATGAGGGTTTGTGATCACACTTTAGAGCAAGCCAAACAATGTTCTATTATAGTTCATTATAAAGGAAAATGTAGTGTCAAATCAGGATCATATTCAGATTTAAAACCCAGATATACAAAATTATTAGAAGCAGGTCTTTCTGCTGAAATCATATAGGGTTTTTTGTGGCATGAGTTTTGATAATTAATAATAGTGAAAAAATTAATTTTCTTGCTTATGGGTTTATTTACAATTTCTTGTAATTCACAAGATAATAATGTTGCTGTTCAGAAAGAAAGCGTTCACCAGTTCGTGTTAACTGACTTAAACGGAGATACTTTTAATATGTCAAGTTTAAAAGGTAAAAAAGTTATGATAGTTAATACAGCATCAAAATGTGGTTTAACCTACCAGTATGAAATTTTAGAGAAAATGTATAATAGTTACAAATCGGATAATTTTGTAATAGTTGGTTTTCCAGCCAATAATTTTTTATGGCAAGAACCTGGAAGCAATGAAGAAATTGCAAAGTTTTGCTTAAAGAATTATGGAGTTACTTTCCCCATGATGGAAAAAATATCTGTTAAAGGCACTGATATGCACCCTCTTTATAAATTTTTAACAAACAAACAGAAAAATGGTTATAAAGATTCTTCTGTTAAATGGAATTTCCAAAAATATTTAATTAATGAAAATGGTTATCTTGAGAAAATAATCTCACCAAGAACTAAACCAGATGATCCATCTGTTATTGAGTGGATTAAAACTTAAATTAAATGAAAAAAATCAATGGAGTTGGTACAAAATGCGTTCACTCAGGAGATTTAATCGATGATCGTTTCAAAGGTGCTACTTCACCAATTTTTCCATCAACAGCTTACGATTTTATTGATGTTGAAGATGACAAGTATCCGCGATATTTCAATACACCAAACCAATTAGCTCTTTCAAAAAAAATTGCAGACTTAGAAAATTGTGAAGCTGCACTATTATTTGGATCTGGTATTGCTGCAATATTTACTTCACTTTTTAGTTTTTTAAAATCTGAGGATCACGTTATCTTTCAGGGTTCCATTTATGGTGGAACTTTAAACTTAGTAATTAAAGAATTTAAAAAATTTAATATTGAATATTCTCTTGTTGATAGCTTTGATATCAAAGAATATGAAATGGAGATTAAGGAAAATACTAAGATTATTTTTATTGAATCTCCGAGCAATCCATTATTAAAAGTTATTGATTTGCAAGCTATTTCAAATCTGTCAAAAAAAAATAATTTAATTTCTATTATTGATAATACTTTCTCAAGTCCTATAAATCAAAACCCCTCTGATTTTGGTATTGACATAATTATTCATAGTGCCACAAAGTATCTGGGAGGACACAGTGATATATTAGCTGGAGCTTTAGCTTCAACCAAGTCTAACATTGATAAAATTATAGAATCATCTATTAATTACGGAGGAAATTTAAGTGAATACACAGTCTGGTTGCTTGAAAGAAGTATTAAAACTTTATCATTGAGAGTAAATAAACAAAATGAAAATGCCTTAAAGGTTTCAGATTATCTTTCAAATCATGAAAAAGTAAATGCTGTTCATTACCCTGGCTTGAAAACTCATCCCGATTATGAATTATCCAGTAAACAAATGAAAGGGTTTGGAGGAATGCTTTCTTTTGAACTTTCTAATTTGGAAGAAGCTATTTTATTTACAAGAAAGATAAAATTAATTAAATCAGCAATGAGCCTTGGTGGAGTTGAATCAACAATTTGTTCTCCATCATTGACATCTCATTCTAAAATTTCAAAAGAGGAAAGGGAAAATTTAGGTATTTTTGATGGATTATTAAGATTCTCTGTTGGTATCGAAGATCATAATGATATAATTAATGATTTAAAACAAGCCTTTAGTAAGATATGAGCAATATTAAATTAGATATATTAGCTTTTGGAGCTCATCCAGATGATGTTGAATTGGGATGTGGAGGTACTATTGCAAAAGAAATAGCCAATGGTAAAAAGGTTGGTATTATTGACTTAACAAGAGGAGAGTTAGGAACCAGAGGTGATTCAAAAACTAGAGATATAGAATCCTCAGATGCTTCAAAAATTTTAGGTCTTGAAATAAGAGAAAACTTAGGTTTTAGAGATGGTTTCTTTATAAATGATGAGATTCATCAGTTGGAGGTCATTAAAATGATCAGAAAATATAAGCCAGAAATAGTTTTATGTAATGCACAAGATGATAGACATATTGATCATCCAAAAGGAGCAGAGCTGGTCAGTGACGCTTGTTTTTTAAGTGGACTGAGAAAAATAATAACTGAACTTAATGGTTCTAATCAATCTGAGTGGCGTCCGGAAAATGTTTATCATTACATTCAATGGAAGAATTCTTCACCTGATTTTTTAATAGACATTTCTGGATTTATTGAAAAAAAATTACAGGCTATTCAAGCTTATTCTAGTCAGTTTTTTGACCCTAATAGTAATGAACCTGAAACCTTAATTAGTAACAAAAACTTTATAAGCAATGTTATAAATAGATCAGCAGATTTAGGTAGACTAATTAACGTTGAACATGCAGAGGGTTTTACTTCAAAAAAATCAATCGGCATAAATCGTCTTCACGATCTTAAATAAATAAATAAGCCCAGTAAATTAATAGACCTTGAATCGGTAGTCTTACTACTGTGGCTATTATATTTTTTCTTTTTTTAACAGAAAGTTCTAAATGTCTGACATTGGCTGGAAACACTAAAATCAATAAGATTATAATTCCTATTGCTGAGATTGATCTAAATTTTTCAAATATTAAACCAATTGCTAATACTATTTCAACTATGCCAACAATTATATTAACTGTTTTTGGAAATAAAACCCAATTAGGAGTAATTTTTAAAAAAAATATAGGGTTTCTAAAATGACTTATTCCAGCACCAAAATAGAACAAAATCATAATGATCAATGAAATAGAATTTATTTCTGGCATTTTTTTATCTTTTTAATAAGATAAGTAAATATCAAAAATATTTTATTAGAAATATTAGATAAAATAATATAAATTTGCGCCTGTTAAATGGTGGTTGTAGTTCAGTTGGTTAGAACGCCTGATTGTGGTTCAGGAGGTCGCCGGTTCGAATCCGGTCTTCCACCCAAAAGTAAGCCCTCGAGATATCGGGGGTTTTTTTGTACTTAAACTTTAGAATGAACGTTATCTAAAGTTACAAAATCTTGGCACTTATTTGGCATTTTCTAATTTCAAAATACAAAATCAAATAATTTCTACGTTAAAGGGAGTAGATTAATGGGGTTTAGATAATTGTTATATTAGAGTATGAAAAAATTAATTCTAATAATTATGATATTGCCTTTTTTAGGAACGGGTTATTTAAATGCTCAAAAATTATCTAAAAATGATGCTTTTGATATATTGACAAAATGGGAAGGTAAATGGAAAAATAGTGCAGTTTTTGAAAAATCTGTTTGGACAGCAGAAAGGACACAAACAAGAGGGATATCTGAAACAAATTTAATCCTATCCAATAATTACCTTGAAATAATGGTTTATAATGAAAATAACACAAGCAAACATATCATTTGCTACGACCAAACATCAAGTCAATTCAATCGTTGGGAATTTAAAAGTGATGGTAGTAATAATTTCTGGACAGGAAAATGGAATAAAGCTGATAAATCAATGACTTGGAATTATATAGATTTTTTAAACTATGGAATTAACGGTAAAATAATTGAAAATTTTAATTCGAAGGATATTATTAAAATTAAAACTGTTATGAAAGACAAGACAGGGAAAACATTACTTAGAATAAATTCAACTAAAAAGAAAATTTAAACCATAGGCATATCTTCTTCTTTTAATTAAGATTTTTTTCAAATTGATATATCTCCCTGCCTAATGCAGCTAAAAAAGGAATTCCTAAGTCATCAATTTCATATTTATTGTCATTGAAAATTTCATTTTCATTTGTCAGGATTGTTGCACTTAATAAAAACTCTATTCCCTTATTATCTCTTATGTAGGCTACATCAGTTGTTGTTCCATATGCTAACCCTACTTTATTATAAATTCTTATTTCATCATTCATTAACCCTTTAGTATCTCCATAAATAAAAAATTTACAGTAACTATCAAAGTATTTATCTCTATTGTAAAAAGGAATTTTTACTTCCGTAGGATTTCTGCTCATCCAATATTTTAAAAATTCATAATCCTCAGGTTTTAATTCAAATTGTTTATTTCTATTGAAAAGTTCTGGAAAAAAAAGTCTTTCTACGATTTGACTTAATGCTAACACAGAGGCATAGTTTTTTTGTGAAAAGTCCATTTTTTCATGAATTATTTCACCTTTTTCCATATAACCCTTCCCCTTTAGAAGACCTTGTAAATGACTTTTATCAATTTTTTGATTTGAAACTATAGGCTTTTGACTGTAAATACTATCATTTTCATCATTAAAAAAAGTAAATCTAGTGCCTAGGTCTTGGTTTTTTTTATTGGTAAATTTGTGTGATAAATGAAAGTCTTTGATTCCAATCTTGTGAATAAATTCATTCAAATAATCTTTACCAACGAAGTCAAAAAGATAATTGTAAGCTTCATTGTCACTGACTAAAAATAATTTTTTTATTAAATGAGCAATACTTAATTTGTTGTTAGGATGAGTAGAATCTTGAGTCTTGATTAGGCCATTCTCAAATATTATTTTCATTGAACTTTCAGGAGTTATAGCTATTCCCTTGGATTGAAGTTTTCTGATTTTTTGAAGAGATAGTATTGCAACAGGTAGTTTTACAGTGCTGGCGGGATAAAAGTATTGGTTTGCATCTTGTTGAAACTCAAACCTCTCAAAACTCGGTTGTCCTTCACTATCTCTAAGAATTCTGGTGTAGAGAATTTGAATTTCATGAGACTCTAAGTTAGAAATCACCTTTTTTATTAGAGGCTCTTCACTTTGCAGTAAAATATTATGAATAACTTTGTTTTTTCGAGTGTTAAAATCACAGTTAACAAGAAAAACAAATAAGAAAAAGTATACAACATATTTTTGAAACATATCAATTGCTCTACAATCAAATATAAATTATTTGAATCTTATTGAAAAATTACTTAGCCATATGCATTTTTCTTTTTTTTAATTCAGTAAACTCTCTTAAACTTGAGCAGCTTAAATGAAAAATTTTACATTCTATATTGAATGTTTTATTGTATATTGCAGTAATGAGAAATTATAAATCTATTGGTTTTAATTATACTTATATTTTATTATACTTAACTGCAATCATTATTATTTTTGAAAATAACGAGGATTTTAATTTTTTTCTAGAAAATAAATATTCTTTTATAGTTTTTTTACTTATCACAATTATAATTTCTATAAATGAAATAATAGTTGATAGGGAAGGTATTGTGAAAAAGTTTTACTTATTTCCAATTAAAATTAAAGTTAAGACGTGGAGAGAAATTAAATTTTACGTTGAAGTTGATGAAGAATACAGTGGAAGGTATGGGAAAACTATCGAAAAATGCATTTGGTTTGTTGACAAAAATGACAAAGTTTGCTTGAGAATCAAAAGAGCACTTAGGCATAATTTTCAGGAAGTTTTGGACGTAATTGATAAATATGAGGAAAAAGCTGAAAATAAATTAAAAATAGATGATCCTTATTTAATGAGTCATGGATGGAGAAAAGTAAATGAATATATCAAAATTAAAGACAAACCATAATTTATGAAAAAACTACTTATACTATTATTATTTTCATTTCTTTTTCAAAGCTGCTTTAGTTATAAAACAGTAAATTTTAATGATATAAAAAATGAAAAAAAACAAAAATATGAGGTTTTAAAACTTGATAAAACAAATATTAAAGGACGATTAGTTTCTATTGATGAAAATGTGATGATTTTAGAAAATAGAAATGGAAATCAAACAATTAATGAGAATGAAATTTATGATGTTAAAGTAAGAAAATTCTCAATCTTAAAATTAGCCACGGGAATTGTTGGAACATACGGAGCTTTTGTTGTAATTGGTATATTGGCTTTAGCTGGTTTTGCATTATAGTTTAACTCAAACTAAACTAAACTAAACTAAACTAAACTAAACTAAACCAGATGCATATCTTCCTCTTTTAATTTATCAATTTCTATTCCTAAATAACTGTTTAAAAATCACATACTTCATTGAATGTTTTTTTGTATATTAGTTATATTAAATTTAAAAACAAATTAAAATGAAAAAATTATTATTTACTGTAGCATTTTTAGCTACTATTTCTTTAACAGCTCAAACAATGGCATTTACAGCTGTTGAAATAAAAGCTAAGGACTATACTCAAAAAGATATTGCAGAAGCATTTGACAAAGTTTTTGAAGGTGTTAAAATGAATCAAGCTGGAGTTACTTTAGAGCGTCTTTGGATGGGTTCAACTAAAGGAATGACTCACAGAATTGTATGGATGAGTACCCTTGGTGTCGATATGGTGGATGAAGGTGCAATTAATCCAGATAAAAATGAAGCTTTTTGGTCAAAAATGAATAATTATATTGAAGAATGGGGACCTGGAACATCAGGAAGAATTTTAAGTTGGCAAGAAGCTGATGCTAAAAAAAATCCATATGTTCATATTTGGGATATAAAAGTACAGGACCAAAATCAGTTCAAAAAAGGTCATGATAATATTATAAAGTCATTTAAAGATGATTTTGATGGTAGATTTGTTGGATTTGGGACGTACGATATCGCAGGACCTAATGGAGCAACTCATTGGGTGATATTATCAGGTAAAAATAGAAATGATAATCTTATGTTATATGATAAGCTTCAGAAATCAAACAAATTTGTCAAGCTAATTCAAGAAAGGGGAACTGTAGAAAATGTAAGAGATTTTGAAATTGAAATCTTAAAAAGAAAACTATAGTAATTTTAAACATTATAAAGGCCATTCTTTTCATGTAAGAAAAGTTTGGCCTTTTTTATTATATATTTTATGAAAAAACTAATACTATTAGTAATATTCATTCCAATTATTTCTTTTTCACAGTTTAGTAAGTTTTCCGCAAACAATATTCAAGAATTTGAATCTTGGATGAATTATGCTGAACTAGAAAATAAAGCAGTAATTATTGATTTTGTTGCCGATTGGTGTGGTCCTTGCAAAACTATGGACAAGCAACTATGGAACAGTGAGGAGTTTAAATTATTAAAAAACTATGTTTTTATTGAGGTTGATATTGACAAGAATACTTCATTGGCTAGGAAATATGGTATAACTAGTATACCAAGAGTAATTGTTGAGGTAGCAAACAATCAAAAAGATGTTTTAATTGATAAATCAGGATTTCGTTCAAAAAATCAACACTTGGGGGAATTACAATATATTAATCAGTTTGATTTAAAAGAAGTTTATTTGTCAAATAATGAAAGTGAATATGGTAGCGCATATAGAAACCTCTTTTTATCTGACATGGAAAAATCATACACCACACTATTAAAACTTAGTTCTAAGCACTTCAAAAAAGCTTTAAAAAAAGAAAAAAATATAATTAATCAACTTAATATATTATATAATCTTAAGCTTAAGGGTTCTTCAAAAAAAGCTAATAAAAATTTAGAAAAACTTAAACTTGATAAAGCAAATCTTTCGGAAATTGAAATTGAAATTGTTCAAAAGATAATTACAAATTCTATTTAATGAAAAAACTAATCCTAATATTACTTATTCCATTTATATCCTTTGGACAAAAAGACGTTATTGAGGTTAATTATGTTATAAACTTGGATAAATCAGTTAGTTTTAATTACAAAAAAAATCATCCTGGAAGTTTTTTTCTAATTCTTGAATTTAATAGCTTAAATAATACAAGAGCCAATACTTTCAAAAGAGTAATTAGTAGTCCTTCAGGATCTCTAATAAAATTAAAACCAACAAATCCAGATGAAGGAATAGGGTTCCAGTATTCATTTCAATATTATGAGGGTAATTTAAATTCTAAAATTGACTATGATTATCCCTATATTTTACCATTTGATAAGAGGAAGAGTAATTTTGCGAATGAACTTTATTCATTGGAAAATACCTATTTAAAAAAAAAACTACCTAAAAACTGGAAATCTTATAGTTTTGAATTTAAAAAACCTGAAATCGTCAGGGCAATAAGAAAAGGGATAGTAGTAGAAATCATTAATAAATTTAAATCTAAAAGCGATAATGTTTACTCTTATTATAGCGAACAAAATTCTATAAAAATCGAACACAAGGATGGTTCTATAGCATCATATAAAGGATTTGGTAACAATCAAATAAATGTAAAAATTGGACAACAGGTTTTTCCGCAAACAAAACTCGGAGAATTAGCTAAATATGATTCAAGAGAAAGATATAGACTGTATCTAAGCCTCTATTCATTTAAAACCATTGAAGGAAAATCCCTTAACAAAATAAAGTCTTCAGATATTGAAATAAATTATATCACACCAAAATTTTATATTAATGGTGAAATAAAAGAATTAAAAAATAGAGAAAGATTTGAGGTTGATTACAATGAGGATGTTTTATTTAAAGAGATGAAAAGAAGAGAAATAAAAAAGTATAAAAGTTCTAAACAATAATTATAATTTTTTCAATACTTAACTTATTTTCTATTAATTAGGTAGTAGCCCAAACAGATGGATAGGATGGATAATCCAAAATATAGAAGATCCATTGGAGTTGTAAAGTTTTCTGAATATTTAAGCACTTTTTCAAAAAACTTGACAATAAGAACAATAATAATAACCTTGATTATTTTATTTTTTAACTGGTCTAAATCTCTAATTTTTAATGTTGATTCTGTAAACTTTGCATTTGCAAAATCAATTTCACTAACAAATAATTCGTATATACCAAATCCAAATATTAATAGTACAATCCCAATTAGAAATAAATCAATTGCTGAAATTATTTTAAATAAAAGTTCATTATTATTTGAAATAGAATCGTCAAAAAGAGGATTATAGAAAATTACAGCCTGAATTATATCCCAACTTCCCAATACAATTAATGAAAAAGCAGAAATAATTGAAAGCAATACTGCTAGGATGGTTATGTATCTAAAATTCCATAAGATTTTTTCCAGTTTATTACTCATACTTTAAATTTATTAGAATTATTTTTTAATTGCAATGGCATTATCCATTATATATACTCCACTGCTTACATCTTCTCTTTGGAGTCTTAGAATTCCTGTTACTGTTACAAGTTCATCCATTAGAAAATCATCATAACCAGGTTTTAACCTAAGTTCTATAGCTGATTCAGGACCTCCAAAACCACAAAAGAAACAATCTGCATATGGATTTTGAGATAATACGAATACACCTTCATCAGGTGCAAGGGTAAGCATGTAACCAGTAATTCTAACTTCTTTGTTGTCAAGTGATTCAAGTTCTTCACCAAAATATGGAATTTGAAAATATCCATACATTTCTTCTCTATATTCAGATTTATAGTAAACGTCTCTCAACTTTAACCAATCAATCTCGATTTGAGCAAATATACTATTGGAAACAAAAAACACTAATATGAAAATCATTTTACGCATCTGCTAAAATTTTAGATATATTCATTTTATAAACTTGAACTGCTGGAATTAATGAAGCCATTAAACCAATAATGACAGATAATAGCAGAAGCCAGTATTCTTCATTTAAGATTTTAAAGGAACTCAAATTATAATTAATGCTTTCCTCCATTAGACTAGATACAAACATCACTCCAAATCTACTAAATAATAGTCCTAATATAAATCCACTAATTGTTAAAATTATACTTTCAAAAATTATCATTGTAGATAATTGTAATCTTGAGGCACCTAAAGTTCTAATTAGAGCCATTTCATATTTTCTTTCTCTCATTGAATTAAATAAGTTAATGAATAAACTAAAACCAGAAACAATTATAATTAAATACGCTAAATAGCTTAAAGTTTCAATACCAAATCCAAAAAGTTTAAATAATCTAGATATTTCATAAGAGGGGACTGCAGCTTGTAGGTTTGTAGTTTCGTTAATTTGTCTTGGAAATTGAATAATATTCATTGGACTTTTAAACTTAATTAGTATAGCAGTGATTTCCCTATCGTCATGTTGATGTTCTTCATCGTGATCGTGTTCATCTTCTTCCTCATGATCGTGTTCATGTTCTTCCTCGTGATCGTGTTCATGTTCTTCCTCGTGATCGTGTTCATGTTCTTTCTCGTGATCATGATTTCCATGAACATCCCAAACACTTTGTGGAAGAGTAATTATTAATTGATCAATAACAGAATTTGATGGTTCCAATAATCCAACAACTTTAAATGATTGATCATCATGAGATTCTCCGGTTTCTCTTAGGCCGTGTGAGCTAATTAAATCATCTCCAATATCAATTTTTAATTTGTTGTAAACTTTTGATCCTACCAAAACTTCAAAGGGTTTACTCAAATTTTTCCCTTTTTTGATTTTTCCATTATATAATTCAATAAATTTTTTTTCTGCGCCAACAATTCTATATCCTTTAAAGTTATCTCCATAAAGAAGTTTGATACTAGATCCAACCATTCTATTTTCAATAATTTTCTCCGCTTCTTCTAGAGAGATATTTCCGGTTGGAGAATCTATGTGATAAACAGATGAAAGTATTAATTGTAGTGGACTTCCTTTCGCACCTACAACCATATCAATACCTTTTAAATTGTTATCCATTTGATCTTTAATTAATGTATTTAATTGAAGTAAGAGGGATATAATTCCAATACCGAGGATTAATAAAGCTAAACTGATTGTAGAGCTTAAAGGTTTGTTGAAAATATTTTTTAAACTTAATTTAAAGATGTTCACAATTCAATGGAATTTTTAAAGTGTTTTTTTAATCTGCTGTCATGTGTTATTACTATTAACTGTGCTCCAAAATCTGTTGCTTGTTTTTTTAAAAGTTTTATAACATTATCACAATTAATATCATCTAAACTTGAGGTTGGTTCATCAGCTAAAATTAATTTTGGAGAATTTACTATAGCAAGTGCTATTGAAGCTCTTTGTTTTTCACCCTGACTTAGTTGATTTGTTTTTTTATCAGATTTATCCAAAATATTCAAGTTTTTTAGAATATTTTCAATACGATTATTGTCTTTTTTGTTTGCTATGTATTGCGCAAGTTGTAGGTTCTCCTTGACTGTTAGAGAATTGACAAAATGGGGTCTTTGAAATACAATTCCAATATTATTTTTTCTAAATCTATCTAATTGATGTGAAGATAAATCACTAAGCTCTTTTTCAAATAATTTAATAGATCCAGATGAAGATTCTAGTAGACCTGCTAACAAATGTAATAAAGTAGTCTTTCCAATTCCTGAACTACCAATTATTAGTAAGTTTTCAGAGCTTTTTAAATTAATGTCTTGAAATTTAAAAAACACTTGATTATCGTAATTAAATTCAACCCCTTTGGTTTTAATCATTTGCTAAAGATATAAATAAAAACATTTGATAAAAGCATTTAAATAATTAGCTAATGAGTTATATTTACCTTAAAATAATTCATTAAATACTTTGAATCTACTAATTCTATACGTTACCCTAACAATTATTTTATCCTTTTTATGCTCTATTCTAGAAGCAGTTCTTCTAAGTGTTAATTCAACTTTTTTAAAATTAAAAATCAGTGAAGGTAAAAGATATGCAGAAAACCTTCAAAAAATGAAAAATAATATTGATGAGCCATTAATTATTATTTTAACATTAAACACTATTGCTCATACTGTTGGAGCAATATTGGTTGGAGTTCAAGCCAAGGAGGTGTATTCGTCTCTAAACAATAATTCATATGAGTTTTTTGGTACTTTTTTGACTGAGGACATAGTTGTAGGAATTGTTTCAAGTATTATGACTGTTTTAATTCTTTTAGTTTCAGAAATAATCCCTAAAACTTTGGGAGCCACTTACTGGCATAAGCTAGTTAGATTTACTTCAATTTTTTTGAACTCGATAATACCACTTTTTAGGTACTCAGGTATATTATTTTTGTTACAGTTTTTTACAAGGCTAATTGGAAAGTCAGAAAATAATAATGTATTTACAAGAGAAGATTTTTCAACTATGGCTGAAATAGCAGAGGAAGAGGGTATTATTGAGGAGACTGAATCTGATATCATCAAAAATATGGTAAAGTTTAAAGATGTTAAAATTAGAAATATCATGACTCCATTTTCTGTAATGAAAATTGCATCAGAGTCTGAAACAATTGAAGACTTTTATAATAAAAATCCTAAACTATCCTTTTCGAGAATTCCAATCTATTCAAAAAAAACGGATAATATAACTGGATATGTTTTGAAAGATAATATTTTGGAACAAATTGTTAAAAAAAATGGAAATTCTCCATTGGTTTCAATAAAAAGAAAATCTATTTTTTCTAATTATGAATCCTTAATTCCTAAAGTTTTTGATAGGTTAATAAAAGATCGAGAACATATTTCTATGGTTACAGATGAATATGGAACTGTAAGAGGAATTGTAACTATGGAAGATATTATTGAAACTTTATTAGGTCGTGAAATTATGGACGAAACAGACACCGTAAAAGATATGCAAGTTTTAGCTAAGACTAAAGAAAAAATATCAAAGAAGAATAGTATTTAATTATTTTTTCCAAGTACCTCCATAGCGGTAAAATGTGTTGTCTTTTTTTACAGTCTCCAAACATGTTTCACATGTAAAAAACCATTGTTTAACAGCTTTGTATTGAATTCTAAACAATGTTGAAAAATCTTTTTTGCAAATTTCACAATATTTAACTCTTGGTTTATTGTTTTTCAAAATAGAACAGTTTTTCAATTCTAATATTAAGTTGTTCAGCTATTTTCATAGCGAGCTCAAGAGTGGGTTTGTACCTGTACCTTTCAATTGAAATAATTGTTTGTCTACTAACTCCAACATTAGTACCTAGTTCTTCTTGGGTTAAACCCTTTTTTTGCCTAATTTCTTTCAGGTTATTTTTTAATATCATTTTAAACGGTTCTATATAAGTAAAACTGATACAATGACTTTATAACAGAAATAAATGCAAGAAGTACTAGAATAAAAAAAACAATTCCACCATCTGTTAATTGGAAGCTATTATATAATTCGTGGTTTCCCGTTAGGTTCAATAATTCCTTATTTTGAAATTTAGAACATACATATCCGATAAAAATAAATAATGATAATTCATAGAGTAAATAACCTAATTTATAGGATTTTGAATTTATCATATCGTCTCTCTCGTCTCTTGTTTCCTTTTTTTTAAAAGTAACCTCTAATACAGAATATGTTATAGAAAAATATATTACCGTACATACTATAATTTGAATTATTTTTTCAATAAAACCGTCCATTAAAATCAGATTTTTTTCTTGGTTTTCATAAAAATAAGGAAGGAATATTAATGCAAATACAATTGAATATATAATCTCAATTAAAATTGATATTTCTTTTTTTGACAGTGACATGATTTTATTTTTGAATAATTCTAAGTATGAGTATTGAAAGTTTAGAAATAGAATAGGTAAATAGTCCAAATAGAGTTGATAACAAAGCAACTTTTAGTCCTCCAGCTAAAATTGAAGGTTCAGCAGCTCCAGTAGCTTCTAGAGCATCAAAGGCAGTTATAAGTCCAATAAATGAACCCATTACACCTAAAGCTAATCCAAGTGTTCCACTGTCGCTTATATGTTTAAGCATTTTTTTTGAAATTTCAATATTTTTTTTGAGATTGAAAAGAGATTTCACAGTAAAGAAAATTGATGTTAACAAACAAACAAGAATTAGAGACATAAATACTGCCCCTCCCTCCATAAATCTATTAAATAAAGTTGTTCCGATTAATCCTATAATTATGGCCATAATTCTTAAAATTTTAAGTTTCATTGATTTTTTAATGTTAAGTTAGCTTTACAAATGTACATAAAAAAATGTTAAGTCAACTTAACATTTATACTTTTTTTCATTTTCGTATATTGTAACCATGTCATTATATAGATTTTTTTGTGTTTTAACTATTTTTTTATTTATTTCTTGTAAGAATTCTAATGATAGTGTAAAGCCTAATGTCGTTTTATTTTTGGTAGATGATTTGGGTTGGCAAGACACCTCAGTTTCATTTTGGGACAGGGAAACTAAGTTCAATAGGCTTTATAATACTCCTAATATGGAAATATTGGCTGATATGGGCGTAAAATTTACTAATGCTTATGCAACTCCAGTTTGCTCACCATCTAGAATTAGTCTTATGACAGGAATAAATGCTGCCAGACATAGAGTAACTAATTGGACTCTACATCCTGACGTAAAAAAACCTGCAGAAATAAATCATAATACATTTAATTTTCCCAATTGGAACTACAATGGATTATCAGTTTCTGATTCAATTCCTAATTCAGTATTAGCGACTCCTCTTCCACAAGTTTTAAAAGAAAACGGTTATTTTACTATTCATGCTGGAAAGGCTCACCTTGGAGCAATTGGATATCCTTCTTCAAATCCTTTAAATATTGGATTTGATGTCAACATTGCAGGACATGCAGCAGGAGCACCTCAAAGCTATTTGGGTATTGATAATTTTGGAAATAATAATTTGAAAAACAAAATATGGGCAGTTCCTGGACTTGAAAAATATCATGGGCAAGATATTTTCTTGACAGAAGCATTGACCTTGGAGATTTTAGAAAATTTAAAGGAACCTATTGAATCTAAATCTCCATTTTTCCTTTATTTTTCTTTATACAATGTCCACACCCCTTTAATGCAGGATAATCGTTTTGTTGAAAAATATCAAAATATAGGTCTTGAAAGTTCCGAAATTAAATACGCTTCAATGATCGAAAGTATGGATCACGCCTTGGGTTCCATTTTAAAAAAGTTAAAACACGAAAATATTTTAAATAATACAATAATTATATTCATGTCTGATAATGGAGGACTAAGCGCAGTGGTTAGAGAAGGGGAGAAGCACAATCATAATTATCCATTAAAAAGCGGTAAAGGATCTATTTATGAAGGCGGAATAAGAGTTCCCATGATTGTATACTCTCCTTTTAACAATAACAATATTAAAAAAGTTGATCATCCAGTGATAATTGATGATTTTTTCCCCTCAATATTAGAATTAACTAATTCTGATTTAAAATCGATTATTCAGAAAGTTGATGGTAAAAGTTTTGTTCCGCTTTTAAAAAATGAAACCACCGAATTAAAACCTCTTTTTTGGCATTACCCAAATTGGTGGGGACCAAGTGGCCCAGGAATTGGAAGTTATAGTGCAGTTAGAAAAGGGAACTGGAAATTAATATATTTTCATCATAATCAGACAATAGAGTTATATAACTTAAAAGAAGATATTTTCGAAAATGATAATTTAGTAACTAAAGAACCTTCTAAATCAAATGAACTTTCTAATTTATTAACAGATTATTTAATTTCTGTAGATGCGCAAATGCCTTTTAATAAAATAAAGAATTCTGCAGTTCCTTGGCCTAATGAAATTTCAATTAATGATTAAAAAATCTAATCTCCCTCACAAAATTTGTCCAATATGTAATTTTTCATTTTCATGGAGAAAAAAGTGGGAAAAAAATTGGGATAGTGTAGTTTATTGTAGCAAAAAATGTAGAATGTTAAGCAAAAAGAAATTATGATAAGAAGCTGGTGGAAAGAACAAGTTATTTATCAAATATATCCAAGATCTTTTTACGATTCTGATGGAGATGGAATTGGAGATATTAATGGAATAATTTTAAAGCTAGATTATTTAAAGTTTTTAGGTGTAGATATAATATGGATTAGTCCACATTTTGATTCTCCAAACGATGATAATGGATATGATGTAAGAGACTATAAAAAAATCATGAAAGAGTTTGGGACTATGGATGATTTTGATAATCTACTAAGTGAAATTCACAATAAAAAGATGAAGCTAGTTATTGATTTGGTTGTCAATCATACAAGTGATGAGCACTCATGGTTCATTGAAAGTAAATCTTCACAAAACAATAAATTTAGAGACTATTATATTTGGCGAGATGGAGGTCAGGAAACTCCTCCAAACAATTGGACTTCTTTTTTTGGAGGATCTGCTTGGGAAAAAGATCCAAAAAGTAATGACTATTACTTACATTATTTTTCAAAAAAACAACCTGATCTAAATTGGGAAAATGAAAAGGTAAGAAATGAAGTTTACGAAATAATGAAATTTTGGTTAGAAAAAGGAGTAGATGGTTTTAGAATGGATGTAATTCCTTTTATATCAAAAGATCAAAGTTTTAAGAACTTATCAAAATCTAAGTTAGTTAAACCAGAGTTTTCATATGCTAATGGATCCAGGTTACACGAGTTTTTAAAGGAGATGAATTCTAAAGTTTTATCTAAGTATGATGTTGTTTCAATAGGCGAAGCTTTTGGAATAAGCAAAGAATCAATGATGAAAATAACTGATGAAAGAGAATGTGAGTTAAGTTTAGTTTTTTTATTTGATATAATTAGAATAGGACGAGATAATTGGATTCAAAATGATTGGAACATTACTGATCTCAAAAAACTTTTTGATGTACAGTCAAGTACGGATAATTTTCACTGGCCAACTGTTTTTTTAAATAATCATGATAATCCTAGGAGTGTTAGTAAATTTGGAAATGACTCTATGTATAGAGTTAAATCTGCAAAGCTTTTAGCTATGCTTGTTTTAACACAAAGAGGAACACCTGTTTTATATCAAGGAGAAGAAATAGGGATGACTAATTACAATTTTAAATCATTAGACCAATTCGATGATTTGGAGGTACTAGGCAACTTGCCAAAAGCTCTAAAGTCAGGAATAACTAAAAATAAATATCTAGATTATTTGAATCTATCTTCTAGAGATCACTCACGAACAACCATACAATGGAATAATAGATCGCATGGAGGTTTTACAATTAACGATAAAAACTGGTTTGTATCTAATTCAAATTATGACTCTATTAATGTTGAAAACGATATGAAAAATAGTGATTCAATATTTCATTTTTATAAAAATTTGATTGACCTTAGAAAAAAATCTGATGACCTTATTTATGGAAAATATTGTGATTTAGATCCTAATCACAAAAACGTATTTATATACCAAAGACAAGGTAAAATATATAGTTATTTAATAATTTTAAATATGTCTGAAAATCTAATGACTTATGATGTTCATAATTTAACTGACTACTCATTAGAGATTTCCAATCGAAATATGGATATTAATTACTACTCAAATCAAATAGAATTACTTCCTTGGGACGCTCTAATATTAAAAAATAAATTATGCTAAAAGAAAATGATGTAGAAATTTCTTGGTTTGCTCCAATATGTGATGGTGATGATGACATTCTTGGATCCAGAAATCCTAAATATAAAAGTACATGGGAAAATACATCTAATATTATTAAAACAGCAGATGAACTGGGTTATACAAATGTTTTATGTCCATCGTCATATCAAGTTGGACAAGATACTTTACCTTTTGTATCAGCTATGGCTCCATTGACAAAACAAATAAATTTTTTAGCTGCAATTAGATGTGGAGAAATTCATCCACCAATGTTAGCGAGAACACTAGCTACATTAGACCATATACTAAAAGGAAGATTAACAGTTAATATAATCTCTTCAGATTTACCTGGAACTAAATTAGAATCACCAAGTCGTTATGCTAGATCAAGGGAGGTTATCGAAATTTTAAAGCAAGCCTGGACAAAAGACGAAATAAATTTTAAGGGAAATTTTTATAATCTAAAGCTTCCTTCAGCACCTGTTAAACCTTATCAACAAAATGGAGGCCCTTTGTTATATTTTGGAGGCTACTCTTCTGATGGAGTTGACTTATGCGCTGAACATTGTGACGTATATCTAATGTGGCCTGATACTGAGGAGAAAATTATGAGTTTAATGTCTAATATGAAAACAAAAGCACTTGGATATAATAGGACTGTACAGTTTGGCTTGAGAGTTCATGTTATTGTGAGGGAATCGGAAAATGAAGCAAGAGATTATGCTAGTAAACTAATTTCAAATTTAGATCTTGATCTTGGAGAAGATATAATAAATAGAGCTCAGGATTCAAAATCACTAGGGGTGTCTATGCAATCAGAATTAAGATCAAAAGCAGATAAAGATTTTTATGTAGAATCTAATCTTTGGACCGGTATTGGCTTAGCTCGATCCGGATGTGGCGCAGCCATAGTTGGAGATCCTGATCAGGTCTATAATAAGCTTAAAAGGTATATGGACTTAGGTATAAAATCTTTTATTTTATCTGGGTATCCTCATCAAAATGAGTGCGAATTATTTGCTAAATATGTTTTACCAAGATTTAATAATGTGCATTTTTCCAGTGTATTTGGCAGATCGCCAAAACTTACACCCAATACTCCTTTAGGAATAGGAATTAGAAAATAGAAAGATATGTTAGATTTTAGTATTGTAATATTCTATTTCATATTGATTTTTTTTGTGGCTCTTAAAGGGAGAGTAACTAATAAAAGCTCTGCGGAAGAATATTTTTTAAGTAATAGAAATTTAAAATGGTATTCTATAGCTTTGTCAACAATAGCTACCAACATTCAAGGTTATCAATTCTTGGGTATGATGGGTTCAGCATATTTATTTGGATTAGCTCAAGCTAACCTTGAAATAAATGCAGTTCAAGGTATCTTAATTGCAACTTTTATTTTTGTTCCGATATTTTTAAAGGAAAGAATTACCACAATAACTGAGTTCATTAAAAAAAAATTAGGGAATAAAATTGCGTTATTTTATTCTCTTAGTAACATTGCTTTATTTTCAACGATCACTCTAGGAGCTGCACTCTTTTGGGGAGCTTATGCGGCGGAAATGGTATTTGGTGAGCAGCTTTCTTTTTTACATGAAAATAGAATAGTAAGAATTGGGATATTAATCGCTATTTTGGGTCTTTTCTCTGCGATTTATACTTATTTAGGTGGGTTAAATGCAGTTGTTAAAACAGATATAATACAATTTTCAATATTACTTTTAGGAGGTGTAGTTGTTTGTTTAATAGCTGTAAATGAACTTGGTGGATGGAGCCAATTATATATCAAAACACCTGAAAAGATGCACCTTCATTTACCATCAAATCATTCAACACTACCCTGGACACATTTGCTGGGATTGTTTTTTTTGAATATTAATTATTGGTGTGCAAATCAAACTGTAATTCAAAGGGCACTCGCTGCTAAAAGTATTTCTCATGCACAATCAGGTCTTATGATTGGAGGATTAATTAAATACCTCATGGCTATTATAATCGTTATTCCAGGGATTGCATTATATGGGATTTTAGGTGATAGTTTAGGTGAACCTGATTTAGCCTTTCCATATTTAGTAAAAACTTACTTACCTATAGGTTTGAAAGGAATTGTATTGTGTGGATTATTTGCTTCTTTGATGAGTACTATTGATTCTACATTTAACTCATTGGCAACGCTTTGGTCCGTTGATATTTATTCCACATATATAAATAAAAATGCATCTGATATTGAGAAAATTGAATCTGGAAGAAAGGCAATTGTATTTAGTTTTTTTACAGCT
Source organism: uncultured Bacteroidota bacterium (assembly GCA_902559035.1). Taxonomy (GTDB): domain Bacteria; phylum Bacteroidota; class Bacteroidia; order Flavobacteriales; family Flavobacteriaceae; genus MAG-121220-bin8. Next base: position 53,162 of record CACEGG010000008.1, read on the forward strand.
TTACTTATGTCTATGATTTTATTGTATTTAAAGTTTGATGATCCAGATTCAGCATTCACTCACACATTAAATAATTTAAGATATTATATAAATTGTGGAATTGTGGTTTTGATTTGTAGTTCAGTTTTACTTTTAAAACCATCAAAAAATTCAATATTAATTGCTTTTTTAATAACTATTCCCTTAAATATTTCACTTCAATATTTAATTCCTGAAATGAATTATTTTTTAAGAGCTTTTTGGGTTATTTTTTCTGGATTACTAATAGCATTAATATTTAATTTACAAAAGATTCAAAATCTGTATAAATTAACATATGTTTCATCAAAAAATAATTTAATATTGGGTTGTTTTTTATTGACTAGTTTGATTATAATCCATATTATTTTTCATTAATTTTAATTATAATGATAAATAAATTCTCATTTAAGCAATTACTCTATTTTGGAATTATAATTGAGATAATCATATTTTTTATTTTTTATTATGCTAAAGAAGATATTGGGGATTTGTTCCGTTATTCAGCTAGGTATTCAGGAAGATTATCATTGTTAGTATATCTTTATTGTTTTTACTCCTACGTCCGTACCTTTTTAATTGACCAAGATCTTAAAAAAGTCAAAGATTTAGTATTTATTTTTGGAGTTTTACATCTGATTCATTTTGGGTTTTTAGCCCTATCGGTTTATTTTAACGATTTGCCAATAATCCCATTAAAAGTAATGGGTGGTGCTATAGCTTATTTAATGATTATAGTCTACCCATTTTTAATAAATAAAATTAAAAAAACTAAATACCATCTTATATATTTCTATTATGTAGGAATAGTAATGTTAATGACTTATGTGGCAAGATTAAAAGGGGATTTTGAAGGAGCTGATCCAGAATTATTTCATAAAGTCGCTTTTTTCGTCTTAATTATAGCCTTTTTGAGATTTGGTTTTAGTTTTTATAAACACAGAGAAAAATTTAAATTATTATGAAAAATTTGAAAATATATCTTTTCCCAATATTAATTCTTTTATCATTGATTTCTTTAGATAACCCTATGTTATGGGGTGAAATTGGACATAAAGTTGTTGGAGAGATTGCTGAAAGAAAACTTGATCCTGATGTAAAATACATAATAAATGACTTGTTAGATGGAGAATCAATGGCCAGTGCTAGTACGTGGGCTGATGAAATAAAATCAGACCCATTATACCAAAAATACAGTCCCTGGCACTATGTTAACATGCCACTTGATATGGAATATGAAAATTCAAAAAAAAACCCAAAGGGTGATATAGTCTTTGCTCTAAAACAGAGCATTAAAATTTTAAAGAACCCTGATTCTGCAATTGAAGAAAAATCTTTTTATTTAAAGTTTTTAATTCACTTAGTCGGAGATATTCATCAACCTTTGCATACAGGAAAATTTGATGATAGAGGTGGAAATGATATAAAGCTAACTTTTTTAGGAAAACCAACTAACTTTCATATTATATGGGATGTTCATATGATTGAATATTTGAATATGGATTACAAACAATTATCTGATGAATTAATGGAAATGAAAGAAGAAAATTATTCATTAAATCCTGATGATTGGGTTTATGAAACACATCAAGATGTAAAAAGATTGTATGCTGAAATTCAAAATAAAAATGAAATAAATATTGATTATATAAATAATAAAATCCCTTTTATTAAACACAAGCTTTTTAAAGCGGGGTCTACTTTAGCAATGGTCTTAAATGAAATATTTAAATAAAAAAAAACACCCATTTAGGGTGTTTTTTTTATTAACAGTTTCTTCTTAAAACTATTCTTCTTTGTCAGTTTCTGGTGGTACAATCTTGAAACTAATTTCTCTGCCTTGCATTTTTAACTTCATAGTACCCTCTTCAAATGTAACCTCAATTCCTGCGATTTCTTGTTTGAATGTATTTTTTGATGTTGCCTCAAGAACTAATTCTTGATCCATTCCAATTGGATTCATGGCTAATTTTGCTGATTTAGTGTAAACCTCAAATTTTAAAGGCATCAGTTCAGAAGCATAAACACCGTGAAATTTTTTAAGATCATCTCTTGAAATTTCAAATGCAACTTTTTCTGGTTTTGGATCAACAACCAATCTTTTTTCTCTGTTAGCAATATTCCATGCAGTATAAAAAATAAGTCTTGATCTCATTTCAAGTAAGTCGTATTCTATTTTGTCAGGTGTGTCTGTGACTTTATGATAATCAGCATGGGTTCCGGTAAAATAAAAGATGATTGGAATTCCATTTTTTGCAAAATTATAGTGGTCACTTCTATAATAAAACCTATTAGGATCGTTTTTGTCATTAAATCTGTAGTCTAATGTCATATTCACGGACTCCGCATTGGTTTGTTCAGATAAATTATGAAGATCAACACTGTCATGATCTGATCCAATTAAATAAATATAATCTCTGTTCTTTTCTCTTCTGCTAGGGTCAATTCTCCCTATCATATCCACATTTAAATTTACTACTGTATTTTCCAGTGGATAAATCGGGTTATCTGCATAGTAAGCAGATCCAAGTAAGCCTTTTTCTTCACCAGTCACATGAAGAAAAACAATTGATCGTTTTGGTCCTTTACCTTTATCGGCAGCTTTCTTAAAAGCTTCAGCTATTTCTAATAATGCAACAGTTCCAGATCCATCGTCATCAGCACCATTATATATACCCTTATCATCAACTCCGACATGATCAAGATGTGCAGTAATTACAACATATTCATCGGGTTTTTCTGATCCTTTAATTATAGCAACAACATTTTCGGTTTCAACTGTTCTTGGTTCTTGACCTCTTCTTCCTCTCATGGTTAGGGTCATCTCTTGAAAATAATCACCTTCTAAATCTCCAGGCTCTATTCCGATAGATTTGTAATAGTTTCTTAAATATTCAACTGCTTTTTTTTGACCAGGTTCTCCAGTGTCTCGTCCCTCAAATTCATCAGAAGCGTAAATATACAGATGCTCACTTAATTCTTTTTCAGTAATAGATTTTGCAAACTTCTTTGCTTTTGAGGTTTGAAAAGAGTATGAAAAATTAATTGTTAGAAGAGAAATAACAATCAGTGATAAAATTTTATTATTCATAATTTATAATTTGTGCGTGGTAAGTTAAAAAAAATAAGTTACTATTTGGATTTTAATCTTTAATTTAGAATAAATATGGGTTTTAAAAAAAAAATATTTTTTATTGCATTATTATTCAATTTTTGGTCTTTTTATGGATTTCAAAATAATAACAGTCCAAACTATATAGTAATTTTTGTAGATGACATGGGTTATGGAGATTTGGGTGTTTATGGAAATCCAACAATTTCCACTCCCCACCTTGACAAAATGGCTTTTGAAGGACAAAAATGGACTCAATTTTACTCTGCTGCCTCGGTATGCACTCCAAGTAGAGCTGCTCTCTTAACAGGAAGACTTCCTGTTAGAAGTGGAATGGCTAGCTCAAAAAATCCTGTTTTATTTCCAAATTCGTTAAGTGGTCTTCCCGCCACCGAATTAACATTAGCAGAAAAACTCAAAGAAAAAAATTATAAGACTGCAATTGTAGGAAAGTGGCACTTAGGTCATACTAAAAATTATTTACCAAATAATCATGGTTTTGATTATTATTTTGGTATTCCCTATTCAAATGATATGGATAAGATTAATAATAATAATTATTGGTCTGAATATGAAAACAAAGAACTTAGTTCCGATAGCTATAATGTACCGTTAATGGAAAATTTTGATATTATTGAAAGACCTGTTGATCAAACTACAATAACCTCAAGGTATGTTGACAAAACTCTTCAATTGATCAATAATTATAAAAACGATAATTTTTTTATTTATCTATCTCATAATTTACCACACATTCCCTTATATGCTTCAAAAAGATTTTTAGGAAAAAGTAAAAGAGGACTTTATGGAGATGTAATTGAAGAAATTGATTATGGTGTTGGATTGATAATTAATGAGCTAAAAAAATTAAATCTTGATAAAAAGACAATTGTTGTTTTTACTTCTGACAATGGCCCTTGGTTAGTTTATAAATCTCACTCTGGCAGCGCTGGATTACTAAGAAATGGAAAAGGTACAACTTGGGAAGGTGGTGTTAGAGTACCTACAATTTTTTGGGGTGCTAATATTAAGCCAGGTATAATAAATGAAATAGGTTCAACATTAGATATTTACACTACATTTTTGGCATTAGCAAAAATTGATACTCAAAAAAATATGATCGTAGATGGATATGATTTGTCAGAAACTTTATTAAGAAAAAAAGAAAGTCAAAGAGATGAAATGTTTTTTTATAAGGGAGATGAGTTGTTTGCTGTTAGACTTGGAGATTTTAAATTACATCTAAAAACAACAGACTGGTTTAAGGAGCCAAAAAAACATAATCCGCCACTTTTATTTAATTTGAATATTGATCCCTCTGAAAAATTTAATATATCATCAAAAAATCCTAAAAAAGTGAAAGAAATTTTAGAATTAATAAAAGTCCATAACTTAAGGCTCGTGAGGGGAAAAAATCAGCTAGACATTAGGTCTTAAGAAATAATTTCATTAATTGAATCCCACAGCTTGATTCTCATGTTTAGTGCTTCTATTGAGGCAGTTGTAGCTTCTTCCCATTTTTTTTCGTCATTGCCACACAGTTCTTCAATCATTTTAAGTGCCATTGGTCCGTGCTCATCAGCATCTATTTCAATATGTCTTTCTAAATAATAAATTAAGTTGTCAGCTTTAATTTCATTTGAACTGGAAAGTTTTTTTACTATTTCAATAAACATGTCTGGAATTAAGTCTTCTCTTCCAAAAGTAAATACACTTGCGATAACATGATTTTTATTTGTTGCTATAATATCAAAAGTAAAGTCCATAAAATTTTTGACAGCTTTATTAATATCAATTTCATTAACAGATTTACTATATGATTTTGATTCTATAATTTTTAAAATAAAAGAGTTAATCAAATCAGTACTTGCTCCAATCTGAGACATTGAATCTAAGTAGAGTTCGAAATGACTTTTGGTATTACCGTTTAAATCTATGTCACTTTCTTCAGCTAATACTATATCGTTTACTAATCTTCCGGCTAAATTATTTTTATTAGGAGTCCAAGGAACCTCAACACAAGTTAAGTTATTTTGTAAAGCTTTAATTAAAGACATAAAGTCCCAAACTGCAAATACATGATTTTCCATGAATTTTACGAGTTTCTCTTTACTGTCAAGATTTGAATAGAGTTTATGATTAATTAATATATTTCTATATTCGGAAAGGTCATTTTCTAGCTTTTGAATATGCGACATGAATTTTTTTTGTGCAAAAATAATTTATAAACCTTAAATTACGGACATAAAGTCAATATTTTTTTAATGGATTTAGAAACTTTAATAACCTTTTTGTTAGCTTCCTTTACTTTAACAATTTCACCTGGTCCAGATATTTTGTATGTTATTTCTCAAAGTATAATTAAAGGAAAGAAATCAGCTTTCATGATATCTTTAGGGTTAACCACTGGATTATTAGTGCATACTTTTTTAGTAGCTGTAGGATTGTCTGTTATAATTTCACAAAATGAAAATATACTTAACATGATTAAACTATTAAGTGTGTTTTATTTTTTCTATTTAATAGTAATGGTGTTTTTAAAAAGAAAAGATAATTTAAAACAAAGCGAAGAAGGGTTTAGTGAAAATCAATTTAAAAAGGGTTTGATTATGAATCTGCTTAATCCTAAAGTAAGTTTATTTTTTATTGCTTTTTTTCCAAATTTTTTATTTCATGACCAAATCAGTAATCAAATTCAATTTTTAATATTAGGATTAATTTTCTGGTTACAAGCAACTATTATTTTTTTATTGGTTTCTGTATTTTCATCAAAATTTGCTTCAATTTCAAATAAAAAAAGTTTTGTTAATAAAAATATTTATATAATTGAGATTTCCATATATCTGTTTATTATTTACTGGATTGTTGGATAATTAGAGTTAATTTTATAGAATGTCAACAGTAAAAATCATAGAATGTCCAAGGGACGCTATGCAAGGAATTAAAGAATGGATTCCATCTGAAGATAAATTATCTTACATACAGTCCATATTGTCTGTTGGTTTTGATGTAATTGATTTTGGAAGTTTTGTGTCTCCAAGAGCTATTCCACAGATGAGAGATACTGATTTCATTATAAATAATCTTGATTTATCAAATTCTAAATCTAAATTATTAGCTATTGTTGCGAATAAAAGAGGAGCTGTTCAGGCAAGTAAATATTCATCAATATCCTATTTAGGTTATCCTTTTTCAATATCTGAGACATTTCAAATGAGAAACACCAACAAAAGTATATCAGAATCTTTACAGGAATTAAAAGAAATTAAATCTATAAGTGAAAAATTTAACAAAGAACTTGTTGTTTACTTATCTATGGGTTTTGGGAACCCCTATGGTGAACCATGGAGTTTTGAAATTGTTGAAAAATGGATTGATAAACTAAGCAAAATAAGTATAAATATTATCTCTATTTCAGATACAATAGGTCTTGCAAAAAAATCAGATATTCAAAATGTTTTCACAAAATTAATTCCCAAATATTCAAGAATTGAGTTTGGGTCTCATTTTCATACTAAGCCTGACCAATGGTTCGATAAAGTTAATTCTGCTTATCAATCAGGATGTATGAGATTTGATGGAGCAATTTTAGGATTTGGCGGTTGCCCAATGGCGAAAGACGACCTTACAGGAAATCTTCCAACTGAAAAATTAATTTCTTTTTTTAATTCTGTTGGTGTTAAAACCAATATAAACTCATTGAATTTTGAATCTTGTTATAATAATTCATTAAAACTATTTTCTAAATTTCAGGGTAAATAATGATTTTCTTTATTTTTATTTAGATTAATTAAAAATAGTGTAGGTTTTTAATTATTTATGAATTATGTTTGCTTAGGTTTTTTAATAAGAGTTATTTTTTGATAGGAACCGCACAAATAAAATAAATTGGAGCTTTGTTTTGTTATATATTCATGTAGTAATGTGCGGTTCTATCAATGATTCAAAAATATTTACCCAACTAATCTTTTAGTTTTAAGTTTTAAAAGGTGCTAAAGCCTTAAATTTTAGTATATTTGCATGCAATTAATTAATAAGTTAATTGCTATGAAACTCCCTTCAAATAAATTTACTGGTATAGGTTTAACATACGATGATGTGTTATTGGTTCCATCATATTCTGAACAACTTCCAAATGAAGTAGACATTAAATCTAAATTTTCAAAAAATATAAATTTGAATATTCCTATTGTTTCAGCTGCTATGGATACTGTTACTGAAAGTAAAATGGCAATTGCAATGGCCCAAGAAGGTGGATTGGGAGTCTTACATAAGAGCATGACTATTAAAAATCAAGCTGATAAAGTGAAAAAAGTCAAGAGGTCTGAATCTGGAATGATATTAGATCCTGTGACATTAAAAGAAAATTCATTAGTTTCTGAAGCTAAAAATTGTATGAGGGAATATAGTATTGGAGGTATTCCTATTGTTAATAATAAAAATGTTCTAATTGGAATAGTAACAAATCGTGACTTAAGATTTGAAAATGATAATAGTAAAAAATTATCTGAAGTTATGACAAAATCAAATCTAGTGACTGCTGATGTTGGTGTTACCATGCAAGAGGCCGAAAGTATTTTACAAAAACATAAAATTGAAAAACTTCCAGTTATTAATTCTAAAAATGAACTTTCAGGGCTTATAACTTTTAGAGATATTCAAAAATTATCTTTAAAACCAAAATCTAATAAAGATGATTTTGGAAGATTAAAAGTTGCTGCTGCTATAGGGGTTTCTGATGATTCAATAGATAGATGTAAAGCATTAGTCGATGCAGGCGTTGATGCAATAGTAATTGATACAGCACATGGACACTCTAAAGGTGT